>JBBQAH010000023.1:0-23399 GCA_038316145.1 Burkholderiales bacterium
GCCAACGCCATCATGGCGCTGAACGGCGGCGCCAAGGCCGGCGGCTTTGCGCACGACACCGGCGAGGGCTCGATCAGCGCGCACCACCGCAAACACGGCGGCGACCTGATCTGGGAGATCGGCTCGGGCTACTTCGGCTGCCGCAACGACGACGGCAGCTTCAGCGACGCCAGGTTCGAGGCCAATGCCCGCGACCCGCAGGTCAAGCTGATCGAGTTGAAGCTGAGCCAGGGCGCCAAACCCGGCCACGGCGGTGTGCTGCCCGGCCCCAAGGTGTCGGCCGAGATCGCCGCCGCCCGTGGCGTGCCGGTGGGGGTGGACTGTGTCTCGCCTGCAGCGCACAGCGCGTTTTCCACGCCCATCGGCATGCTGCAGTTCATGGACCGGCTGCGCACGCTGTCGGGTGGCAAGCCGGTCGGCTTCAAGCTGTGCATCGGCCACCCCTGGGAATGGTTTGCGCTGGCCAAGGCGATGGTGGAGAGCGGTCTGTTGCCCGACTTCATCGTGGTCGACGGCGCCGAGGGCGGCACCGGCGCTGCGCCGCTTGAATTTACCGACCACGTCGGCGCGCCGATGCAAGAAGGCCTGCGCCTGGTGCACAACACCCTGGTGGGCCTGAACCTGCGGCAACGCATCCGCATCGGCTGCGCCGGCAAGATCGTCAGCGCCTTCGATATCGCCCGCGCCATGGCGCTGGGTGCGGACTGGTGCAACTCGGCCCGTGGCTTCATGTTTGCGCTGGGCTGCATCCAGGCCCAGCACTGCCACGCCGGCAGCTGCCCGACGGGGGTGGCCACGCAAGACCCGCTGCGCCAGCAGGCGCTGGTGGTGCCGGACAAGACCCAGCGGGTGCTCAACTTCCACCGCCAGACGCTGGAGGCGCTGCAGGAGCTGGTGCAGGCCGCCGGCCTGACGCACCCGAACCAGATCAGCGCATCGCACATCGTGCGCCGCACGGCGGACCAGGAGGTGCGGCTGATGAGCAGCTTGCTGGCCACCGTGGCGCCGGGCGCCCTGCTGGCGGCCGAGCGGGGTGAGGTGGACTGGCCGCACCCGGTGTTCAGCCTGTACTGGCCGCTGGCCCGCAGCGACAGCTTCCAGGCCCTTGTCAACAGCGGCGCCAACGCCGCTGGCTGGCTGAAGCCACAGGCGGCGGCTGCCAGCCGCCGCCCCGTCGAGGTCGCTCTGCCGGTGTGACAAACCTCACGCCGGGCAGTCCGGCCTGACCCTAAACCGGCAAAATCGCGCACCAACCCCCGCAGGGCGGGGATGCCCGTCGAACACCGAGTCCCCAGAATGATCGTCGAAACGATTTGTTACCGGGACCATGAAATCCGTATTGCTGGCTGTCAACAACATCACCCAGGCCCCGACTTGGCAAGCAGAGTTGCGCGCTGCGGGCTGGACCGTGCCGGGTCCGGTTTGCAGCTTTGTCGAGGCCCGTCGCCAGCTGGCCCGCCAGGCACCTGCCGTGCTGGTGACCGACCTGCGGCTGCTGGACGGCAGCGTGATCGAGCTGATCCGGGCGCTGTGTGCCGGATCGCGGGCCCAGCGGGTCCAAGTGCTGGTGCTGGCCGCGACCGAGGCCGATCCGCTGCTGCTGGACGCCTTGCAGGCCGGCGCGGACAACTTCTTCATGGTGCCCGACGCGCAGCCCGGTGCACTGGCCGCCCAGGTGCTCGACACGCTGGCGGGCGGCGCGGCCATCGCGCCCTTCATCGCGCGGCGCCTGCTGGAGCATTTCGCCGTCAGCGGCCGCGAGCCCGCGCGCCGGGCGGTGGAGGACCTGAGCAACCCGCTGGCGCTGACCGCCGGGGAATGCAGGCTGCTGCGGCGCCTGTCGATCGGCGAACGGCTGGCCGACCTGGCGCACCATGAAGGTGTCGGCCCGCGCGAGCTGACCGCCCGGGTGCGCACCATCTACCGCAAGATGCAGTGGGCGCTGCGCGCCGGCGATCTGCGCCTGGCCTGACCTGACGCCGGCTCAGGCTCAGGCTTTTGGCGGCGCGGTGTCGATGAAGCTCTGGCGGGCTTCGAGCTTTTCGGCCAGCCGGGCCAGGTTGGCGTGCTCGGCACGCCAATCGACATGGCCGAAGCGGAACGACAGGTAGTCCAGCGCACACCCCACCGCCACGTCGGCCAGCGTGAAGTGGTTGCCGTTGCACCAGGGCTTGTCGCCCAGGCCGGCGCTCATGGCCTTGAGTGTGCTGTCGACGCGGCTCATCTGGCGGTCGATCCAGGCGGGGCAACGCGCGCCCTCACGCGGCCCCCAGGTGGCCTCCATGCGGGCCAGCAGCAGGGCGTCGCACAGGCCGTCGGCCAGCGCCTCCCAGGTGCGCACCTCGACCCGCTCACGGCCCGACGGCGGGATCAGCTTGCCCACCGGCGACAGGGTGTCGACATATTCGACGATCACGCGCGAGTCGAACACCGCCTCGCCGCCCTCCATCACCAGGCAAGGCACCTTGCCCAGCGGGTTGGACTTGAGCATCACGTCGCTGCCCCACACGTCCTCGATCACCAGCTGGTAGTCGAGCTTTTTCTCGGCCATCACCACGCGCACCTTGCGCACGTAGGGACTGGTGAGCGATCCGATAAGTTTCATGGTGGTTTTATTGACGGGATATCCCTGACGTTTTGATTCTAGCCACGGCGGTTTGCGGGGGTCGGCGTGCTGCAGCGGATCATCGGCTCAGCGGGCCAGGGTCCAGTCGACCTGCGCCGGCCGGCCGGCCAATGACAGCGAGGCAGTGGCCGCCGGCGTGCGCGAAATCACCTTGCCACGCCGAATCACGGCCAGACGGGTGGCGCGCAGCCGCAGCGCCTCTGCCGGCGAGCTTGCCTGCAGCAGCACGAAGTCGGCATGGCAGCCCACCGCCAGCCCGTAGTCCTGCAAACCCATCACCCGGGCGGCGTTGACGGTCACTGCGTCGAAACACGCGCGCACCTGGTCTGCGCTGGTCATCTGGGCCACGTGCAGGCCCATCTGCGCCACCTCCAGCATGTCGGCCGAGCCCTGGCTGTACCAGGGGTCCATCACGCAGTCGTGGCCGAAGGCGACATTGACACCGGCGGCCATCAGCTCGGGCACCCGCGTCATGCCGCGCCGCTTGGGGTAGCTGTCGTGGCGGCCCTGCAGCGTGATGTTGATCAGCGGGTTGGCCACCGCGTGCACACCGGCCTCGGCAATCAACGGGATCAGCTTGGAAGCGTAGTAGTTGTCCATCGAGTGCATCGACGTCAGGTGCGAGCCGGTGACCCGGCCCTGCAGCCCCAGGCGCTGGGTGTGGTGGGCCAGGGTCTCGATGTGGCGCGACTGCGGGTCGTCGCTTTCGTCGCAGTGCATGTCCACCGGCAAGGCGCGCTGGGCGGCCAGCTCGCACAGCTGGCGCACGCTGTCGGTGCCTTGATCGTGGGTGCGCTCGAAATGCGGGATGCCGCCCACCACGTCCACGCCCAGATCGAGCGCACGCACCAGGTTGGCCAGCGCGCCGGGGCAGCGCAGCAGCCCGTCTTGCGGAAACGCCACCAGCTGCAGGTCCAGGTAGGGCGCCACCCGCTGCTTGACATCGAGCAGTGCACGCACCGCCAGCAACCGGTCGTCGCAGATGTCGACATGGCTGCGGATCGCCAGCAGGCCCTTGGCCACCGCCCAGTCGCAGTACTGCAGCGCACGGGAGGCGAGGGCCTCGTGCGTCAGCAGGGGCTTGAGCTCGCCCCACAGCGCGATGCCTTCCAGCAGCGTACCGCTGGCATTGATGCGCGGCAGGCCGTGGCTGAGGGTGGCGTCCAGGTGGAAGTGGGCATCGACAAACGGCGGGCTGAGCAGGCAGCCGGCCGCGTCGATCAGCTCGGTGCCGTCGGGCGCGGGCTGGCCGTCGAACAGGTGTGGCCCCAGCGCCTGGATACGGCCGTCCTGCACCCGCAGGTCGATCCCGGTGCGGCCGTCGGGCAGGGTGGCGTTGCGGATCAGCATGGGTGTTCTCGGGTGTTGTCGGGTGGATGGGGCAATGGGCACCAGCGTACCCCGGGACAGGGCCCGGTGGCATCATCCGGTCATGCTTTCCACCCACCAGCAAGTGCGATACCAGGCCGACGGCTACCTGGTGCTGCCCGGCTTCAAACCGGCGCACGCGCTGGCTGCGCTGCGCGGACGTGCGCTGCAGATCGTCGATGCTTTCGACGCCGATGCGCACCGCAGCATTTTCTCGACCACCGACCAGGCACGGCGCAGCGCCGGCGCCGACTTTCTGTCGTCGGCCGAGGGCATCCAGTGTTTTTTCGAGGAAGAAGCGTTTGACGATGCCGGCCACCTGCGCCAGGCCAAGGCGCTGTCGATCAACAAGATCGGCCATGCGATGCACGACCTCGACCCGGTGTTCGGGCGCTTTTCGCGCAACCCGGCGCTGGCCGAGCTGGCCACCGATCTGGGGCTGGTGGACCCGCAGCTCTGGCAATCGATGTACATCTTCAAACAGCCCGGCATCGGCGGCGAGGTCAACTGGCACCAGGACGCCAGCTTCTTCGACACCACCCCGTCCTCGGTCACCGCGTTCTGGTTTGCGCTGGAGGACGCCACCCAGGCCAACGGCTGCCTGTGGGTACAGCCCGGTGGCCACCGCAGCCCGCTGCGTGAGCGTTTTGTGCGTCTGGGCGATGGCAGCGATCAGGACGCCGTGCGCATGGACGCACTGGATGCCACGCCCTGGCCGGACGTGCGCAGCGCCGTGCCGCTGGAGGTGGCCGCGGGCACGCTGGTCTGCTTTCATGGCCGGCTGCCGCACTGGAGCGCGCCTAACCGGTCAGCGTTGTCGCGCCACGCCTACACCCTGCACGCCACCGATGGCCGTGCCCACTACGCCGAGCACAACTGGCTGCGGCGCAGCGCGGCCTTGCCGGTGCGTGGCTTCAAGGCCTGAGAGCCTGAGGCAGCGATGAAGAATTTTGACAACAAGGTCGCGGCGATCACCGGTGCGGCCTCAGGCATGGGGCGCGAGCTGGCGCTGGCGCTGGCGCGCCGCGGCTGCCACCTGGCTTTGTCCGACATCGACGCCGCCGGCCTGGCTGAGACCGCCGATGCGGCACGGCAGGCCAATGCCAGCGTGCGCATCACCACCGCCCGGGTGGACACCGCCGACCGCGCCGCGGTCTACGCCTGGGCCGACCAGACCGCGGCGCAGCATGGCCGCGTCAACCTGGTGTTCAACAACGCCGGCGTGGCGCTGTCGGCCACGCTGGAGCAGGTGCGGCGCGAGGACTTCGAGTGGCTGATGGCGATCAACTTCTGGGGCGTGGTCTGGGGCACGCAGGCCTTCTTGCCGCACCTGCGGGCCTCGGGTGAGGGCCATGTGGTCAACACCTCCAGCCTGTTCGGCTTGATGGCGATGCCGCTGAACGGCTGCTACAACGCGTCGAAGTTTGCGGTGCGCGGCTACACCGAGGCGCTGCGCATGGAGCTGGAGCTGGGCCGGGCGCCGGTCAGCGCGACTTGCGTGCACCCGGGCGGCGTGCGCACCCGCATTGCCCGCAGCGCCCGCATGGACGCCAGCACCGCCGCCCTGCTGGGGCGCGACGCGGAGCAGGCCCGGGCCGAGTTCGACAAGCTGCTGGACGCCACCTCGGCCGAGTCGGCCGCGCTGCAGATCCTGCGGGCCGTCGAGCGCAACCAGCGCCGGGTGCTGGTGGGCGCCGACGCACGCTGGGCCGACAAGCTGGTGCGGCTGCTGGGCTCGTGGTACCAGCCGCTGGTGGTGGCGGCTGCGCGGCGCACCGCGCGGCGCGCCTGATGCAGCGGCGCACCGCGGCGGCCAGCCTGGTAGCCGCAAGCGCGCTGTTGCTGCTGTCGCAATTGCGCCTGCTGCCGCAGGACCAGGGCGTGCTGCTGGAGGTCAGCGGCCGGCCGGTGGACGCCGCCGGCCAAATGCAGGGCGCCTGGCTGCGGCTGGTGCGGCGCTGCAATACGGTCACCGTGCTGGCGGACGGCTCGGTGGCCTGGCAAGAGGCCCAGCGCGCCCTGGCCGGCTACAGCCCACCGGCCTCGCTGCTGGCCCGGCCGGTGCAGGTGCTGAGCTGGGGCGCGGGCGATGCGCAGTGGCTGCTGGCGGAGGTGCGCTGGGGCGGCAGCGCCGTTGCACCACTGGACCCCGCCATCGTGGCACTTGCGCGCAGCGGCGGGGTCCTGCAGGTGCAGGCCGGCGGTGTGTGGAGCGGGGACACCGGGCCGTGGTCGGCGCCGGTCTTCATCCGGCGCTTTCTGGCGGACCGGCTACCGGCGCTGCCGGCACCGTTGCGCCAGTGCCTGGACCCGCAGCTGCTGCTGTTCAACCGCTGAGGCGGCGGGCGTTGCGCCCTCACGCGCTCAGACCAGCTCGAACCGCAGGCGCTCAGCCCCAGGGCCGCAACGGTCAGCAGGGCAGGCAAGGCCAGGGAGAGGGTTAGAGACATGGCGGGTCGCTTTCGGTGCAAAAAATAGGGCCAGGGCAGCGGCGCTGCATGGCCGGGCCCAACACCCCAGCATCGCAGCAAGCTGCGCGGCGCCTGCAGGGTCGGGGAATGCAGGCCAGGCAAGCGGCGCCCTGTCCGGCGCGCCGGACAGGGCCAAGGGCTGCAGGAGCAGCCCTTAGCATGGCCGTCCCGCGCCCCGCTGCGCCGCTGCGCCCGCCGCCCCTCGCCATGTCCGCCCATACCAGCCAGCCCCGCATCCCCGGCCGCCGATTCCTGCAGTCGCCCGGCCCCAGCCCGGTGCCCGACGAGGTGCTGCATGCGATGGCGCGCCAGCCGATGGACATGGGCGACCCGCGGCTGGACGCCACCATCGCCGCTTGCGAGTCCGGCCTGCGCAGCCTGCTGCACAGCCCCGACGCCGAGGTGTTTTTCTACGCCACCAACGGCCACGGCGCCTGGGAGGTGGTGGTCGAGAACCTGCTGCCGCCGGGCAGCCTGGTGCTGATCCCCTCCACCGGCCACTTCTCGGAATCCTGGGCCGTGCAGACCGAGGCGCTGGGCCGGCGGGTGCAACGCACGCCCTGGGTGCCGGGCCTGCCGATCAACCCCGCGGTGGTGGCGCAAGCGCTGCTGGGCGACCCGGCGCACCTGATCGTGGCCGTGTTCGTGGTGCACACCGACACCGCCAGCGGCATCAGCAACGACCTGGCGGCGGTCCGCGCCGCCATCAGCGCCACCGGCCACCCGGCCTTGCTGGTGGTCGATGCGGTGGCCTCGCTGGCCTGCACTTGGGTGGACATGCCGGCGCTGGGCGCCAACGTGGTGCTGGGCGCGTCGCAAAAAGGCCTGATGACGCCGCCCGGCATCGGCTTTGTCGCGGTCGACGCCGCCGCGCTGGCGGTGGGCGAGCGCAACCCCGCGCCGCGGTTTTATTGGGACTGGCGGCTGCGCCAAAGCCCGCTGAGTTACCGCAAGTTCTGCGGCACACCGCCGCAAACCCTGCTGGCCGGCCTGGCCGCCGCGTTTGCGCTGATCGCCGACGAGGGTGAAGAGGCGGTGTTCGCCCGCCACCGCCGCCTGTCGCGCGCGGTGCAGGCCGCCGTCTCGGGCTGGGCCGAGGCCGGGGCGCTGGGATTCTTCGCGGTCGAGCCAGCCAGCCGGTCGGTGTCGGTGACCACCATCAGCGTGCCCGAGGGCGTCGACGTGGACGCGCTGCGCGAGGTGGCGCGCGACCGTTTTGGCGTGGCCATTGCCGGTGGCCTGGGGCCGCTGACCGGCCGGGCCTTCCGCATCGGCCACCTGGGCGACAGCAACCCGGCCACCATCCTGGGCTGCCTGGCCGGGATCGAGGCGGCGCTGCGGGTGCAGGGCGTGCCGATCGGCGACGACGGCCTGCGTCGCGCGATCGACAGCCTGGTGGCGGACGCCGACTGAAACCGACTGCTGCAACCGATACGGAGACGCCCCATGACACCCGCACCCCCGAACACCCCGGAGACCCGCACCACCAGCGCCGAAGCGCCCGCGGCCTACGCCGACCTGGCGGGTTGGATCGGCCGCAGCCAGACCTTGCACGACACCATCACGCCCACGCCGGTGATCGCGCTGGCCGCCACGCTGGACCATCCGCCCGCGCCGGTGCAGCCGGGCGACGTGCTGCCGCTGCTGTGGCACTGGCTCTACTTTCTGCCGATGCACCGGCAGTCGCAGATCGGGCCTGACGGCCACCCCGATCGCGGTGGCTTCTTGCCGCCGGTGCCGCTGCCGCGCCGCATGTGGGCCGGCAGCCAGTTCGAGTTCCGCTCGCCGGTGCGGGTGGGCGACACCGTGACGCGCAGCTCCACCATCCAGGACGTCAGCACCAAGCACGGCCGCAGCGGCACGCTGGTGTTTGTCAAGGTGCGGCACAGGCTGTTTTGCAACGGCAGCACCGAGCCGGCGCTGGTCGAGCTTCACGACATCGTCTACCGCGATATCCAGCAGCCCGGCGACGTGGCACCGCCGCCACAAGCCGCCCCCACCGCTGCGCGCTGGCAGCGCGAGTGGGTGCCCGACACGGTGCTGCTGTTCCGCTACTCGGCGCTGACCTTCAACGGCCACCGCATCCACTATGACCGGCCGTACGTCACCGGCGTCGAGGGCTATCCCGGCCTGATCGTGCACGGCCCGTTGATCGCCACGCTGCTGATGGACCTGCTGCGGCGCGAACTGCCCGGTGCCGACGTGGCCAGCTTCCGCTTCAAGGCGGTGCGGCCGACTTTCGACCTGCACAGCTTCCGCGTCAACGGCGAAGTCCAGCCGGATGGCAAAACGCTGCACCTCTGGGCCCAGGACCACGAAGGCTGGCTGACGATGGACGCCACCGCCACACTGCGCTAAAGCCGGTGCCATGACGCCCAGAACCTATCTGTTTGTGCCTGGCAACCGCCAGGAGCGTTTTGCCAAGGCCCTGGCCAGTGGTGCCGATGCCGTGGTGCTGGACCTGGAGGACGCCGTCACCGACGACAGCAAGGGTGCAGCGCGCGACGCCATCGCGGCCTGGGCAGCCACCGCCGCGGCCGCCGACCGCAACCGCGTTGTGGTGCGCATCAACCACGCCGCCTCCAGCCACTTTGCCGACGACCTGCGCCTGCTGCGCGAGCTGGGCCTGCCCAGCGTGATGCTGGCCAAGGCCGAGCACCCCGAGCAGCTGCGCGCGCTGTGTGCCGGTTTGCCCGGTGCGCAGGTGCTGGCGCTGGTTGAATCCGCCCGGGGCGTGGCCCAGGCCGACGCTGTGGCGCAGGCCGAAGGCGTGACCCGCCTGGTCTTCGGCACGCTGGACTTTGCACTCGACCTCGATCTGGACATCACCGAGCACAGCGACGGCCTGTCCTACGCCGCCAGCCGGTTGGCCATCGCCTCGCGCCTGGCCGGCCTGGCCGCGCCGGTGGCCGGCGTCACCCCCCAGTTGGACGACGAGAGCCGGCTGCTGGCCGACCTGGCCTGGTCGCGCCGCCACGGCTGTGGCGCCAAGCTGTGCATCCACCCTCGCCAGGTGGCGCCCATCCACTGCGCGCTGGCGCCCAGCCCGCAGGCGCTCGACTGGGCCCGCCGCGTGCTGGAGGCTGACGCCGCCTCGCCCGGCGCCGCCCGGCTGGACGGCAGGATGATCGACCGGCCGGTGGTGCTGCAGGCCCGCCGCACGCTGCAGCGGGGCGGGGGCTGAGACCGCGTTCGGCTGGCTGCCGGGCATGGCCTGAGCCGGCGGCTGCCCCGCAGCCGGTGACGGCCACCCGCCGCTGCGCGGTGTAAGCCGCCGCCGCCACGCTGCCGGACAATTCGCCTGTCCAGCCAGCCCTTGCCCGTCGATGCCGCCCCTGCCGCCGTCCCCCCGTTCTGCCAGCGCCCTGTCCGGGGGCCGCCCGGCATGGTGGCGCTGGCGCACGCTGGCCTGGGCAGCGCTGGGCACGCTGCTGCTGGCGGTGGCCACCTTGCTGGCGGCGGTGGCCTGGACCACCCCGCAACTGCCGCCGCTGGACCGCGTCACTGCCTACCAGCCGCGCCAGCCGCTGCAGGTCTTTACCGCAGACGGCGTCGAGATTGCCCAGTTCGGCAGCGAGCGGCGCCAATTTGTGCCGATAGCGCAGATCCCGCCGTTGCTGCAGCAGGCCCTGCTGGCGGTGGAGGACACCCGCTTTCGCACGCACGGCGGCATCGACCCCAAGGGCGTGCTGCGTGCGCTGGTGGCTGCGGCCACCGGCGGCCTGCGTCAGGGCGCGTCCACCATCACCCAGCAGGTGGCGCGCACCTTTTTCCTGTCGACGCGGCGCACGCCCGAGCGCAAGCTCAAGGAGGCGCTGCTGGCACTGCAGAGCGAGCGCAAGCTGAGCAAGGACCAGATCCTGGAGCTCTACATGAACCAGATCTATCTGGGCCAGCGGGCTTACGGCTTTGCCGCCGCGGCCGACACCTACTTCGGCAAGCCGCTGGCCGCGCTGTCGATCGCCGAGGCGGCCATGCTGGCCGGCCTGCCGCAGAACCCCGGCTATGCCAACCCGGTCACCAACCTGGCCCGGGCCACCCAGCGACAGCGCACCGTGCTGCAGCGCATGGTGGCCACGGGGGTCATCAGCGAGGCCCAGCAGGCCGCGGCACGCGCCGAGAAGCTCAACATCCGCAGCGCGCTGCAGGTGCCGCTGCATGCCGAGCATGTGGCCGAGATGGCGCGCCGGCTGGTGGTCGAGCGCTTTGGCCCCGAGGTGTATTCCCAAGGCATCAAGGTCACCACCTCGCTGCTGGCCACTGAGCAGCAGGCGGCCTGGGCGGCGGTGCGCCGCAGCGTGCTGGCCTACGACGCCCGCCAGCCCTGGCGCGGCCCCGAGGACCATGCCGACCTGCCGGCCGAATCCAGCACCGCCGCGGGCCAGGCCGAGATCGAACGCGCCGCCGCGCAGGCCCTGAAAGACCAGCTCGACGACGAGCAGCTGCGGGTGGCCATCGTGCTGGCCGCCAGCCCGCGTGAGCTGCGGCTGCAACTGGCCACCGGCGAGGCGCTGCGCATCACCGGCGACGGCCTGCGGGTGGCGTTGCCCGGCCTGTCGCCCAAGGCTGCCAAGGACTTGCTGATCCAGCGCGGCGACATCCTGCGGGTCTGGCAACCGCGTGCCTCGGCAGGGCCGGCTGGCGCCGGCAACGCCGTCAACACCAACACCGCCTGGGCCGTGACGCAGTGGCCGGAGGTGCAGGCCGCCTTTGTCGCGCTGGACGCCAGCACCGGCCGGGTGCGGGCGCTGGTGGGCGGCTTCGACTTTGTGCGCCAGCCCTTCAACCATGTGACCCAGGCCTGGCGCCAGCCCGGCTCCAGCTTCAAGCCGTTTTTGTACTCGGCAGCACTGGAAAACGGCGTGATGCCCGCCACCGTGATCAACGACGCGCCGCTGGAGACCAGCGACGGCTGGGCGCCGCAAAACTCGGACGGCCAGTTCGACGGGCCGATGACGCTGCGCCAGGCGCTGGCCCGGTCCAAGAACCTGGTCAGCATCCGGGTGCTGCGCCAGATCGGCATCCCGCCGGCGCTGGCCTGGGTCTCGCGCTTCGGCTTCGAGCAAGACAAGCAGCCCGCCAACCTGACGCTGGCGCTGGGCGCCGGCAGCACCTCACCGCTGCAGCTGGCGCAGGCTTACGCCGTACTGGCCAACGGCGGCTGGCGCGTGGCGCCGGTGGTGATCGAGCGCATCACCGACGCCCAGGGCAAGGTCTTGTTCGAAGCGCCCGCCGCAGCGCCGCTGGACGAGGCCCGGCGTGCGGTGCCGGCGCGCAACGTGTTTGTCACCAACAGCCTGCTCAACGACGTGACCCGGGTGGGCACTGCGGCGCGTGCCCAGCAGCAGCTGCAGCGCGCCGATGTCTACGGCAAGACCGGCACCACCAACGACGCGGTGGACGCCTGGTTTGCCGGCTTCCAGGCCGGAGCCGTGGGCGGTGCCGGCGGTGCGGCCAGCGCCGGTCTGGTGGCGGTGGCCTGGATGGGCTTCGATCAGCCGCAAAGCCTGGGCGCCCGCGAGTCCGGCGGCGGCCTGGCGCTGCCGATCTGGATCGACTACATGGCCCAGGCGCTCAAGCGGGTACCGGTCGGCGTGCCGCCAGCGCCTCCGGACGGCATGTTGCACAGCGCCGGCGACTGGGTCTACAGCGAGTGGGCCGAGGGTGGCGCGGTCAGCAGCATCGGCATGGAGGGTGTGGTGGTGCCGGCCCAGGTGCCGCTGGCGGTCCAGCCCCCGTCATTGCCCGGCGCGGCGCTGCCTGGCGCACCGCCCGCCGCCACCGGCCGCTGACCCCGCCGGCCTGGCGGCGTGGAACAATCCGCCGTTTACGGAGTCTTCAGGCCGGTAAAGCCTGATCACCATGCGCACCTACACCCTTGCCGATTTTGATTTTGCGCTGCCGCCGGCGCTGGTTGCGCAGCACCCCGCCGCCGAGCGCAGCGCCTCGCGCCTGCTGGACGCCACCGGCGCTTTGCCGGTGGACCGGGTGTTCCGGGACCTGCCCGGACTGCTCAGCCCCGGCGACCTGCTGGTGTTCAACAACACCCGCGTCATCAAGGCCCGGCTGTTTGGCGAAAAGCCCACCGGTGGCACGGTGGAGGCGCTCGTCGAGCGGGTGCTGCCCGGCTTCGAGGTGCTGGCCCACCTGCGCGCCAGCAAGTCGCCGCGTGCCGGCAGCAGCATCAGTTTTGCGCGCGGTGCTTTCGACGCCGAGGTGCTGGGCCGGGGCGGGCCGGACGGCGGCCTGTTCCACCTGCGGTTCCCGGCCGACCCGCTGGTGCTGCTGGAGGCTTTTGGTCATGTGCCGCTGCCGCCCTACATCACCCACAGCGATGCGGCCGACGACGTGGCGCGTTACCAGACCGTGTTTGCGCACATCCCCGGCGCGGTGGCCGCGCCCACTGCCTCACTGCATTTTGATGCCGCCGTGCTGGCCGCGCTGGCCGCACGCGGCGTGGCCAGCACGCAGCTGACGCTGCATGTCGGCGCCGGCACCTTCCAGCCGGTGCGCACCGAGCGCCTGAGCGATCACCCGATGCACAGCGAGTGGTACGACGTGCCCGAGGCCACGGTGGCCGCGATTGCCCGCACACGCGCTGCCGGCGGGCGCATCGTGGCCGCCGGCACCACCGCGTTGCGGGCACTGGAATCGGCCGCCCGGCACGCAGCGGCAGGCGCGGACGGTCCTGGCGCGCCACGCGCGCTGCTGGCCGCCGGCGCCCGCGAGACCGACATCTTCATCACGCCCGGTTTCGAGTTCCGCGTGGTGGACCGGCTGATCACCAACTTCCACCTGCCCAAGAGCACGCTGCTGATGCTGGTCTCGGCCTTTGCCGGCCACGACCGGGTGCAGGCGCTGTACCGCCACGCGATCGAGGCGCAGTACCGCTTTTTCAGCTACGGCGACGCCATGCTGCTGGACCGCCAGGTGCACGGTCCGCGTCCTTGAATGGCAAGCCGGGGGCAGGGGCAGGGGCAAATGTCCGTAAGCTTCAAACCCGTCCTCCACCCGATGAACCTCACCATGCACATTGCCCGATTGCTGGCGGCGGTGCTGCTGATGTCCGCGTCCGCCAGTTTTGCGGCCGCGCCGCAGTACCTGATCCTGGACCACTCCACCGCGGCGCTGATGGACAGGCCCGCCGCGCTGGCGGTCTGGACGGGTCAGGTCGACGACAAGCTGATGAAGCGCCTGGACAAGCTGTACCCGGTGGGCAAGTTCGGCTTCATCAGCCAGGTCGAGGGTGGCTTTACCGCCGACAAGACCTGCGTCGTCACCGCACGCGCCATGATGGTGCCACGCAGCGGCAAGTCGCTGCTGTTCAAGCCCAGCGAGAGCGCCACCGCCTTCGACGCCGAACCCGGCGCCACGCTGGAGCAGTGCAAGGCGCTGGCATCGGACAAGCTCAAGGAGGCGATCGCCGCCGTGGGGTCGTCGCTGGTCGCACGCTGACCTTGGCTGGCCGATTGCTCCATGCCGTCACAGCCGTTGCGGGGCGGCCGCGGGGCGGTGTGCCAGGCTGGCGAAATGTTCCGCCAACTTGATCCGCATCAAAGCCCGGTGGGGTTCCAACCGTAAGGTGATGGCAGTTTTTGCGATCAACCGACTGGAGCCCCCCCGTGAAATCCAAGTGCCTTCCCCTGCTCGCCACCCTGCTGGCCGCAGCCGCCCTGACCGGCACGGCCCGCGCCGACGGCAAGGACGAGACCATGCTCAAGCTGGCCAGCAATGCCGGCTGCATGACCTGCCACCACATCGACCCCGGCGCCAAAGGCCCGGACGGCATGGCGCCGATCGGCCCCGCCTGGCGTGACGTGTCGGCCAAGTACAAGGGCCAGAAGGGCGCGGACGCCAAGCTGACCCAGACCGTGATGGCCGGCTCCAATCCCTACGAGAGCCATTGGAAGGGCAAGGTCTCGGGCCTGGCGATGCCGCCCAACGCGGTGGCCATCAAGGAGGCCGACGCCCGGGCCTTGGTCAAGTGGATCCTGGCGCTGGAGTCCGCCAAGAAGTCCTGAGCAATTTCCTCACTCGCACCGCCTGGGCGGAGCGGCTTTGTCCAGCGCTGTGCGCTTCCGGCCCTGCGACAATCCGCCGGGTGCAACATCCGTATCTGCGCCATGCCGGCCTCTGCGACGACCCCCTCCGCGGGCCGACAGCGCAAGCGTGCGGACCCTGGTGCGACGTGTGCTGACCCGCCTGCAGATCGACGGTTTCAAGAACCTGCGCGGCGTTGACTTGCGCTTCGGGCCGCTCACCTGCATTGCGGGACGCAATGGTGTCGGCAAGTCCAACCTGTTCGACGCCATCGCTCTGCTCAGCGATCTGGCTTCGATGCCACTGGTCAAGGCTGCGACGCGCGTGCGTGGCACCGGCGGGCGGCTGGCGGGCATTGAGCAACTGTTTGGGCGTTATGGCGATGCACCGCCGGTCATCCGCTTGTCTGCGGACATGGTCGTGCCAAGGCTGGCAAGTGATGACTTCGACCGGCCGGCCGATGCCACGGCCACCTGTCTGCGCTACACAGTGGAACTGGCGCTGAAGACCGACCAGACGGCACAGCATGGCTCGGCACTCCAATTGCAGCATGAGGAGTTGGTCGCGCTCAGCCTGGAGGCGGCAACCCGCGAATTGAAGTTCCAGCCGGACAAGGAGTGGAAAAAGCGCTACTTGAAAGGCCCTGGCAGCAGGACAACGCCCTTCATTGAAACCCTGCCTGACGGCGTCGTGAAACTGTGGGGTGACAAGGGCGGCCCCGGTCGCCCATTTTCCGTACCGGCGGCCAAGTCGCCGCAGACGCTGATGGCCGGTGTCAGCGCGTCCACCCACCCGACCGCCCTGGCAGCACGGCGCGAGATGCAATCCTGGCGCCTGTTGCAGCTGGAGCCGACCGCCCTGCGCGCACCCGACGAATTTGGCGATGATGACCGTGTTTCCGCCACCGGTGGGCACCTGCCCAATGCATTGCGCCGTATCGGCTGTGAGGCCGAGTTGGCCAATCTCCTGGCTGAGTTGATTCCTGGTGTCTTGTCCATTGCCGTGGACAGCGACGAAGCACGCCAACAGCGGGTGCTGCGGGTGACTTTGCGTGACCACCGGGGGTATGACGCCAGTTCGCTGTCCGACGGCACTTTGCGCTTCATCGCGCTGGGGCTGCTGGGGCTGGACCCCCGGGCCAGCGGCCTGATCTGCCTGGAGGAGCCCGAGAACGGCATCCACCCGCAACGGCTCCCGGAGATGATGCGCCTGGTGCAGTTGCTGGCCGAGGATATGCCGATCGATGGCTTGGACGATCCATCGGCAAGGGCCGCCTCACCGCGTCAAGTCATCATCAACACCCATTCACCACTGGTGGTCAAGAATTTGGCCGAGGACACCCTGTTGATGGCCGACACGGTGCGGCAGCAAGGGCGGGAATGGGTGACCTTCAAGGCCCTGCCGGGCACTTGGCGGGCTGCGGGCCAGCCGGCTGCACAGGTGGTGAGCAAGGGCGCGCTGGCCAGTTATCTTGGCGCTGGCGACGAACACCGGCCGGTGCGGTCGGGTCGACGAACGGTTCACGAGCACTTGACGGGTGACTTTTTTGCCGGGTGACTGGCGCGTTGTCCGCCGTCAAGGGCCGGACATCACGAAGCGGCAACCCTGGGGCCTCAGGGCCAGCGCACTCGACCCATACCCCTGCGAGTTGCTTTTTGTTCACCGCGATGCGGAAAGCATCCACCCACAGGTCCGCCGACGCGGAATTGACGAAGCCTGGACACCCCAAACGGTGGGGCAGCCTCTGGTGGCCATCATCCCGGTGCGCATGACTGAAGCGTGGCTGCTGCTGGACGAGACGGCCATTCGTTCTGCATCCGGCAATCCAAACGGCACAATGCCCTTGAAGCTGCCCGGTGCGGCGCGGCTGGAATCCTTGAAGGATCCCGAAGCGTTGTTGTTCGAGGCGCTTCGAACCGCTTCGGGCCGCGCTGCCGGGCGGCTGAAGGCTTTTTCGCCGGAGGCGCGGCGCCACCGGGTTGCCGAACTCACGGCCAGCTTCGAGCCCTTGCGGGCCCTGCCGTCGTTCGTACGCCTGGAGGCTCAACTGCAACAGATTTTTTTAAAACCTGAGCGATGCTGAATTTCCAGTTACTCGCCACCGAAGGCCACGCCCGCCGCGGCCGCCTCACGCTGAACCACGGGGTGGTCGAGACGCCGATCTTCATGCCGGTGGGCACCTACGGCACCGTCAAGGGTGTGCTGCCGCAGTCGCTGCACGCCATGGGCGCGCAGATCATCCTGGGCAACACTTTCCATCTCTGGCTGCGGCCCGGGCTGGAGGTGATCGAGAAGTTCAAGGGCCTGCACGGCTTCGAGGGCTGGCCCAAACCAATCCTGACCGACTCGGGCGGCTTCCAGGTCTGGAGCCTGGGCGGCGCCGATGGACGCGGCCGCAAGATCAGCGAAGAAGGTGTGCGCTTTGCATCCCCCGTCAACGGCGACAAGCTGTTCCTGACGCCCGAGGTCAGCATGCAGGTGCAGACCGTGCTCGATGCCGACATCGTGATGCAGTTCGACGAGTGCACACCCTACGAGTCCCAGGGCGTGCTGACCACCGAGGCCGAGGCCCGTGCCTCGATGGTGCTCAGCCTGCGCTGGGCCGGGCGTTGCGTGGCCGAGTTCCAGCGCCTGGAGAACCACAACGCGCTGTTCGGCATCGTGCAGGGCGGCATGTTCGAGGGCCTGCGTGAAGAATCGCTGGCGCAGTTGGTGGACCTCGACCTGCCGGGTTACGCGATTGGCGGTGTCAGCGTGGGCGAGCCCAAGGACGAGATGCTGCGCATCATGGCGCACACCCCGCACCGGCTGCCGCCGCACAAGCCGCGTTACCTGATGGGCGTGGGCACGCCCGAAGACCTGGTCGAGGGCGTGGCCTGTGGCGTGGACATGTTCGACTGCGTGATGCCCACCCGCAATGCCCGCAATGGCCATTTGTTCACCCGGTTCGGCGACCTGCGCATCCGCAACGCCCGCAACAAGACCGACCTGCAACCCATCGACAGCACCTGCGCCTGCCAGGCCTGCGCCACCGGTGTCAGCCGGGCCTACCTGCACCACCTCGAGCGCTGCGGCGAGATGCTGGGGCCGATGCTGGCCAGCATCCACAACTTGCACTACTACCTCAACCTGATGCACGAGGTCCGCGAGGCGCTCGATGTCGGCCGCTTTGCGGCTTTTCAGGCTCAATTCAAGGCTGATCGCGCGCGCGGCGTTTAGCCGTTCGCCCTCCCTCCCCACCCCGCGTCAGCCGGCCCAGCGAGCCTGGCGGCGCCTCAACGGACACACGCCCGATGGCGACTCCCTCCAAATCCCGACGCAAGACGCCGACGCCGGCCAACCCAGCCGCTCCGGCACCTGCGGTGGCCAGCGCATCCAAGGTGGCCAAGGCCACCCGGCCTGCCGCCAAAGCTGCCGCGAAGCCCCCGACGCGCAGCGCGCCAGGCAAGCTTGCGGCGCAGGCCGTGCAGGCGCCGCTGGCTTCGGTGGCGCCGGTGGCCCCGGTGGCCCCGGTGGTTGGGCGGGCCAAGCCGGCCGCGGCCCGCAAGGTTGCACGGCCCGTCGTCGCGCCCGCCCGGTTTGAGCCGCCCGTCAAGAGCGCTGAAGCGGCCAAGGCGCCCCGGAAGGTCGCCAAGACCGCCAAGCCGGCGCTGTCTACCGCAGCCACTGTGCCTGCGGCGCCAACCCCGCTGCCCACGCCCAAGCTGATCGCCAAGGCTGAAGTCCCGGTGCCGGCCGGCAAGCGGGCCGGTCGCCAAACGGCGCCCCGCAAGACGGCAGCCCGTACCGCGCCCACCGTCCAGGCACAGCCCGCCAAGGCGATCAGCGATGCCCCCGCCGATGCGGCGCTTGACGACACCGCCCAGGCGGTGCTGGCCGTGCTGGTGGCGGGCACAGTGCCGGCGGCATCACCGGTGGCGGCGCCTGAGCCGGCCCCCGGCCAGGCGGCGCCCGAAGGCGCGCCCCGCGCCGACCACGGCACTCGGCCGCCGCGCGGCGACAAGCCCCCGCAAGGTGACCGGCCAGACCGCAACGACCGGCCCGCGCGTGGCCGCGACCGCGACCGCAGCAAGCGCCCCGACCCCAGCGCCCGCCAAGACCGTGACGACAGGTCCGATCGGCCCGGCCGCACCGAAGCACCCGCGCCGGCGCCCGTCGCCGCTCTGCCGCAGCTCGCCGCCAATGGCCAGTCCCACAGCAGCATCCTGCTGGTGGACGGCGACCAGCGCCACATCGCCTGGCTGCCCGGCCAGGCCTGCCCGCTGTCGCTGCAGCAGGCGGCCGCGGCGCGGCTCGACGGCCAGCAATACTTGGCGCCTGACGACGATGCGGCGCTGCCCACGCTGCAGCGCCTGGCCGCCGAGGCGGGCCACACCCGGCAAGTTGACGAGGCGGTCTGGCCGCACCTGGCCGCGCACCGCGACGCCCGGCACCGCCTGGGCCTGCTCGAAGCGGCCTACCCTGACGGCCCGGCCAGCGCGGCGCTGGCGGGCTTGCTGCGCTCGCCACTGCCGCTCTACCAGGCCGAAGGTGCGCTGTTTGCCGTGGTCGCCGGCCGGGCGCTGCTGGCCGACGAGCGCGGCCTGGGCAAGGGTGTGCAGGCCATCGCCGCAGCCCTGCTGTGGCAGCGCCACTTTGGCCTCAGTCGTGTGCTGGTGCTGTGCGCTGCCGGTCAGCGCAGCGCCTGGCAACGTGCCTGGCAACGCTTTGCCGGCACGTCCGGCCCCTTGGGCGATGCCCAGGTGATGGCGGGTGGCCTGCACCAGCGCCAGGCGCAGTGGTCCACCGCGGTGGGCGTGCGCATCCTGTCGCCCGAAGCGCTGGCCAGCGATGCTGCCCACCTGCAGCGGTGGGCGCCGGACCTGGTCATCGTCGACGAGCCCCAGCACCTGGGTTTGCAGGCCTCGGACTGGGCCACGCTGGCCGCGCCGCAGGCGCTGGTGCTGTGCGGCGCGCCGCTGGCCGAGCAGCCCGGGCTGATGCAGACCCTGGTCACCTGGCTGGACAGCCAGCGCCTGGGCCCGCTGGCCGCGCTGAACGAGTTGCGTGACGCCAGTGCACGCGGCGCTGCGCTGACCGAGGCCGACATCGAGCGCCTGACCAACAGCCTGTCGCGCCTGATGCTGCAACGCCTGCGGGCCGATCTGGCCGATCAACTGCCGCCGCTGGTGCACACCGAGCGCCTGCTGACGCTGGCACCTGGCCAGCGCGAGGCCCACGACCACGCGCTGGCCGATGCCCGGCGCCTGCTGGCCGGCTGGCAACGCAGCGGCTACCTGGCCGACGCCGACCAGTGGCGCCTGGCGCTGGCACTGCGGGCGATGCAACACGCCTGCCACCGCGCCGACCCGGCCGACCCCGACAGTGCGCTGGCCGACGCCACGCTGCAGGCGCTGGCCGGCCAGCTGGCCGATTGGGACGGTTCGGACGGTTCGGACGGTTCGGACGGTTCGGACGGTTCGGACGGTTCGGCCGGTTCGGACGGTTCGGCCGAACCCGGCGCGATGCAGGTGGCGGTGCTGTGCGCCACGCCGGCTGACCGCGACCAACTGGCCGGCCGCCTGCCAGTGGGCCCCAACCTGACGCTGCTGCTGCCGGACGACACCCTGCCCGGCGGGCTGGACGCGGTGGTGCAGGCCGGTGTGCCCTGGCGCACCCGACGCAGCCCGGCCGGCCCGCGGGCCCAGACCGCCGCCGGCCAGCAGTGGGTCTATCTGGTGGCGCAAGACAGCCTGGACGCCGGCCTGTTCAACACCCTGGCCGACCGGCTGGACCTGCCGCGCAGCCTGGCCGACGGTGGCGGCCGCGATTTTTTGCAAGGTGATCGGCTTGCCGCCTGGCTGCAGGCCGTGCAGGCGGCGCTGCCGGCGCCAGATCACGGGGCGGCAACGTCCACGCCGTAACCCGCCGCCGCAGGGCGGCGATGATGCGGGCATGATCCCCGCCCTGCTGCGCAACCTCGGCCGCCTGTTGCGCGCGGCCTTGACCGGCCTGCTGGCGCTATTGATCCTGTTCGAGGAATGGGGCTGGGATCCGTTGCAGCGTGCGCTGGCCCGGCTGGGCCGGCTGCCGCTGCTGCGCCAGATCGAAGGCCTGATCACCCGCCTGCCGCCGCACGCGGCACTGGCGGTCTTCCTGCTGCCCACGCTGTTGCTGCTGCCGATCAAGCTGGCAGCGCTGGCGCTGATCGCCCGCGGCCAGCCGATCCTGGGCGCGCTGGTGATCGTGGCGGCCAAACTGGTGGGCACGGCGATCGTGGCGCGCTTGTTCATGCTGACCCGGCCCGCGCTGATGCAGCTGGCGTGGTTCGCCCGCCTCTACCTGCGCTGGGTCGGCTGGAAAGCGGCGCTGTTGCTGCGTGTGCGGGCGTCCTGGGCCTGGCGCACCGCCCGGGCGGTCAAGCGTCTGGTGCGTCAGCGCTGGGCACGCTGGCAGCGCGGTTGACAGCCAGAGCAGCCGGCAGCCCGTCGGGCGACGTGCCCACGTTCCTGCGCCTGCCCCGGGCCGCCCGGGCGGCCGACTTGCGCCGCGTCGGGGTTGCCGGCTGCCTGATCACGCACCAGGCGGCGGTCACTGCGGACGCACCGTCAGCGCGCTGACCAGCGCGCCCACCAGCGTCTGCACCACGGCAGTAGCGGCCGCCAGGTCCAGCCCTTGCTCGCGGCGCAGCCGCAGCCAGGCGTCGATGCTCAGCACCAGCAGCAAGGCCTCGAAGCATGCGGCGTCGTCGGCCAGGGCCGGCGGCACCAGGCGGCGCACCTGGTCGCGGTGCAGCGCGGCCGCCCGCACCAACTGGGCATTGAGAAAGGGCGACTCGTGCCGGTGCACCTGGGTGCCGACGTAGTACGGCGCCAGGCGCTCGAACAAAGCGGCGCGCAGGCTGATGCTCTCCTGCAGCCGATCCTGCCACGATGCGGCGGCCAGCGGCGCCCGCATCGCAGCCGCCAGCATCGCGTCGAACTCGGTGTTCATCTCGCGGTACAGCGTCTCCATGTCGTCGAAATGACGGAACACGGTGCGCAGGCCCACATCGGCGCGCAACGACACCATCTCGGCGGTGGGTGTGATCACGCCCTCGCTCACCAGCGCGGTGAGCGCGCTGACGATGCGCTTGCGGGTCAAGGCGCTGCGGCGGTGCCGCCCATCGGGCGACACAACGGCATCGCCGGCCGGGGCTTCAAGGGTGGGTAGGGCGCGCGCCATGGGGTCATTGTGCGCTGGCGGCAGCGCCGCCCACCGCTGCCTAGAATGCCGGTCCCGGCACCTTGCCGCGAGACCACCTCCTGGAGCCACACCCCATGCGCGAGTACCTGAAGTTCTACATCAACGGTGCCTGGGTCGACCCGGCGACGCCCAAGACCCTGGCCGTCATCAACCCGGCCACCGAGCAGGCCGCCGGCCACATCTCGATGGGCTCGGCCGCCGACGTGGACAAGGCCGTGCGCGCCGCCCGCGCTGCCTTTGCCAGCTACTCGCAAACCACGGTGGCCGAGCGTGTGGCGCTGCTGGAGCGGGTGATCGCCGAATACCAGTTGCGCTATGCCGACATGGCCGCCGCGATCACCGAAGAGATGGGCGCGCCGGTGCTGCTGGCGCAAAAAGCCCAGGCCGCGATGGGCGTCGGCCACCTGCAGACCGCGCTGGCGGTGTTGAAGGACTACCACTTCCAGGAGCAACGCGGCAGCACGATGATCGTCAAGGAGCCGATCGGCGTCTGCGGCCTGATCACCCCCTGGAACTGGCCGGTCAACCAGATTGCCTGCAAGGTGGCACCGGCGCTGGCCACCGGCTGCACGATGGTGCTCAAGCCGTCCGAGATCGCGCCGTTTTCAGCCCAGATCTGGACCGAGATCCTGCACGCCGCCGGCGTGCCGGCCGGGGTCTTCAACCTGGTCAATGGCGACGGCCCGACCGTGGGCGCGGCCATCGCCAGCCACCCGGAAGTCGACATGGTGTCGTTCACCGGCTCGACCCGCGCCGGCATCGAGGTGGCGCGCAACGCGGCGGTCACCGTCAAGCGGGTGCACCAGGAGCTGGGCGGCAAATCACCCAACCTGATCTTGCCGGACGCCGACCTGAAGCGCGCCATCACCAACGGCGTGCGCGGGGTGATGGGCAACTCGGGCCAGTCCTGCAACGCCCCGACCCGCCTGCTGGTGCCCAATGACCGCATGGACGAGGCGCTGGCCATTGCCAAGGCCGCCGCCGAGGCCACCACCGTCGGCGCGCCCGACAGCGGCGCTGCACTGGGCCCGGTGATCTCGGCCACCCAGTGGGACAAGATCCAGACCCTGATCCAGGCCGGCATTGCCGAGGGCGCCACCGTGGTGGCTGGTGGCCCGGGCAAGCCGGCCGGGCTGGAGACGGGTTATTACGTCAAGCCGACCGTGCTGGGCCATGTCAACAACACCATGACCGTGGCGCGCGAGGAGATCTTCGGCCCGGTGCTGGTGGTGATCGGCTACGACACGGTGGACCAGGCGGTGCAGATCGCCAACGACACGCCGTACGGCCTGGCCGCCTACGTGTCGGGCACCGACCTGGACGCGGCGCGCAAGGTGGCGTCGCGGCTGCGGGCGGGGCAGGTCAACCTGAACAGCGCCGGGCCGGATTTGATGGCGCCGTTTGGCGGCTACAAGCAGTCGGGCAACGGCCGCGAATGGGGCGACCATGCGTTTGCCGACTTTCTTGAGACCAAGGCCGTGCTGGGCTACGCGCCCAAGACGGCGGCCTGACGCGTCTGGATCGGCCGGCCCTTGCGGCCGGTCTTTGCCGGCTGATCCTGGCGGCGGACCTGGCGGCTGCCAGATCCATCCACCCGGTCAGTGCGCCAGAAAGCCCATCAACCGCTGGCGGATGATGGCGTCGGCCTCGGCCATGATGCGGTCGATCAG
>JBBQAH010000450.1:0-2845 GCA_038316145.1 Burkholderiales bacterium
CCCCTTAGTGGGCGTCACACATTGTAATGTATGGGGACCGTCACATTTTTTCGACCCCTCTCCCCCCACCCCGGTGTCACGTACTTTGTGAACGTTCCCTAATAAGTATATACAGTATGTTTGCATTACAGAATACCTTTCATCATATCTACACTCTATTATAAAGAAAAATTTTGCAGGAAGAGAGGCGAGCGTAAACGTTTTCACGGAAATTTTTTACGACAAAGCACCACGGCTTTTCGAAAATGCAGCGAGACACTTTTTTTTTTCTTTCTCTCTCTGTCTCTCGCTCTTTTGCATTACTAAAACTTTAAGCTAAATGGCAATGATTTATGCGCCCTTCCAGGCAGGGCCTAACATAAGGAATTTTTTAATGCGCCACACCTAGTAAATTTTTACAAAAAACGAGAAATAAGTTGAATACTAATTTCCATTCGGATATATAAATATCGTTTTATTCAGAAAGACAAATAATATTAAATTCGTTAAATTCCGCTCTGCTGTGCGGAATTGAACGCTTGCGAGAGGGCGCGATTGGTAAACTACCGCAGCTGCGTTTTCCAGATTGATTGGTTTGAGGTCGTCTGAAAAACGTTTTTGAAAAACGTTTCAAGTCGAAAAAACAAAAAAGATTTATGACAGGGGTATCCTTGATGTTTTTTGCCACAATTTCAAAAGTAAATGTACCAGACTTTTGCCTAATGTACCACACAGTGTGTTAATGTACCACACTATGTTAGGCCCTGCTTCCAGGCGTATGAGGGATTGACACTTATAGACAAAGTGTCATGCGGTACAATATCGGGTGCATTCTGTAGTGTAGGTTTAAAAATGTCGTATTACTGTAGTAAGAGTATGGTAACCGGCAGCTGCAAGTCCAATATTCCCCCCCCCCCTTTCTTTCTTCTTCCGGATCGCGCGTGACAGAGTCCTACATTGCAGCCAGTTAGCGAGTGCCGTGCATGGGCCGATCGGATTTGCTGCCGGGCGTCAGAAAAAAAGACTATTATCTTTATACTGTGTGAGTGAATTCGAAGCTGGGGCCCCGGTTTGCCTTGTAGGCTTGTATGTTGCGTGCCTCGCGCGCTTGCCAAAATCGACTTGTGCGGTCTTCCCCGGTGCCGGTGGCAAACCGACCAAGCGTAGTGCGTCTGCTGATGTGACGATAATGCTTATCAGCGTTCTGTCTTTTTTCCCCACTCATTCCCCTGCCGATAATTCTTTTCCGGGAACTTTTGTACTATGGAATTCGGTGAAAATCATAATAATGATGGGAAAAAACCTGAAACGAACGTGGCGTGTAATGAAATTGAGAAGGGAAACAAAAAGGCATTACAATGAGACATTACGTCATGGTAGAAAAACCAATGTGAAAGTCGGTAGGCTAATTCATATTCATCCAGGATGGTGCTAATAAATTTACAGTTGTCTAGCAAAAATGTTGAGAAACTCGAATCACAAAAGCCAGATGATGTCGGTAAAGCTTAAAGTGACCGATTATATTTCTGCCACTGCAATAGTAGCATATTCGGGAGTTGACCTATACGTATTCCGTTTTAAATTACATTTACCGATGGGAGAAAATGCAATGAAACTTTTGTTAATCGCAAAATTCAGTAAATGTAAATAGAAACATTAAACTTCTGTAGAAACACTGTAATACGGTATACAACTAAATAAATATTCCGCACTAAATTAAAGCTAGTATAGTAGCGATAACTGTACGAAAGTACATTGTAATGAGGAATTTTCTCATAAAAAATATGTCGGTAATCGTGACACGTGATCGACAACAGTTCTTCCGATGCATAACATTACTCAGGATATAGCTAAATTGTAGTTGGCGTTAAATTACATTTTGATACTGGTAATAGCCAATCTAATACAATATCTAAAGCGCAAAATCCACTTAATATAGGTAAACATTAAAGTGGAACTATTTACCTCTATCAAAATATTGTAATACAATGCATGGCTATATTGTATTCCACGCTAAGCAACCGGTAACAGCAAGAAAGTACAGTGTAATGAAGAATTTAAATCACAACACCCGGGCACTGGCATAAAACAGTTAAATAGTCAAGTTCACCGTCGGTAATAGGTGTAAGATATATAATTTACAGTATATTATAGTATATTATAGTATATTATGATATTGTATTATAATATTATAATATTACTACTACTAAAAATATTATAATACTGTATTATAATATTATAATACTGTAATAGTATAATACATTACTGCATATTATAATACTGTATACAGTATTTATATTCAGGATATTAATTTACAGTACACGCATTAAATTAGGTTTACCGGTAATAACGAGAGTAATGAGAAATTTAAATCGCTTGAATGCCACTTATAAATAATTAGATAATTTGCACGGGCCCACTAGAGGATTGATTGCGTGTGCGATTCGCTCATGTTGCGCTATCAATTCGTGAAAATTAGCAATCCCGACCGAGTGCGTCGCATGATTATTGTTATGATACTTCCATATATACCGGTCTATACAACTACAATGGCGCAGGCAGCTAGCCAAATTCCCCGGCAGACAAAAATGCACATTTTCGGTTGAATGTAAAATGGCAGAATGCAAACAAAACATGATCCGATTTACCCCAAAACTTGCATTGTTTTTCGACAACAACATAGTCTATTGTCTAAAATTATATTTTACATCACCAAATAAATTATAATACAATATTGCTATATAAAAATTTATAATAAATTGCGAATATTATTTAAAATTTTTTTGAAGAAAATAAAAAAAATTGTTATGAAACTATAAATATATTTAAAGGTGTTTAGGTCTTGTCATAAAATTATACCGTATCT
>JBBQAH010000032.1:0-21998 GCA_038316145.1 Burkholderiales bacterium
TGGCCGGTGGCCGCCCAACCGGTCGCTGCTTGCAAAGGACGTGACGTGCGTGTGCCTTACCCCGCCGCGCTGGGCCTGGCGCTGGCCCTGCCACTGCTGCTGGCCCTGGCCGGCTGCGGCAAGACCGAAACCGCCGCAATCGCCCGCGCCAAGGCCATGCTGGCCGACAACCGGGGCGACGCCGCCAGGGCCGAACTCACCAAGCTGGTCCGGGCCTACCCGCGCTCGGGCGAGGCCCATTTCATGCTGGGCAACCAGTTGCTGGCCTATGGCGACGCCGTCGCCGCCGCCGCCCAGTTGCAGCAGGCGATCGACCACAACTTTGCCGAGTCCGCCGCGCTGCCGCCGCTGGCCGAAGCCTTGATCCTGGGCGGCCGGGCCAAGGAGGTGACCAGCCAGTACGGCAGCACCGTGCTGGACGACCGCCAGGGCATGGCCCGGCTGCAAGCCGCGCTCGGCCATGCCTGGCTGCTGCAGGGCGACCGGCGCCAGGCCCGCACCGCCACCGAGCGGGCCTTGGCAGCCGCCCCAAAATCCGCGCCGGCCCGCCTGGTGCAGGCCCGCCTGGCGGCGTCCGACGGTAACCCCGACGCGGCATTGACACTGCTGGACGCCCTGCTGGCCGACGAGCCGTTCGATGACAAGGCCTGGGCGGTCAAGGGCGACCTGCTGCTGCGCTTGCCCGGGCGACAGGCCGAAGGGGTCGCCGCACTGACCCGCTCGATCGAGGCCAGGCCGCAACAGACCTACGCCCGCGCCGCCCTGGTGGCGCAACTGCTGGCTGACCGTCAGACCGATGCGGCCCGTGCACAGTGGGCCGGCCTGCGCCAGGTGGCCCCCAAACACCCCAGCACCGCGCTGCTGGAAGCCCGGCTGGCTTTTGCCGACGGCCAGCACGCCCAGGCCCGTGAGCTGTACCAGCACCTGCTGCGGGCCTGGCCGGACGACTTCAACCTGCTGCTGGCCGCCGGAGAAAACGAGTTGCGGCTGCAAGCCGCGCTGCAGGCCGAGGCCCACCTGGCCAAGGCATCGGCGCTGGTGCCGCAAGACGCCACCGCCAGGCGTTTGCTGGCCCAGGCCCAGGTGCGGCTGGGCCAGTCCCACAAGGCGCTGTTGACACTGGCCCCGCTGGTGGACGCCCCCGACGCCCCGGGCGACGTGCTGGCCCTGGCCGCGCTGATCCAAACGGCCAACGGCGAGGCCCGCGCCGCCGAGACCTTGCTCACCCGGCTGGCCCGCCTCAACCCCAGCGACGTCCGGCTGCGCACCGTCATTGCCACGGCAGGCCTGGGCAAGCGGCCCGACACCCAGGTGTTCAGCGAGTTGCGGGCGATCGCTGCGGCCGACCCGGGCACGGCGGCCGACACCGCGCTGATCGGTGCGCTGCAGCAACGCCAGCAGACCGACGCCGCGCTGCAGGCGCTGGACGTGCTGGACAAGAAGCACCCCGATGACCCGGGCGCGCCGCTGTGGCGCGGCCAGTTGCTGGCCGGGCAAGGCGACAAGGCGGGCGCCCGCCAGAGCTTCGAGCAGGCGCTGGGCCGCCAGGCCGGGCACTTTCCGGCGGTGGCCGCGCTGGCAGCGCTGGACGTGCAAGACCGGCAACCCGACGCTGCCCGAAAGCGCCTGGCCGATCTGGCACAGGCCCAACCCCGCAACGTCGAAGCCCGGCTGGCGCTGGCCGACCTGGCGCGCAGCCAGGGCGCGCCCCGGGCGGACACCCGAAAGCTGATCGCGTCTGCCATCCAGGCCGGCCCCGACAACCCGGACGCCCACGCCGCACTGGTGGCCCATCACCTGGGTGGCCACGACCTGGCTGCCGCGCTGGTGGCGGCCCAGGCGGCCCACCGCGCATTGCCCAACAGCATCGATCTGCTGGCGCTGCTGGGCACCTGCCAGGCACAAAACGGTGAGACCGGCCAGGCGCTGAGCAGCTTCGGCAAGATCGTCACGCTGCACCCCAAGTCGCCGCGCGGCCACCTGGGCCTGGTGGGTGTCTACCTGCGGACAGTCAACCTCGACCTGGCCCAGCGCAGCATCAACCGGGCGCTGGAGCTGGCTCCCGACAGCCCCGAGACCCTGAACCTGGCAATCACGGTGGCCCTGCGCCGCGGCCAGCCAGACCCCGCCCTGGCCCTGGCACGCCAGCTGCAAGCCCGGCTGCCGGACGATGCGCTGGGCTTTTTGCGCGAGGGCGAGATCGAGCTCGGCCGCCAGCAGTGGCGCAGCGCCGTGCCGGCCCTGCGCCAGGCCGTGGGCAAGGCCAACCCCGGCACCGCGCCCCAGCAGTTGCACCGCGCGCTGCAGCGAGCGGGCAAGCCGGACGATGCGCTGGCCCTGGCCCACCAATGGACCCGCGACCAGCCCGGCGATGCCGGCTTCCAGTTCTACCTGGGGCACCTGGCCCAGGTGGCGGGAGACGGCCTACAAGCCGAGGCGCGCTACCAGCAGGTGCTGGGGGTGCAGCCGGCACACGCCCAGGCGCTCAACAACCTGGCGATGCTGCGCCTGCCAAGCGACCCGCAGGGTGCCCAGGCCCTGGCCGAGCGGGCGGTGCAAGCCGCCCCCGACCAGGCAGCGCTGCTCGACACGCTGGCGCAGTGCCTGGCGGCCGGCAACCAGGCCGGCAAGGCGGCCGAATGGCAATAACGCGCGGTGGCGCTGGAGCCCGCCAACGGCGGCTGGCGGCTGAACCTGGCACGCTTTTACCTACAAGCCGGCGACAAGGCGCTGGCCAAGGCCGAGCTGGACCGGCTGGCCGGCCTGGGCGCAGGCTTCGAGCAGCAGGCCGAGGTGGGCCGTATGCTGGCCTTATTGACCCGGTCGCTGCCGGGGCGCTGACCCCCCGCCAAAGGACCTTGCCGATGATCCACCTTGCCTCACCCGGGCGCCCGGGCCCGTGGTTGGTCGCCGACATGGCAGCCAACCTGGCAGCCAACCTGGCAATCGGGCTGCTCGCCTGCCTGCTGGCCTTGATGGCCGCCGGCCCCGCCAGCGCCGCCGAAGTGCGGTTGCGCATCCTGGAGACCACCGATCTCCACATGAACCTGCTGAACTACGACTACTACCAGGACAAGCCCACCGACGAGTACGGCCTGGCCAAGACCATCACGCTGATCAAGGCGGCGCGCGCCGAAGTCAAAAACTCGCTGCTGTTCGACAACGGCGACCTGCTGCAGGGCAACCCGCTGGGCGACTTCGTGGCCAACGGCCCGCCGCTGCGGCCCGGCCAGGTGCACCCGGCCTACAAGGTGTTGAACGCGCTGGGCGTGGACGCCGCCAACATCGGCAACCACGAGTTCAACTACGGCCTGCCGTTTTTGCGGTCGGCAATCGCCGGCGCGGCGTTTCCGTACGTCAGCGCCAATGTGCACATCGACGATGGCGACGGCGACCCCGACAACGACCTGCACGCCTTCACGCCCTATGTGATCCTGCAGCGCAGCGTCAGCGACACCTCGGGCGGGCAACACCGGCTCAAGATCGGCGTGATCGGTTTTGTGCCGCCGCAGATCCTGGTCTGGGACCGCTTGCATCTCGCCGGCAAGCTCACCGTGCGCGACATCCAGCAGACCGCCCGCCGGCTGGTGCCCGAGATGCGTGCCCAGGGCGCCGACATCGTGGTGGCGATCCCGCACTCGGGCTTCGAGCGGGGCGAAACGCCGCGCTTTGCCGAAAACTCGGTGGCCCGGCTGGCCGAGGTGCCCGGCATCGACGCGATCCTGTTCGGCCATTCACACGGTGAGTTCCCGGGTGCGTTTTTTGCCAAGTATCCCAAGGTGGATCTGGCGCGCGGCACGATCAACGGCGTGCCGGCGGTGATGCCGGGTTTTTTTGGCGCCAACCTGGGCGTGATCGACCTGGTGCTGGACAACAGCGGCGGCCCGTGGCGGGTGGCAGACAGCCGAAGCGCGCTGCGTGCGGTGTACGACCGCGCCACCCGCACACCGCTGGTGGCCGCCGACCCGATGGTGGCTGCGCTGATAGCGCCCGAGCACGCCGCCACGCTGCGCCACGTGCGCGGCGAGGTGGCCAAAACGACAGTGCCGATCACCAGCTACTTTGCGCAGGTGGCCGACGACCCGTCGGTGCAACTCATCAACGACGCCCAGCTGCATTACGCCCGGCGGGCGCTGCAGGGCACCGAGTTCGACGGCCTGCCGCTGCTGTCGGCGGCGTCGCCGTTCAAGTCCGGCGGGCGCATGGGCTGGACGAACTACACCGACATCCCGGCCGGCACGCTGTCGATCCGCCACGTGGCCGACCTGTACGTCTACCCCAACACCATCAAGGCGGTGCAAATCAGCGGCGCCCAGGTGCGCGAGTGGCTGGAGATGTCGGCCGGCCAGCTCAACCGCATCGACCCGGCGGGGCCGGCCGAGCAAGACCTGATCAACCCGGCGTTCCCGGCCTACAACTTCGACATGATCGACGGCGTGAGCTACCAGATCGACCTGACCCAGCCCGCCCGCTACAACCGCGACGGCAAGCCGGTGGCGCCCCAGGCGCACCGCATCCAGGCGCTGCAGTACCAGGGCAAGCCGATCGATGAGGCGGCGCGTTTTGTGGTGGTGACCAACAACTACCGCGCCTCGGGTGGTGGCGGCTTTCCGGGCCTGGACGGCAAGAACATCGTCATGGACGCGCCGGACGAGAACCGCGAGGCACTGATCCAGTACCTGCGCAGCAGTGGCCGCACGGACAGCGACACGGGCAGCAGCACCACGGGCGGCAGCACCACGCGCAGCCTCAACCCCAGCGCCGACAACAACTGGCGCATCCTGCCGGTTGCGGGCATCAAGCTGCGTTTCACCTCGGGCGCCGATGCGATCGATCACCTGCCGCGCTACCCGCAGATCTCGCTGATCAAGGACAACGGCGACGGATCGGCACTGTTCGAGCTGACCCCCTTGAAACCCAAGTTGATTGCCTTGCCGCGGTAGCAAACGCTCACCAATACAAACACCTGTAAGCCGGGCCGGTGCCTACATTCGCGGCTTCCGCTGTCGAATGAGGTCACCGCCATGTTGCTGCCACTGTCCCTGCGGGGCTTCACCATCCCGGCCTTGCTGGCCATGCTGGCGCTGCTGGCGGCGCCCGCTGCCAGCGCCCAGGACCTGACGGTCTACAGCAATGGCGAGGTGCCGGTGGCCGGCAGCCGCCAGCTCACCGCCTACGTGCCGCTGGTGGTCAACACCGTGACCTGGGATGTCAACGGCGTGGCCGGTGGCAACAGCGTCTGGGGCACCGTCAGTGCCAAGGGGCTGTACGCCGCACCGGCCGTGGTGCCCACGGCCAATGCCGTCAACGTGCGCGCCACCAGCACCTCGCAGCCGACCAAATCAGCCGCTGTCACGCTGACCATCACCCAGGTTCAGCCCCGGCTGTGGGGCGTGTCACCGCGCAGCGTGGCGCCGGGCGCCTTCGCGCTGAGCCTGAACGGCCTGTACTTCACCGCCAATGCGGTGGTGCGCTTCGACGGTGTTGCCCTGCCGACGACACGCGTGTCCGCCACCCGGCTCACCGCCACCGGCACCACCACCGCCGCGCAGCAAGGCAAGGATGTGCCGGTGGTGATCAGCCAGACCGGCGTGGGCGGCCTGACCAGCGACACCGTGACCGTGCGGGTAACGGCCGAAACGCCCGTGCCAACGCCAACGCCAACCCCGACACCGACACCCACCCCAACCCCGACACCCACGCCGACCCCGACACCCACGCCGACCCCCACGCCAGCCCCTGCCCCCAGCCCCGGCACCGGCCTGGGCACTGCCGACCTGAAGGCCGGCCGCTGGCTGGAGCAGGCCGCCTTCGGCCCCACGCCCGCGGCGCTGGCCCGGGTCAAGCTGATCGGCATCGACGCCTGGCTGGCCGAGCAGCTGGCGATGCCCGAGACCACCATCCCCGACCCCGGCACCGGCGGCATGAGCAACAGCGTGATGCAGGCGCAGTACCTCCACCGCCTTGCCGCTGCGCCCGACCAAATGCGCCAGCGCATGGCCAACGCGCTGGGCCAGCTGATCGTGGTGTCGATGAACAAAAACGTCTACCCCAACGAGATCATCCCGTACCTGCAGATCTTGAGCCGCCACGCCTTTGGCAACTACCGCGCCTTGCTGGGCGAGATCGCCACCAGCTCGCAGATGGGCAAGTACCTGGACATGGCCAACAGCAACAAGCCGGGTGCCGGCAGCGGCGCCAACGAGAACTTTGCGCGTGAGCTGATGCAGCTGTTCTCCATCGGCCTGGTCAAGCTCAATGCCGACGGCAGCGTGATGGCCGGCCCAGGCGGTGGCCCGGTCGCCACGTATGACCAGAGCACCGTGACGCAGCTGGCGCTGGCCTTCACCGGCTGGACCTACCCGGGCACCGGCACCAACAACTGGGAGAACTTCAGCGGCCCGTTGCAGCCGCGCGACATCAACCACGACAAGAGCGCCAAGAGCCTGCTCGGCTGCAGCCTGCCCGCCGGCCAGACCGCGCAGCAGGACATGACTGCCGCGCTGGACTGTGTCTTCAACCATCCCAACGTGGCACCCTTTGTCAGCGTCCGGCTGATCCGCAGCCTGGTCACCAGCAACCCGAGCCCGGCCTACGTGGGCCGGGTGGCCGCTGTCTTCAACAACAACGGCGCCGGCGTGCGGGGGGACTTGCGGGCCGTGCTGCGCGCCATCCTGCTGGACGCCGAGGCGCGCAACGACACCGCCAGCGCCAGCAACAACGCCAACGGCGGCCGGCTGAAAGACCCGACCTTCCACATCATCGCGATGGTGCGGGCGCTGGGCGGCACGGTGTCGGCCACCAACCAGCAGGCCTGGAGCTTTACCCAGTTGGGCGAGACACCGCTGGCGCCACCCTCGGTGTTCAGCTTTTTCTCGCCGTTGTTCCGGGTGCCGCACAGCGCGCTGGCCGGGCCGGAGTTCCAGATCTACTCGCCCACCGAGGCGGTGCTGCGTGGCAACCTGGTCTGGGCGATCCTGAGCAACCCGGGCAGCGACTTCCCGCTCGACCTGAGCCGCTTTGTCAACCTGGGCGGCAATACCGCCGCGCTGATCGACGCGGTGGACCAGACGCTGCTCTACGGCAGGATGCCCACCGCCATGCGGCAAAGCCTGGCCAACGCGGTGGTGGTGCAGCAGGACAACCGCAGCCGGGCATTGACGGCGCTGTACCTCACGTTGCTGTCCGGCCAGATGGCCGTGCAGTACTGAACGCCCGCTGACCAACGGCCACCCGCCGATCTCAGCCCGACCCCCGATGCCGAGGAACCGACCATGACATCCCTTCTCAACAACCGGCGCGACTTCTTGCTGCGCGCCAGTGCGCTGGTGGCCGCCACCGGCGCTGGCACCGCCGCCAGCACGGCGGCCAACGCACAGGCCAGCGACTACAAGGCGCTGGTCTGCGTCTTCCTGACCGGTGGCAACGACGGCCACAACACCGTGGTGCCGATGGGCAATGCCGCTTATGCCGCCTACAAGGCGGCACGCGGTGGGCTGGCGCTGCCCGACGCCAACACCAAGCTGCTGCCCGTCACCACGCCCGGCGGCGTGGCCTACGGCCTGAACAGCGGGCTTGCGGCCGTCAGCCCGCTGTGGGGCCAGGGCAAGCTGGCGGTGGTGGCCAACGTCGGCATGCTGGCCCAGCCCACCAGCCGCGCCCAGATTCTGGCCGGTACGGCCAAGCTGCCGAGCAACCTGTTTTCACACAGCGACCAGATCGTGCAGATGCAGGCCGGCGACGCCAACGGCTCGGGGGGCACCGGCTGGGCCGGACGCAGCGCCGACGCAGTGGCCCTGCGCAACGGCGTGTCGCGCTTTCCGGCCAGCATCTCGATGAGCGGGTCGGCGCTGTTTTGCGCCGGCAACCAGGTGGTTTCGGCCAGCCTGGTGCCGGGCTTCGATCTGACCCCCGACGGCCTGGGCGCCTGGCCGGCCAGCGCCGCTGCGGCCAAGGCCAAGGCCTTGAACGAGATCCTGGCGATGGACAACGGCCTGGGCATGGTGCAGGCCGCCAACCATGTCTGGCAGGACGCTGTTTCGCTCAACGGCCTGCTCAAGGGCAACACCGGCGGCAGCCTGGCCACGGTGTTTCCGTCCACCACGCTGGGCCAGCAACTGCAGCAGGTCGCCAAAATCATCAAACTGCGCGCCACCACCGGCATGGCGCGCCAGGTGTTTTTCTGCTCGATCGGCGGGTTCGACACCCACTCCGGCCAGAGCTGGCAACAATGGGACCTGCTGCGCCAGGTGGGTGAAGCGATGGCCGCGTTTTACGCCGCCACGCAAGAGCTGGGCGTGGCCAACCAGGTCACCGCGTTCACCGAAAGCGAGTTCGGCCGCTCACTTCAACCCAGCGGCACCGGCAGCGACCACGGCTGGGGCAGCCACTTGCTGGTGCTGGGCGGTGCGGTCAAGGGCGGCAACCTGTACGGCAGTTTCCCGTCGCATGTGCTGGGCGGCCCCGACGACGCCAGCAACCGAGGCCTGCTGATCCCCAGCACCTCGCTCGACCAGTACGGCGCGACCCTGGCCCGCTGGTTCGGCGTGGACGCTGCCGGCATGACCCAGGTGTTCCCCCGGCTGGGCGGGTTTGCCTCGGCGGACTTGGGGTTCATGGCCTGAGCCGAGACCGCGGGTGTCGAGCGACGGCCTGAGTCGGCTGTCGGCTCGTTGCGGTCGTTCGATTGATTGGAATGCCGCCGTTCGACGAGTGCGCCGAATGGCGACCAAGGCCGTCGGGCAACCGGCTCCCTCCATGTCCCCCGGCGCCGGCCTTGCGTCCGACGCCTCCTCCTTTACTTACGGGATCCGGTCACCCAACGCCCTTGGCCGCCGCCACCGTTGCCGCGTGCGTTGGCTTGAAAACCCAGCGCGCGCAGCAGGTGGCGTAGCGCCGGGTCGGGCTGGCGTGTCCCGCGCCGGTAAAGAAGGGAGGGCCGGTGCTTTTCCGGCCCGGAATGACACGGAGCGGGGCACGCCAGCCCGGCGCGGCGCGGTCGTGCAACACCCGCGAACGGCCGGTTACGGGCCAAAAAACGAAAGGCAGCTCAGAGCCGCAAGCAGTCAACCGATTCGAAATCCAGGAAGCCGACCTGTCTTGGCCGCCGCGGCGCCATGCAGTGTTCAGCGATCTGCAGTTCCAGCTTGCCGAAGTTCTTGCCCCGCAACAGCTTGCTGCAGGTGTTCGCGGAGGTGGCCAAGCCGCCCAGCTCGGTGATGGCTCGCGGGGACAGGGTCTTCGACCCGGCCACCGGCTCGGCGGTGAACTGCCCGTCGTCCGCCAGGGACAAGCCCACCGGGGGGCCGGGCGCACCTGTCGGCCGGCCGCTTGATCAGGGGTCGACATGCCGGGTACAGCGGTGCACTTCGACCGTTACATGCCGCACGCTGCGCAGCGGCAGCAGGCGGGCGCGGTAGTCGGCTGCTGGCAGCGGCCGGTCGGCCACCACGCTGACCACCACCGAGTGGGCCAGTGGGCCGATCTGCCAGACGTGCAGGTCGGCCAGTTTGGCATCACCGTCGGCCTCGATCGCGGCGCGCACGGCCTGGCGCAGTGGTGCGTCGGCGGTGGCGTCGACCAGGGCGAGCGAGCTGCTGCGCAGCAGGCCCCAGCTCCATTGGCCGATCACCACGGCGCCCACCAGCGCCACCGCCGGGTCCAGCCAGCGCCAGCCCCACAGCAAGCCGCCAGCCAGGGCGGCGATGGCCAGCAGCGAGGTGAAGGCGTCGGCCAGCACATGCACGTAGGCGGCGCGGAAGTTGTGGTCGCGGTGGGCAGCCGGGCCGGCCGGTGTTGGGTGCGCGGCGTCCGAGCGGTCTACTTGGCCGTGATCGTGCTCAGGCCCGTGGCTGTGCGCGTGCGGCTTTGCGTGGCGCTGCGCAGCACCGCCTTCCGGGGCGGGGTCGGCGTGCCCATGACCGTGCCCATGGGCATGCCCATGCCCATGCCCATGCCCATGCATGTCGCCACCCGCCCGCGCCAGCAACCAGACGCTGGCCAGGTTGACCAGCAAGCCCAGCACCGCCACCGCCATCGCGTCACGGTAGTGGATGGGCTCGGGATGCAACAGGCTGCGCACCGCCTCCAGGGCCAAACCGGCTGCGACGGCGGCCAGCAGCAGCGCGCTGGTGTAGGCGCTCAGCACCTCGATCTTCCAGCCGCCGAAGGCAAAACTCTCGTGATCGCGGGCCCGGCGCGACCAGCGCATCGCCAGCACCGCGCCCCCCAGTGCGGCGGCATGGGTGCCCATGTGCCAGCCGTCGGCGGTCAACGCCAGCGAGCCGGTCCACCAGCCCGCCACCAGTTCGGCCACCATCGTGACCAGCGTCAACGCCGTCACCATCAACAGCGCCCGGCCGCGCTGGGCCTCGCCGACCTCGCCAAAACTGTGGCTGTGGCGGAACGGGCTCAGGTCGTGCTGGTGCGTGCTCATCGACCGATGCTACGTTGGCAGCCGGCGCCGCTGGCGCCGAAGGGCCGGGCATGCCCGCGCGGGCATTGTTCCTACAATCCCCAAAATTGCTGCAACGCATCAAAGGACTGTCCATGACCAGCGCCGCCTCCTCCGTCCCTGCCGTGCCCGACCTGGCCCATATCTCGCCGCGCGACAAGGCCGAGATCCTGGCCCAGGCCTTGCCCTACATCCGCAAGTTCCACGGCAAGACCCTGGTCATCAAGTACGGCGGCAATGCCATGACCGACCCGGCGCTGCAGCAGGATTTTGCCGAGGACGTGGTGCTGCTCAAGCTGGTGGGCATGAACCCGGTGGTGGTGCACGGCGGCGGGCCGCAGATCGACGATGCGCTGGCCAAGATCGGCAAGAAGGGCACCTTCATCCAGGGCATGCGCGTCACCGACGAGGAGACCATGGAGGTGGTCGAGTGGGTGCTGGGCGGCGAGGTGCAGCAAGACATCGTCGGCCTGATCAACGTGGCCGGTGGCAAGGCGGTGGGCCTGACCGGGCGTGACGGCGGCCTGATCCGGGCCCGCAAGCTCAAGATGCTCGACCGCGACGACCCGACCAAAGAGCACGACGTGGGCCAGGTCGGCGAGATCGTCGCGATCGACCCCAGCGTGGTCAGGGCGCTGCAGGACGACGCCTTCATCCCGGTGATCAGCCCGATCGGCTTTGGCGAGAACAACGAGAGCTACAACATCAACGCCGACATGGTGGCGTCCAAGCTGGCCGAGGTGCTGAAGGCTGAAAAGCTGCTGATGCTGACCAACACGCCCGGCGTGCTGGACAAGGCCGGCGCGCTGCTGACCGACCTGACCGCCCGCCGCATCGACGAGCTGTTTGCCGACGGCACGATTTCGGGCGGCATGCTGCCCAAGATCAGCGGCGCGCTGGATGCCGCCAAGAGCGGCGTCAACGCGGTGCACATCATCGACGGCCGGGTGCCGCATGTGCTGCTGCTGGAGGTGCTGACCGACCAGGCTTACGGGACCATGATCCGGTCGCATTGAGGGCCACCCGCGGTGGCACTGAGGCGCACGGACCGCCGCACGGTCTGGCTGTTCGATCTGGACAACACGCTGCACGACGCCGGCGCCTATGTGTTTGGGGCCTTGCACCAGGCGATGGGCGACTACACCGCGGCCGCGCTGCAGATCGGCGCCGAGCAGGCGCAGGCGCTCAACCACCACTACTGGCTGCGCTACGGCGCCACACTGCTGGGCCTGATGCGCCACCACGGCGTCAAGCCCGGGCACTTTCTGCACGACACCCACCGCCTGCCCGGCCTGGAGCAGCGGCTTGCCGGCCACCGCCACGACTTTGCCGCGCTGCGCCGCCTGTCTGGCCGCAAGATCATCCTGACCAACGCGCCACGGGCCTATGCGCTGCGGGTGCTGGCGGCGCTGGGCATCGCCGATGCCTTCGAGGCGGTGATCGCCATCGACGACATGCGCATGTTCGGCCAGCTGCGGCCCAAGCCGGACGCCCGCATGCTGCGCACGGTGGCGGTCGGCCTGGGGGTGCCGGCTTCACGCTGCGTGCTGGTGGAGGACACGCTGGTGCACCAGAAGTCGGCCCGAAAGGTGGGCATGGGCACAGTGTGGATGCAGCGATTTTTGCGCCGCGGCGCCAGCCTGGGGCCGGTGGTTGTGCGCTGCGCCGCGCAACCGGCCTATGTTGACCGCAGGGTGCGTGCGCTGCGCCAGCTGCTGCGCTGATGGCAACCCCCGGGCAGACCGGCTGCCCGACCTGGCCGACCGACCCGCCCACCAAACGGCCCAGCCTGAAGCGCTGTGCAAGAATCCTTTAAAGCCTCTTCCGCACCCCCACCCCTGACCGCCGCGATGCCCGAATTGCCTGATTCCGCCGGCGCTGTCGTACGACTCGTCAGGCCGCTGGAGCTTGTGGCGGCCGCCGAGTTGCCGGCCATCGACGGTGCGCCCGGCGCAGCGCAGCGCAAGCGCCCGCGGCCCGGCGAGCGCCGGGTGCAGATCCTGCAGACCCTGGCCGCGATGCTGGAGCAGCCCGGCAGCGAGCGCATCACCACCGCCGCGCTGGCGGCCCGGCTGGAGGTCAGCGAGGCCGCGCTGTACCGCCACTTCGCCAGCAAGGCGCAGATGTTCGAGGGCCTGATCGAGTTCATCGAAACCAGCGTCTTCACCCTGGTCAACCAGATCACCGAGCGCGAGGCCGGCGGCAATGTGCAGGCCCAGCGCATCGTGGTGATGCTGCTGCAGTTCGGTGAGAAAAACCCGGGCATGGCGCGGGTGATGGTGGGCGACGCCCTGGTGTTCGAGCACGAGCGCCTGGGCCTGCGCATGAACCAGTTTTTTGATCGGATCGAAGGCCAGCTGCGGCAGTGCCTGCGCCGGGCGGCCGGGCCGGCCGATGCTCACACGCTGGTCGCCAGCGCCGTGGCCTCCGGCCTGACCGCGCTGGTGATCGGCCGGCTGCAGCGCTTTTCGCGCTCGGGGTTTCGCCGCAGCCCGACCGAACACCTGCAAGAGTTGCTGAACCGGCTCAGCCCATGACTTCGACACCGCTAGACCACCTGTTGGCCCGGGCCGACCAACTGTTGCAACGCCTCGAAACGCTGGTGCCGCAGGCCCTGGCAGCGCCCGATTGGGACGCCGCCGTCGCCTTCCGCTACCGCAAGCGCGGCACGGCCGGCTGGTTGCAGCCGGTGCGCCAGGTGGCGCCGATGGCGCTGTCCGACCTGAAGGAAGTGGACGGCCAGAAAGGCCGCCTGTTGCGCAACACCGCCCAGTTTGTCGCCGGCCTTCCGGCCAACAACGTGCTGCTGACGGGCGCCCGCGGCACCGGCAAGAGCTCACTGATCAAGGCCTGCCTGAACGAGTTTTCAGGGCGCGGCCTGCGACTGATCGAGGTCGACAAGGCCGACCTGATCGACCTGCCCGATCTGGTGGACCTGGTGGCCGACCGGCCCGAGCGTTTCATCGTGTTCTGCGATGACTTGAGCTTCGACGACGGCGAGCGCGGCTACAAGGCCTTGAAGTCGATCCTCGACGGCTCGATCTCGGCCGCCGGCGACAACCTGCTGATCTACGCCACCAGCAACCGCCGCCACCTGCTGCCCGAGACGATGAAGGAGAACCTGACGTACACCCACACCGAGGACGGCGAGGTGCACCCTGGCGAGGTGATCGAGGAAAAAATCTCGCTGTCCGAGCGCTTCGGTCTGTGGATCAGCTTCTACCCCTTCAGCCAGCCCGAATACCTGGCCATCATGGCGCAGTGGTTGCAGCACTTCGGTGCCACGCCGGCCGCCATCGAGGCTGCCCGCCAGCCGTCGCTGGTGTGGGCGCTGGAGCGTGGCTCGCGCTCTGGCCGGGTGGCCTACCAGTTTGCGCGGGATTGGGCCGGGCGCGATCCCGCCGCCCACGACACGCCGCCGCCGCCCAGCGCAGCGACCGACATGGCTGCGCCCGACGGGCTGGACCGTGTCTGAGGCCGGGGTGCGCATCACCTCGGTGGACGGCGTGGCGCGTGGCGACCGGCCCACCACCGACGTGGCGGTGGGTGTGCTGATCGAGCGCGATGCCGCCGGCCGCGAGGGCCGTTTCCTGCTGACCAGCCGGCCCTTAGGCAAGGTTTATGCCGGGTTCTGGGAGTTTCCCGGTGGCAAGTTCGAGCCCGGCGAGTCGCTGGAACAAGCTTTGCGGCGTGAGTTGCACGAGGAGCTGGGCATCACGATTGGCGCGGTTCATCCTTGGCAGCACGAGGTCTTCGACTACCCGCACGCCCGGGTGCGCCTGCATTTCTGCAAGGTGTTCGAGTGGACCGGTGATTTCGAGATGCGCGAGCAGCAGCAGATGGCCTGGTCCACGCTGCCGGTGACCGTGGTGCCGGTGCTGCCGGGCACGTTGCCCGTATTGGCCTGGTTTGCCATCGAGCGCGGCCACGGCGGGCCGACCTGCCAACCGCCCTGAAGTGACCGCCCTGAAGTGCCAGCCCTGAACTGACAGCCCTGAAGTGCCAGCCCTGGCGTGCCAGCCCTGAAGCTGGGTCTGGCTACACTGCCCGCATGGACTGGATCGATGACATTGGCTGGGACCGGGACGGCCTGGTGCCGGTGATCGCACAAGAGGCCGCCAGCGGCGACGTGCTGATGTTCGCCTGGATGAACCGCGAGGCCCTGGCGCTGACGCTGGCGCGCGGCCAGGCGGTCTACTGGAGCCGGTCGCGCCAGCGGCTGTGGCACAAGGGCGAAGAAAGCGGCCACTTCCAGCAGGTGCACGAGATCCGCATCGATTGCGATGCCGACGTGGTGCTGCTCAAGGTCAGCCAGCTCGGGCATGAGCCCGGCATCGCCTGCCACACCGGCCGCCACAGCTGCTTTTTCCGCCGGCTGGAGGGCGGCCAGTGGTTGGCGGTCGAGCCGGTGCTCGAAGACCCTGAACGCATCTACAAAAAATGACGCTGCCCGACACGATCCCGCCGCTGCAAGGCGCCGCAGCGCCGGCGCCCACCGCGTTGTCGCAAGATCTGCTGGCCAGGCTGGCCGACATCATCGAAGCCCGCAAACCCGCCAATGGCGGTGACCCGGATAAAAGTTACATCGCCCGGCTGTTTGCCAAGGGCACCGATGCGATTCTCAAGAAGATCGGTGAAGAAGCCACCGAGACCGTGATGGCGGCCAAGGACGGCCTGCCGGACAAGATCGTCTACGAGGTGGCCGACCTGTGGTTTCATTCGATGATCGCGTTGGCCCAGTTCGGCCTGCGCCCGGCCGATGTGCTGGCCGAGCTGGCCCGGCGCGAGGGCCTGTCGGGCCTGGAAGAATTTGCGCTGCGCAAGGCCGTGCAACGGGACCAAGAGGGGACTTCATGAACGATCGAGCGCTGCACACCGTCGTGCTGGATCCGGCCACCGAGGCCTCGCTGCGCCGCGTGGGCCATATCAGCTATGCGCTGCACGCGATCGTCGCGGTGGGGGCGGTGCTGCCGGGCGCGCAGGGCAGCGTGCTGCTGCTGCTGGTGGCCTTTGTGCTGGACCTCGTCAAGCGCGGTGATGCAGCAGGCTCGTGGCAGGAATCACACTTTCGCTGGCGTATCCGCAGCGTGGTGTTTGCTGCCATTGCCTACGCGCTGACCGCGCCGCTGTGGCTGCTGCTGATCGCGCCGGGCTGGATCGCCTGGGGCGTGATCTCGCTGTGGTTCCTCTACCGCGTGCTGCGCGGCTGGCTGGCGCTGAACGACCGCCGGGCCATGCCGGTCTGATTTTTTGCCCCGAACTGCTTCACCTCCCCCATGCACACCGACCCCCACTGCCTGTTTTGCAAGATCGTCGCCGGCCAGATCCCGTCCCGCAAGGTCTTCGAGGACGATGACGTGCTCGTGTTTCACGACATCGCACCCTGGGCGCCGGTGCACATCTTGATCGTGCCCAAGCTGCACATCACCAGCATGGTCGATGTCACGGCCGAGCACCAGGCGCTGCTGGGCAAGATGATGGCCATCAGCCCCCGGCTGATGCGGGACCTGGGCGTAACCAACGGTTACCGCCACTTGCTCAACACCGGCCACGACGGCCGCCAGGAGGTGCAGCACCTGCACCTGCATGTGATGGGCGGTCCACGGCCCTGGACCAAGGGCTGACGAAGGCCTGATCGCGATACCGGCGGGCAGGCGGAGGGCCGACGCCGGCTCAAAGCCCGCTTGCTGTGCTGGTGCATTGCCCGCTGCCATGCTGGCGCGGGAGCCTGCCCTAGAATCAGGGCTTCCACTTATCTGGCCTTCAGGAGTTCGTCATGGGTTCATTCAGCATCTGGCACTGGCTGATCGTGCTGGTCGTGGTGGTGCTGATCTTCGGCACCAAAAAGCTCAAGAACGTGGGCGCCGACCTCGGGGGCGCCGTCAAGGGCTTCAAGGACGGCGTCAAGGACGGTACCGCTTCAGCCGATGCTGCGCCCGGCACGCCGCCGCAGCAGGTCAGCACCGCGCAAAAGACGGCCGATGGCAACACCATCGACGTCGAAGCCAAGACCAAGCCTTGAACCTGCACCCGGCTTGGCGGGCGATGCTTGCACCGGGCGGTGCCGCCCTGCCGCAGCCTGAGGCCATGCCCGCATGATCGATTTCGGTTTTGACAAGATCGCGCTGATCGGCGCCGTGGCGTTGATCGTCATCGGCCCCGAAAAACTGCCGCGCGTGGCCCGCACCGTCGGCACGCTGATGGGCAAGGCGCGGCGCTATGTGGCCGACGTCAAGGCCGAGGTCAACCGCACGATCGAGCTGGAAGAACTTCAAAAAATGAAGGCGCAGTTCGAGACCGCGGCGCGCGACGTCGAGCAGACCGTCTCGCGCGAGGTCAACGATGCGCAGCAGTCGGTGGGCAGCGCCTTCAATGACATGCACGGCGCGATGGCTGGCACCCCTTCCGGTGACTCGGCCGGTGCCATCTGGCAGCCGCCGCCGCCGCAGTACAAACGGCCCAACAAGCACTGGCGGCTCAAGCGCAGCGCCCTGCCGCGCTGGTACAAGCAGCGCACCGGGCTGCGCGGGCAAGTCCAGTCGGGCGCGGCCCGCGTGGCGCGGCACCGGCCCAAGAGTGCCGAAGCCGCGTGACCCCCCACCTGAACGCGGATCGCACTGTCCATGGCCGACGCTAAAGACGAGCTCGAAGGCACCGAGCAGCCGTTCGTCTCGCACCTGATCGAGTTGCGCGACCGGCTGGTGCGCGCGCTGATCGCCGTGGCGGTGGTGTTTGGTGTGCTCTGCCTCTGGCCTGGCCCGGCCGGCTTGTACGACATGCTGGCCGCGCCACTGGTGGCGCACCTGCCCAAGGGCACCACGCTGATCGCCACCAACGTGATCTCACCGTTCATCGTGCCGCTCAAGATCACCCTGATGGCGGCGTTTCTGGTGGCGCTGCCGGTGGTGCTCTACCAGGTCTGGGCATTTGTGGCGCCCGGCCTGTACAGCCACGAGAAGAAACTGGTGCTGCCGCTGGTGATCTCCAGCACATTGCTGTTTGTCTCGGGCGTGGCGTTTTGCTACTACTTCGTGTTTGGCCAGGTGTTTTCTTTTATCCAGAGCTTTGCGCCCAAGAGCATCACCGCCGCACCGGATATCGAGGCCTACCTGAGCTTTGTGCTCACCATGTTCATCGCCTTCGGCGCCACCTTCGAGGTGCCGGTGGCGGTGGTCGTGCTGGCCCGCATGGGCTGGGTGACGGTGGCCAAGTTGAAGGAGTGGCGCGGTTACTTCGTGGTGGTGGCGTTCATCATCGCGGCCATCATCACGCCGCCCGACGTGGTGTCGCAGCTGTCGCTGGCCATCCCGATGTGCCTGCTCTACGAGGTGGGCATCTGGGCCGCGCAGATCTTCATGAAGCACACCCAGGCGCCCGACGCCGACGCGGCCAAGGCCACCGAAACCTGAGCGATTGAAGCGACGTCAGGGCTGGCGCCGCGCCGGTGGCGGCTTGCGCTGGATCACGGCCACCGTCAACTCCAGCGCCTGCGTGCCACGTTGCACCGCCAGCTTGGCCGGCTGGCCCGGCGGCAGTGCCGCCACGGTATTGAGCAGCTGCGCCACGCTGCTCACCGGTTGTCCCGCCACCGCCACCACCACGTCGCCCGGCCTGATGCCGCCTTTGCTGGCCGGGCCGTCCTGCAGCACACCGGTGATCAGCACGCCTTGCTTGATCGGCAGCTTGAAGCTGTCGACAAACTCCGGCGTCAGTTCACGCGGCTCGACGCCGATCCAGCCGCGCCGCACCACGCCGTCGCGCAACAGGCCCTCCATCACCCGCTGTGCCACCTCGGTGGGCACGGCAAAGCCGATGCCGTTGCTGCCGCCGGTGCGCGAGTAGATGGCGGTGTTGATGCCGACCAGGTGGCCCCGCACATCCACCAGCGCACCGCCCGAATTGCCGGGGTTGATCGCCGCGTCGGTCTGGATGAAGCTCTCGAAGGTGGACAACTGCAGCCCGGTGCGGCCCAGTGCGCTGACGATGCCGGCGGTGACGGTCTGGCCGACGTTGAACGGGTTGCCGATGGCCAGCATCGCGTCGCCCACCCGCAGGTCTTGCGAGCGCCCCAGCGTGATGGCCGGCAGCTTGTCCAGATTGATGCGCAGCACCGCCAGGTCGGTTTCCGGGTCGGTGCCCACCACTTGCGCCCGCGCCTCGCGGCCGTCGGCCAGGCGGACGTCGATCTCGTCGGCCTGCTCGACCACGTGGTTGTTGGTCAGCAGGATGCCCTCGGGCGAGACGATCACGGCCGAGCCGATGCCGATCTGGCTGCTGTCGTTGCCGTCGAAAAACGGGCTCAGCCCGGGCACGTCGGCATGCGGATTGCGCACCCGCGCCTTGCTGGTGGTGACGCTGACCACCGACGGTGCTGCCAGGCTGGCAGCGTCCGCCAGGCTGCTGCGCGTGCCTTCGGAACGGGTGCCGGGCTCACCCGACACCTCAGGCCCGGCGGTGCGCAAGGACACCACCTGGGACATCACCCCGGCCAGCGGCTGGCCGCCCTGCGTCAGCCACTGTGGCTTGAGCGTGGCCACCACAAACAAGCAGGCCAGGGCCACTGTGGCCGCCTGGGAGAAAATCAGCCAGAGTCTTCGCATCGAGGGCGTGTGCAGTGCAAGCAGAAAGGCGGGCAGGATGGCCCAGCGCGGAGAGATCGAATCGCACCTGGCGGCAGTGCTGGCGGTGGACCGGTTCAAGGATTATGGGCCGAACGGTCTGCAGGTCGAGGGCCGTGCCGAGGTCGGGCGTGTGGTTTCCGGCGTCACCGCCAGTCTGGCCTTGATCGAGGCCGCCGTCGCCGACCGGGCCGATGCCCTCCTGGTGCACCACGGCCTGTTCTGGCGCGGCCAGGACGGTCGCATCACCGGTTGGATGCGCCAGCGGCTGGCGCCGCTGCTGGCGCACGGCATCAGCCTTTTTGCCTACCACCTGCCGCTGGACGCCCATGCCGAGTGGGGCAACAACGCCCAGCTGGGCCTGCGGCTGGGCCTGCGCGCCGACGCCCGCTTTGGCGACCAGGACATCGGGTTCATTGGCGATGCGGCCGGTGTGTCTGGCGTGTCTGGCCTGTCTGGCCCGGCCGACGCCACGGCGCTGGCAGCGCGCGCCGGCCTGGCGCTGGGCCGCACGCCGCTGCTGCTGCCGGGTGATGGCCGGCCGTTGCGCCGCGTGGCCTGGTGCAGCGGCGGCGCGCAGGGCATGTTCGAGGCGGCGATCGCCGCGGGCGCCGACGCCTACCTCACCGGCGAGGTCTCGGAACCCCAGGCCCACATCGCCCGCGAGACCGGCGTGGCCTTTCTGGCCTGCGGTCACCACGCCACCGAGCGCTACGGCGCACCCGCGTTGGGCCAGCACCTGGCAACCCGGTTCGGCCTGCAGCACCGCTTCATCGAGATCGATAACCCCGCATGACAGCCGACTCCGCATCGACGTTCGACCGGCCCGCGGCGTGGGCTGCGCAACAAGCCAACCCGCATGTCTTGCCGAAACCGGCTGCCGGTCTGCTGGCATTGACCATGGGTGACCCGGCCGGGATCGGTCCCGAGACCCTGGCCCTGGCGGTTGCATCCCGGGCAGCCGGTCCGGCACTGGTGCTGGCCGATGTGGCGGTGATGCGGCGCGCCGTGGCGCAATGCGGCTTGCTGCTGCCGGTGGTGCAGGTGGACCACCCTGCGGACGCGGCCCTGGCGCCGCCCGACTGCCTGGTGGTCTGGCAACCGCCCGGCCTGAGCGACCTGGGCGTGAACCTGGCCAGCCTGACCATGGGCCAGGTGCATGCCGCGGCAGGCCGCGCTGCGGCGTTGTGCATCGAGGCCGCCGCCGCGCTGGCGCTGCGCGGCGAGGTGGCTGCCATCGTCACCGCGCCGGTGCACAAGGCCGCGCTGGCCGCTGCCGGCGTGCCTTATCCCGGCCATACCGAGATGCTGCAGGCGGCGGCCGGCGGCGTGCCGGTGCGCATGATGCTGGCCAACGACGAGTTGCGAGTGGTGCTGGTGACGATCCATGTGTCGCTACGCCGGGCGATCGAGGCGCTGGACTTCGACGCCGTGCTGCAGACCCTGCGCATTGCCCACCGTGCGGCAGCCGCCTGGGGCCAGATGGCACCGCGCATCGGCGTGGCCGGCCTGAACCCCCATGCCGGCGAGGGTGGGCTGTTCGGTGACGAGGAGGTCCGCTTTATCGCGCCTGCCGTGGCGGCGGCGCGGGCCGAGGGGATCGACGCACGCGGCCCGTTTGCGCCCGACACCGTCTTCATGCGGGCGCGCAACACGGCTTTGCATCCGGGTGAGTTCGATTGCGTGGTGGCCATGACCCACGACCATGGCCTGATCCCGGTCAAATACCTGGGTGTGGAGCAGGGCGTCAATGTCACGCTGGGGCTGCCGTTTGTGCGCACCAGCCCGGACCACGGTACGGCCTTCGACATCGCCGGCACAGGCCGGGCTGACCCGAGCAGCCTGATCGCCGCTGTGCAAATGGCGCGCCGCCTGGCATCGGCCTGAGCGGGCCTGCGCCGGTGGCCCGGGCTGGATGCGTTATTGTTTTTTGGCCGACAAGCCGGCCAGCTGGCGCCGTGCCCGCGCCGTGGCGCGCTCCAGCAAGAAGGCGGCCTCGAGCGCCCGCAAGCGCCCCCCTTCACACAGCTTGACCAGCATGCGGTGCGTCATCGACACCGTGCCGCGCTGTTTGGCGCCATGGGTGAAGACAAAAAAGCTGCGCCCCGGGCTGACATGTGACAAGCGCACCTGCTGCCAGTCGCCCTGCAGCAGCATCTCGTAGGCAAAGCCGATCTGCACATGCTCGGCCAGCGACTTGCCGCGGGTCGGCTCCACCGGCTCGGGCGTGGGCAGGCCGGCGATGTCGATCTCAACCGCCGTGACCTCGGACTCGGCGCTGAGGTCGATGTCCACCGGCTGCGACCAGTCGACTGCCGCGTCGTCGATCAGGCCCACGGCCCGGGCTTCGGCCGGCGTGAACATGGCCTGGCCGGCCAGCGCCTGCAAGGTGGCAGCCTGGGCCGGATTGGCGGCTGGCAGGTCGGCGGCCTGGGGTACCGGGGTGGCCAGAGCGCCGTCCACCCGGCGCTCCAGCAGGTTGTGCTCCAGCGTGCTGAGGGGCTGACCCTTCAGCGATTCGGCATGGGCCGGCAGCAACTGGCCAAAAAAATCGTGGCGGTCGGCCTCGGGGCAGCCGATGCGGTCCAGCCCGAGGTGCAGGTCCTTCATCAATTGCGGCAGCTTGCGCAGGAAGACCTGGCGGTGCGCCGGCGTGCCCTTGGGTTGCACGCTCATCACCAGTTCACGGCCGGCGTCGCGAAGGCGCTGCGCCAGGCCGGGCTCGGCGCCGTCCTGCGCCGCGCTGGCAATCGCCCGGCTCCAATGCGTGGACAGGAAATCGCGCAAGTAGTCCGGCACCGGCAGGCCCTGCAGCGCGCCGTCGAGCTCGACTGAAAAACGCTGCTGCACCCGCAGCAGGTCTTCCTTGCGACCCAGCAGCACATCGGCGTCGCCCATCGCCTTGACCCGGTCGCGGCCCTGGCCGG
>JBBQAH010000384.1:0-2904 GCA_038316145.1 Burkholderiales bacterium
CCTTGTGTCCCGACTTTCATTACTTTTTTCCGCTGTCCCGACTTTTATTTTTACCCTCGTACATTAGGTTCTTGTAACACGTTACATATGACGATGGGTCCTGAGAAAGATTAATTAATAATTAGTACTAGGACATTCTGACCTGTTAAACCGGGCACTTGAATCAAGCCGAGATCCGACAAGTAAGATCGAAGCTGCATTGCAGCACGAACTCCACCAAAACGACCTAAATAGAAAATAACAGAATCATTAAATTAAGTTAAGATTGCATGATACATTTACTAATTCCTATCACAATACTCCATAGTACAGAATATTAAACTGTGGTATAATTAATCCATTTTTACCGGTTACATGAGCAATGTATTTATTGGTCGCGCTTTATTCAAACTTTTTATTCATTTCTATTACTGCTTTGATGATAATATATACCAGCACAATTTTGTATTTCAATGAAGTTATGTTCCTGTACAATACCATCAACAGTAACACTATATAGTAACGTTAGGATGTTATACTATTTTTGTTTTGCATCTAATATTGTGTTGTAAATCTATTCATGACTATTAACAAGCTTTAATAACGTTAGACTGAAGCGACTACTTCACCTTGACACCACTTTATTTGCTATTAGACTGTTGACTAACAAATAAAAGTAAGAAACTCAAACTAAAGGAAAGTGTTGTTCTTCTAGAAAGCAGAATGCTTTCTTATACAGTCAAACCTGTAATAAGCTAACAGACACGTGACTCGATTTCAACTGAGCGGACAGCCTCCGTGCTGCGACTGAATTCACCCCTTAGCACTAACACTAACTGTCTCATCCACTGAGTGGCAGGCGAATAGAAAGCCAGTCACGTGACTGTTAGCTTATCACAGATTTGACTGTATAGATTTCTGATCAGAAGTCTCAAACAGAAAACAGTAAGAAAATAAATTCCTAAGGCGACAACACATTCCATTCCATGACAAATAAAGAACAGAACAATAGAGTGTGATAAACAAAAAATATTAGTAGGCATTGAACTTGAATTCCTAAGTTAGTGACAATGAAAAGACACATGACAATAAAGTATTAGTGATTAATTAATTAGTCATTCCAAAGCAGTCACGTCAAGACAACAGTTAAATCAGTTATAACATGTACCTTTTGAATAGGAAACGATAGCGCTCGGCCGGAAAACGTACGAATTCGGCGGAAATTGATTCATGATGTTCAGCAGACCGGGAGCAATCGAGCCGTGATATTCAGCCGTAACGATGACAAACCCGTCCGCTGCCTTGATCTTTGCTTGAAGGTCTAGCAGTGACTGTGGCGGACTCTCAGCGTACCTGTTGTAATACTGAATCGGTTTGACCACACGATCCAGTTTAAGTTCCAGAGGATCTGTCACGGTAGAGCAAAGCCATTATCCCAGATACTAGGGATGACATGTAGTAAGGCATCACACACGTTACCGAATATGGTCAGTGTAATGTTGCGCTCCTCCAGCAGTGGCTTCACAAACTTCAATACACGATCCGCATTTCTGGGCTGGCGCACGGTGCCCAGGAATAGGATAATATTCAGTCCGGCCGCGATTAGCGGTGCCATTTTGTAACTGTATTTTTGTAACTGAATTCCTTGCTCAAGAAATTCACGGAAGCCAACAGTCAATAGGCATTACAAATTCAGCACGTTTTTAAAACTAGTAAAACGTATCAGTGTGAAACTATCGCAGTAGGTCTAAACTCCATGCCGGGCGAAAAATGTGGCCACCTTTTTTTTTCTGGCAGTTCCAGCTGGACTTTGATGCGTCCACCCGATCGCCTGTCATAGTTCGGAACACTAAATTTTCCTATATTGTGATCGCTGATTATAACGACCGCGTAAAGCAGTGTGGTGCAACTGACTCTGTTTTCGACTACTACAGATAAATGGCTTGCAGGAAAACTAAGTGTAATTCCCGTAAATGGAAGCAAGCAAGTACAAATGTGTGATTATAATCAATCTGCGGCGTCATATTACTTCCACAACTGTAAAGTGGCGATAAAGTTTAATTCTCAAAGGTTTCGAGATGCATGATTCGTGAAAAAGAGAACTGTGAAAAACGGCCGGTACTTGTTGCGTGCCTTGAATCGGACAAGTACATTTTGACGTTACTATTGCCACAACTGGCCTGTCGATAATGGTTAGGGAAGATAAACATATTACGTAATCAGAAAAACTAGATTTTTGAGACCCCCCACCCCCATTGTAATCAACAATCAATCCATCACCTGGACCCTATGACATTAGCGTAAGCAAACGGCCAAAGACCCCTCCCCCCTCTTTGATTACGTAATATGTTTATCTTCCCTTACAGTAGTGAACATCTGTTTTGTGGAAGAAGCAAATATATTTGCGCAAGGAACAGTATTACACTGTAAGTAGTCGAGAAAACGGACATGGCGTAGGAATATTTCGTTTTCACACGATTAACTTTGACCATTACAAGAGTGTGTATACTGTGTAATAACATGGTAGATGGGGCCGTGCTTTAGTGAAATCCGATCCACTGTTTTCCCTTGTACAAAATTGGTCTCACCTACCGAATACAGCAGAATTATTGTTCTGACATTAACAATTAATAGTAATAATCAGCCTGGTCTTCTGAAATTTCGTTTTCAACAATTATAACTTACTTTGGCGTGTGCCTTAATCGCTCGGGCGAACCAAACCAGCTCTTCCAGTAACGCAGCGGTTGACTCGAGTATCAATGGGTTGGTCGTCTTTCCGTCTTCGGTGATACTATCTTCCACTTTCGGAATTGCTGCAATTATTTAAAGGACATATAAATGCTAATATATACCATGACATGTTGTGTTGCATGACAATAATGTATAGTCCGTTTCGTGATCTTGTAGGTACTATATATTTATATT
>JBBQAH010000232.1:0-2531 GCA_038316145.1 Burkholderiales bacterium
AGGCATCGCCGGTGCCGGCGCCCGCTTGTCCCACACCTCCCCATCCACCTGCACGCTCTCCAGCCAATCTCGCAAGAACTGTTTGTCGTAGCTGGGCGGGTTGGTGCCTTCCTGGTATTGCGCCAACGGCCAAAAGCGCGAGGAGTCGGGTGTCAGGATTTCATCCATCAAGACCAGCTTACCGGCTTGATCCAGGCCAAACTCGAATTTTGTGTCGGCAATGATGATGCCGCGTGTCAGGGCGTATGCGGCGGCTTCCTGGTACAACTGCAGTGAAATTGCGCGAACCTGGTTGGCCAGATCTTGGCCGACAATTTCAACCATGCGGTCAAAACTGATGTTTTCGTCGTGGTCGCCCATGTCGGCTTTGGTCGCTGGCGTGAAGATCGGTTCGGGCAGGCGACTGGCGTTGCGCAACCCTGGGGGCAGTTTCACGCCACATACCTCGCCGTTGACTTGGTACTCTTTCCAGCCAGAACCCGCCAGATAGCCGCGTACCACCGCTTCAACCGGCAGCGGCGCCAGCCGCTTGACCAGCATCGACCTGCCGCTGACCTGTGCCACCTCGTCGGGTGCCACCACACTTTCGGGGGCGTCGGCCGTCAAGTGGTTGGGCACGATGTGCGCCAGCTTGTCGAACCAGAACAGCGCCATCTGCGTCAGCAGTGCACCCTTGCCGGGGATCGGCTCGCCCATCACCACGTCAAAGGCCGATATGCGGTCCGAGGCCACCATCAGGATGCGGTCGTCGCCGACGGCGTAGTTGTCTCGCACCTTGCCACGGGCCAGCAAGGGCAGCGAGTGCAGGTCGGATTGCAGAAGGGCATTGGTGCTCATGGGCGGCCTGCTCGGGCTGAAATGGGATCGCGGTATTGTGCCTTTCGGGGTGTTCGGCAGCGCCGGTTGGTCTGCGCGCGGGCCGGGCGACAGGCTTCACGGCGGTCATGCTGAATCGCTCGAAATGCCCCTCAAGTCACCCCCGGTTCCGGCCGAAACCTGGTGGCGGCCTGCCAGCACGAGGCCGCATCGGCAAGAGGGTGGTAGTGAGCACAATGGCAACGACAAGCGACAGGCCAAGATGGGCAAGCGGCGCAAGCGGCGCAAGCGGGGCGATCGGGTTGTTGATCGGCTGCGTGATGGCGGCAGCGCCAACCGGTTTGTCGGCACAAGTGCCGGCGGGCGCGGTGCCAGTCCAGGCAGCGACGCCCGCGGCCCAGCGTGCTGCAGCCGCTGCGCCGGCAGCGGGCATGTCGCAGGACGTGCTCACAGCGGATCTGGTGCCGGCCACCCGTTTGATGGCGCACGCCGCCCTGACGGCGGACGGGCCCGCGATGCTGACGCCGTCCGGTGCCGCCGAGCTTGCGCTTCGTCAGACGCTGCAGCGGGCGCTGTGGCCGGCCGACATCGTGCAGCGGGCGGATGACTACCTGCAGCGTTTCCCCAACCACGCCGGCGCTGCAGACGTGATGCTGCAACGCCAACGGGCGTCGGCAACCGCGGCGTTGTTGCGGCGCAGCGATGTGGACCTGTTCCGGGCGGCCTTTGTGCCGCAATCGTCCGACGGCCCAGAAGTGGACAATTTGCGGCGCGCCGCGTTGGGCGATGCGGACGCCGCGTTCAGGCTGGCCCAGCAGCCGCCGGCACTGGAATGGCGCCGCGTGGGCTGGCTGCAGTACGCAGCGCTGTTGGGCAGCGACCGGGCGGCGTACGCGCTGTCCTTGCACTACCGCCGGGCAGCGCAGCCGCTGATGGCCTCGCAGTTCGAGGCCCGGGCCGTGGCGCTGGGGTTTCAGCCACCGGCCGGGCTGGACCACACACGCAAGTAGCGAGCTGGCGCGCATTGACCCGGCCAGCTGCCGGCGTTGCGGCGGCGCAGTGCGCGCCGGTCAGTTGCCCGGTATTGCAACCCAAAAAAAGGGGCTGCGCGGGCCCCGGCTGCTTCTGCGGCGCTTGCCGCCCGGGTTCAACCGGCGTGCGGGCCTCAGGTCACCACTTGCGACAAGGCACCACTGGCGTACTGCTGGGCCACGGTGGCAAGCGTCATGGGCTTGATCTTGCCGCCCTGGCCCTCACAGCCGAACTGCACATAGCGTTGCAGGCAGATGGCCTTGGCGGCCTCGCGCGCCGGCTTGAGGTAGTCGCGCGGGTCGAACTTGTCCGGGTGCTGCGCCAGGTAACGACGGATCGCGGCGGTCATGGCCAGCCGGATGTCGGTGTCGATATTGATCTTGCGCACGCCGTACTTGATGGCCTCCTGGATCTCCTCGACCGGTACGCCGTAGGTTTCCTTCATGTCACCGCCGTACTTGCGGATCTCGGCCAGCAGGTCCTGCGGCACGCTGGAGCTGCCGTGCATCACCAGGTGGGTATTGGGGATGCGGCGGTTGATGGCCTTGATGCGGTCGATCGCCAGGATGTCGCCGGTGGGCTTGCGGGTGAACTTGTAGGCGCCGTGGCTGGTGCCGATGGCAATCGCCAGCGCGTCCAGCTGGGTGCGCTTGACAAAGTCGGCGGCCTGCTCGGGGTCGGTC
>JBBQAH010000080.1:0-13569 GCA_038316145.1 Burkholderiales bacterium
CACCGCACCCCTACCGGCGCCCGGCCCTGCCATGCGGCTTGACGAGATCCTGTTCAGCCAGGGCTTTGGCTCGCGGCGTGAGTGCGCCGGCCTGCTGGCGCGCCGGCTGGTGCGGGTGGCCGGCAAGGTGGAGACCGACCCGGCGGCGGATTTCGAGGCGACCGGCCTGCAGTTCGAGGTCGAGGGCCAGGCCTGGACCTGCTACCCGAAGGCGCTGGTGCTGCTGCACAAGCCCAGCGGTTACGAGTGCTCGCAAAAGCCCAAGCACTGGCCCAGCGTGCTGCTGCTGTTGCCGCCGCCGCTGCGCCAGCGCGGTGTGCAGCCGGTCGGCCGGCTCGACCAGGACACCACCGGCCTGCTGCTGCTGACCGACGACGGCACGCTGATCCACCGCCTCACCTCCCCCAAGCACCACGTGCCCAAGGTCTACGAGGTCGGCTGCGACCGGCCGGTGGACGCCGAACAAGTGCGCCAGTTGCTGCACGGCGTGGTGCTGGACGACGACCCGCTGCCGGTGCGCGCCGAAGGCTGCGAGGCCACCGGTGAGCGCAGCCTGCGGCTGACCCTGGTGCAGGGCAAGTACCACCAGGTCAAGCGCATGGTGGCGGCGGTGGGCAACCACTGCCTCAGCCTGCACCGCAGCGCCTTCGGTGCGCTGACGCTGGCCGACGGCCCGGCGGCAGGCCAGTGGCGGTTCGTGACCGATGCCGAGCGGGCTGCACTGATGGCCAAGACCCCGCGCTGATGACCCAAACCCCGCGCTGCGCAGCGTCCCGCGCTGCGCGCCCGGCCTCAGCGCAGCGAGGCGCGCAGGCTGGCCGTCATGCGGGCAAAGCCGACCACCTCGTCGGCCACCAGCTCGCAGGCCTGGATCGCCACCGCATCGGCCGCCTGGCCGGGCCCGCCGAAGGGCTTGGCGCTGCTGTTGATCGCGGCGCCGAAGGGTGTGGGCCAGCCCCGCAGCGCGTGCACGATGGCGCGCAATGCGGCCAGCGTGCTGCCCATCGCCTGGGCGCCCTCGGCGCAAACGATGCAGCCCACCGCCCTGCCTTGCAGGTAGACGCGGGGGTCGTCACGCAGGTCCTCGGTGAAATCGAGCGCGTTTTTCACCAGGCCCGAGATGCCGCCGTGGTAGGCCGGCGTGGCGATCAGCACGCCATCGGCGCGGCGCAAGGCCTCGACCAGTGTGCGGGCGGCGTCGCTGCGTTCGGGCCTGGCGGGGTCGAAGATATCGCCGGGCAGTTGCGGGCCCGCCAGCGCCAGCGTCTCGCAACCCAGCGCCGCAGCACGCGCCAGCGCCACCCGCAGCGCACGCTCGGAGGTCGAGCCCGGGCGCGTCGTGCCGCCCAATCCGACGATGAAGGGGGTAGCGGTCATGACGGCCTGGGTGGTCAGCGGGACGGGTTCATTCGAGGGCGGTCGTTGCAGTCTAGCGGCGCAAGTGTCCGCCAAGACGGTCGCCAAGACAGCCGCCCAGGCCGTCCTGAAACTGCAAACCCGGGCGGCATTGCTGCGGGCTGCGCCCCGGTCGATTCCGGATGGACAGCGTCCGGCGCGGACGTTACAAGGGCTGGCCTTTCCACCCGCAACGGCAGTCGCGCGGCATTGACCGCAGGCCAGGTCGTTACCGTACTCTCAAGGAGTCAAGCGCGATGAGCCACAGGATGAAGTTCGGCATTTTTCTGGCGCCCTTCCACAAGCCCGGCATCAACCCCACGCTGGCGCTGGAGCAGGACCTGGAACTGGTGCAGTGGCTGGACCGCTGCGGTTACGACGAGGTCTGGTGCGGCGAGCACCATTCGGCCGGCAGCGAGATCAGCGCCAGCCCCGAGATTTTCATGGCCGTGGCCGCCGAGCGCACGCGCCACATCCGCCTGGGCTCGGGCGTGACGAGCGTGAGCTACCACAACCCGCTGTGGGTGGCCGAGCGCATCGTGCAGCTCGACCACCTGACACGCGGCCGCGTCATGCTCGGCTTGGGCCCGGGCTCGCTGCCCAGCGACGGCATCATGGTCGGGCTGTCGCAGACGCAGACCCGCCCGCTGCTCGAGGACGGCCTGGGCGTGATCATGAAGCTGCTGACCAGCGACGAGCCGGTCACCTTCAAGAACGACCGCTGGGACCTGCGCGACGCCCAACTGCACCTGCGCCCCTACAGCAACCCGCTGTTCGACGTCGTGGTGCCGGCGGTGGCCTCGCCCACCGGCCCCAGGCTGGCCGGCATGCACGGTATCGGCCTGCTGTCGATCGGCGCGACCACGGCCGCAGGCTTCGATGCACTGGCGCTGCACTGGGACGTGATGGAGGCCCAGGCCGCCCACTACAAGACCCGGGTCGACCGCAACAAGTGGCGTCTGGTGGGCATGGTGCACTGCGCCGAGACGATGGACCAGGCCTACCGCGACGTCGAATACGGCATGGCACAGTGGTTCGACTATTTCCAGGCGGTGGCGGCCTTCCCGCAGATGGCGGTGCCGGGCAACAACGTCAAGGAGATGATCAGCTTCGTCAATGATTCGGGCTTTGGAGCGATCGGCACGCCCGACATGGTCAATGCCCAGATCGACCGGCTCTGGCAGCAGAGCAACGGCGGCTTCGGCGCTTACCTGATGCTGGCGCACAACTGGGCCAACTTCGATGCCACCCGCAAGAGCTACGACCTGATCTCGCGCCACGTCTTTCCGCGCTGGCAGGGTCAGATGGCGACCCAGGCCGCCGCCGACCGGGCCCGCGCGGCCAGGCCCGAACTGGCGGCGATCCACAGCCAGGCGGTTGAGGCGGCAACCCAGCGCTACGCCGCAGAGACGGCGGCCCGGGCCCGCTGAGCCACGGCGTCACCCGCCGAGCCGGCTGGCGCCACCGTGGCGACAGCCGGCGCCGGCCCGCATCGCGATAATCCGGCGATGCAGGTATCTCATGGAGTCCACCCCGGCGCTGGCGGCCAGCCCGCCAGCCGGGCCTGTGCGGTCACGATCGGCAACTTCGACGGCGTGCACCGCGGCCACCAGGCGATGCTGGCGCTGCTCAACAGCGAGGCCCGGCACCGCGGCCTGCCGTCCTGCGTGCTGACCTTCGAGCCGCACCCGCGCGACTACTTTGCCGCCAAGGCCGGCCGGCCCGAGACAGCGCCGGCACGCATCTCCACCTTGCGCGACAAGCTCTCCGAGCTCGAGCGCTGCGGTGTCGACCGCGCGGTTGTGCTGCGCTTCGATGAAAAGCTGGCCGCCCGTAGCCCGCAGGCGTTCATCGACGACGTGCTGGTGCGCAGCTTGAACGCCCGCTACGTGCTGGTGGGCGATGACTTCCGCTTCGGCGCCCGCCGCGCCGGCGACTACGCCCTGCTCGACGCCGCCGGCGAGACCCACGGCTTCGATGTGGCCCGCATGATGAGCTACGAGGTGCACGGCCTGCGGGTGTCGAGCTCGGCCGTGCGCGACGCACTGGCCGCTGGCGACATGGCCCGCTGCACCGCGCTGCAGGGCCGGCCCTACACCATCAGCGGCCATGTGGTGCACGGCATGAAGCTGGGCCGCACGCTGGGATTCCGCACCCTGAACCTGCGCTTTGCCCATGCCCGGCCGGCGGCGATGGGCATTTTTGTAGTGCAGGTGCACGGCCTGGGCGGCCAGGCGCTGCCCGGCGTGGCCAGCCTGGGCGTTCGGCCCACGGTGGAGGACGCCGGCCGCGTCCTGCTGGAGGTGCATTGCCTGGGTTGGCCCGCCGGCCTGGGCACCGAGGCGGCCTATGGCCAGCGCATCAGCGTCACGCTGCTGCACAAGCTGCACGACGAGCGCAAGTACGGCTCGCTGGACGACTTGCAGGCCGGCATCGCCCAGGACACCGCCGACGCACGCGCCTGGTGGGCCGCCCGGCCGGGGCACTGACCGGCTCAACGGTGGCGGCGGTGGGCCGGTACCGAAGGATCGAAGCCCCCGTCCAACCCGCAGAACGCCTTTCGCCCCGCCGACCAACGGCTCGACCAGCCCGGTAGCCGAACCCAGCCCGGCCGGCGCGCCAGTGGCCAAGCTGCACCGTTGCGCGGAGCGCCCTGGGCGGGGGGCTCGCTTGGCTATACCTCCAACGAGCCTGACCTGGCCCTGGGTCCGCTGGTGGGCCGGGCTTTTGCCGCCGGCCAGGCTTTTGACGGTGGGCTGCAGTCGCTGCGCAGCGACTGCAGTCGGTTTCCCGGCCGTTTGCGGGGCTTGCCGGTCGAGTCGGGCAACGCCGCTGCCGGCACGAGCTGGACCCTGACCGACATCGCCGACGACCTGGCCACACGCCGCGGCGCTGCGTAGGGCGGAGGGCATCGGCGCCGCCGTGGCCGGCCTGCGGGTGCCCGGGCACGGGCACAGCTCGGGCGTGGTGCCAGTGTCGGCGTGGCCGCGTTGACTGCAGAGAGCACCGACGCAGCGCACTGGGTGGCCACTGCCGACCGGGCCTGCTACGCCGCCAAGGCCGCCGGCGGCAACCGGATTGAAGCCGCCGGCCATTCGCGGCGGGTCGACAGCGCTACTATCCCGGCGACTGGATAACGGACGCCATGCAACATGCTCGACCTGATCCAAGCGCTCAACGTCACCGAATATCCCAGCCGGGCCGGTGCCCCGGCACCCCGCACCCTCTTGCTGGCGCACGGCTACGGCTGCGACCAGAGCATGTGGCACGCCCTGCTGCCGCTGCTGGCGGACCACCACTGCATCACTTTCAACCACCCCGGCGCCGGCCCGGCCGACCCCGCCGCCTACGACCCGCAGCGCCACGCCACGCTGGACGGTTATGCGCAGACCCTGCTCGACCTGGTGCGGCAGCTCGACCGGCCCGGGCTGGTGCTGGTGGGCCATTCCGTCAGCGCGATGATCGGTGTGCTGGCGGCCGTGGCCCGGCCGCAGGCCTTCGCCGAGCTGGTGCTGCTGTGCCCGTCGCCCAGTTTTCTCAATGACCTGCCCGACTACGCCGGTGGTTTTGAGCCCGACCAGATCGACGGCCTGCTGCAAGGCCTGGCCGACGGCCATGCCGCCTGGGCCCAGGCGATGGCGCCGGTGATCATGGCCAACCCTGACCGTCCGGCGCTGGCCGGCCGGCTGGCCGAGAGCTTTTGCGAGATGGACCCGACCATTGCGCTGCGCTGGGCCCGGGCCACCTTCCAGACCGACCTGCGGGCGCTGCTGCCCCAGCTCAAACTGCCGGCCCTGGTGCTGCAGTGCCGCACCGATGCACTGGCGCCGCCGGCCGTAGGGCAATGGACCGCTGCCCGGCTGCCGCAAGGCCGGTTTGCCTGGTTGGACGCCAGCGGGCACTGCCCGCACATGAGCCACCCGGCCGAGGTCGCCCGGGTGCTGCTGGCCGGCCTGGCCGACCCGCAGGACCGCTCGCCACGCGCCAACGCCGCAGGATGATCGCGGTGCCCGTCGCCATCGACGCCTGGCCTTGCGCCGGCGCCTTGCTGGGGGACGATGGCGCCATCGTGCAGGCCAACCACGAACTGGCCGAGCGCCTGGGCCGTGACGCGGACACCCTTGCCGGCCAGAGCCTGAGCGACTGGCTGAGCCCGGCCAGCCGGCTGTTGTGGGCCACCGCGCTGTGGCCGGCCTTGCTGGCTCGCCAGCGGCTGGACGAGGTCACGCTGGTGCTCGATGCCGCGGGCGGCCCCTGGACCACGCTGGCCGCGCTGCGCCGCGATGCCCGTGGTGCATCGGGTGCATCGGGTGCATCGGGTGCACGGCCGGTGATCACGTTGTGGCTGCTGCCGGCAGGCGACCGCCAGCGCCTGCAGGACGAGCTGCGCAACGCCCGCCACAGCCTCGATGCCATGCCCGGTGCGGTGCTGCAGTGCCGGCGCAGCGCCTCGGGGGTTTTGAGTTTTCCGTACGCCAGCAGCCGGTTGCTGGACTTGCTGGGCGTCACACCGGGCCAGGCGATGGCCGATGGCGCGGCCGTGCTGGACGCACTGCTGCCGGCTGCCGCTGTTGCGCTCAACACCAGCCTGGCCGCAGCCGAATCCCGGGGCGACGCCAGCTGGCGGGTCTTGCTGCAGGCCCGCCGCCACCCTGAACGCAGCCTGGAATGGGTGGCCCGGCGCGGCCGCAGCGCGGCGGCCGATGCGTTGTGGCATGGCGTGCTGATCGACGTCAGCGAGCGTGAGCGGCTGCAGGCCGAGCTGCGGGTGCAGGTGGGCACCGACGAGCTGACCCGCCTGCCGAACCGGCGCGGCCTGATGCAACAGCTGCAGCGCTGCATCGATGGCGGCCGGCCGTTTGCGCTGCTGTTCATGGACATGGACCGCTTCAAACAGGTCAACGACAGCCTGGGCCATGACGTCGGCGACGAGTTGCTGCGCAAGGTGGCGCAGCGGCTGCGCCACGGCTTGCGCCCGGCCGACGCGCTGTGGCAGGTGGACGGCGGTGTGGCCGAGCCGCTGGCCGCGCGGCTGGGCGGCGACGAGTTTGTGCTGCTGGTCGAGGGCCTGTCCGACCCGGCAGCGGCCGGCGCCCTGGCCGAGCGGCTGCTGGCCCGCCTGGCCAGGCCGTACCAGCTCGGCCGGGTGCAGCTGCATTCGGGCGTCAGCCTGGGCATCGTGCTGGGCCATAGCCAGAGCACGGTGTTTCAGCTGCTGCGTGACGCCGACACCGCGATGTACGAGGCCAAGCGAAAAGGCCGTGGCCGCTACGCGCACTTCGAGCCGGTCATGCACGAGCAGGCCGCCGCCGCGCTGGCGCTGGAGGGCGAGTTGCGGCTGGCCCTGCGCACCGGCCAGTTGCGGGCGGTGTACCAGCCGATCGTCGAGCTGGCCGGTGGCCGTACCGTGGGGCTGCAGGCTTTGGCGCGTTGGCACCACCCCATCCGCGGCGAGATCGCGCCGGACAAGTTTGTGCCGGTGGCCGAAGAGTCGGGCCTGATCGCGGCGCTGAGCGAGGAGATCTTGCGCCAGGCCTGTGGCCAGTTCCGTGCCTGGCAGGTCGCCGGTGTGCCGCTGCCGCCCCGGCTCTCGGTCAACCTCAGTCGGGCCCAGCTGACCGACCCGGGGCTGCCGGGCCGGGTGGCAGCCACCGTGCAGGCGGCCGGCCTGGATTGCAGCGTGCTGCAGTTCGGGTTGACCGAAAGCCCGGCATGGCAGGACGAGGCTGCGCTCGGCGTGCTGCAGGCCCTGCGCGCGCTGGGCGTGCAGCTGGCGCTGGACGGCTTCGGCGCCGGTCAGTCGTCGCTGGCGGCGCTGCGCGAGTTGCCGCTGCAGCAGGTCAAGATCGACCCCGGCGTCGTCCAGGCGCTGGCAACCAGCCCCTACCACCTCGCCCTGGTGCAGGCCACGTTGCAGGTGGCCGGGGCCCTGCAGCTGGAGGTGGTGGCCGCGGGCATCACCACCGAATCCCAGGCCCGGATGCTGGGCGAGCTGGGCTGCCGCCGCGGCCAGGGTGGTTTGTTTTCTCGCCCGCTGGACGCGCACGCCATGGCCGACCACCTGAGCCGGGCCGCGCAGCGGGCGTCGGCGCCGGCCCCGTTGACCGTGCCGGGCGCCCTGCACAGGCGCGCTGCAGCGCCGGACGAGGGTGGCCCGGCCGGCGACTGGGTGCACGAGCGGGCGCAAATGCTGTCGCAGCTGGAGCTGGTGGTGCTGGCGGCCGACCAGGTCTTCTGGCGGCACGATCTGGCCAGCGACCAGGTGCTGTGGTTGCCGGGCAAGCGCGGCCACTACCCCGGCAGCGACCGTGCGGCGACCGGTGCGGCCCACATGCTGGCCTCGGTGCTGCCGCAGGACCGCCACATCGTCATCCAGGCACGCAGCGATGCGCGGCAAGGCGGGCGCACGGTGGAGGCGGCGTACCGGGTGATCGGCGCAGCCGGAAAAGTGCGGCACTTGCTGACCCGCCGGGTCGGCCTGCGCGACGGCGACGGTCCGGTGCAACAAGTGGTCGGCGTGACGATAGACGTCACGGCCGAGCACCACAGCCGCCACGCCTTGCGCACGCTGGCGCAGCAGAACGCCCTGTTGCTGGAGGCGGCGAAGATGGCCACCTTCCGCTTCGATCTGGCGCTGTGGACGATGGACTTCGGCATCGCATTTGCCCGGCTGTACGGCTTGCCGGACCACTGCACCCGCCTGGGCTGGACCGATTGGCTGGGTCTGGTGCATCCCGACGACCAGGACCGGCTGCGCGGCCGGGTGCAGACCCTGGCTGCCGGCGACGACTTGCCGGTCACGGTACGGTTTCGGGTGGTGCGGACCGATGGCCAGGTCCGCTGGATGGAGTCACAGCGCAGTATCGAGCGTGACGACGATGGGCAGCTGGTGGCGCTGTTCGGCGCGCACCGCGACACCACCGACGAGATCCAGGCCGCGGCCACCGCCCAGGCGCTGGCGGCCGAGCGTGCCGCCCGCGCCGAGCGTGCGCTGCTGCTGGCCGGCGCCAGCCACGAACTGCGCACGCCGCTGAACGCCGTGCTGGGTTTTGCCTACCTGCTGCGCAGCGGCATGGGCGGGCCGATGGACCCCAAGGCACAGGGCTACCTGGCGCAGATCGAGGATGCCGGCGACATGCTGCTGCGCCTGAGCGACGATTTCAGCCAACTGGCAACGCTGGATGCCGGTGCTGCGCCGCTGCAGTTGGCCGCCGTGCCGCTGGACGCGGTGCTGCGCGCGGTGGTGGACCTGCTGGGGCCACAGGCGCTGGCCGGCAGCATCACGCTGGACTGTCCGCCCCTGCCGGACCCTGCCGCGGTGCTGGCCGACGCCCAGCGCCTGCGCCAGGCGCTGCTCAACCTGGTGGGCAATGCGATCAAGTACAACCGCCCGGGCGGGGTGGTGCAGGTCAGCACGGCGCGTTGCGATGGGCGCTGGCAGATTGCGGTGCGCGACACCGGCCTGGGCATGGACGCGGGCCAGCTGGCCCGGCTGTTCACTGCCTTCGAGCGGGTGGGGCGCGAGACCAGCGGCATCGCCGGCAGCGGCCTGGGGCTGCTGCTGTCGCGCGGCTGGGTACGGGCGATGGGCGGCGAGATCAGCGTGGCCAGCCAGCCCGGCGAGGGCTCGGTCTTCACGGTGGACCTGCCGGCGGCGCCCTGACCGGCCGCTGCCGGCCCGGACAGGCCCGCGACTCAGGGTGGCGCGTCGTTCTCGATGCCGGTGCCCAGCCCCAGCGCCGGCAGCAAGCCGCCGCTGAGCGCCAGCTGGCGCAGCTGCGCGGCCAGCAGGCGCTGGGCCTGCTCGGCGCGGCGCTGCTCGGTGTTGTAGCGGCTCTCGCGCAGCCCGATCAGCTGGGCCACGCTACGCCGGCCGGCCTCGAACTGCAACTCACCGGCCCGCACCAGCACGTCGTACTGGCCGATCTGGCGGTCGAGCTGGGTGACGGCGCGCTCGGCGTTCAGCAAACGCGGGGCCAGTGACGCCAGTTCGGCCGCCACGCCGCGCGCCAGGCGGTCGGCTTCGGCCTCGGCGGCCTCGGCGCGGCGCTGGGTCTCGTTGCGGCGGGCGGCGGCCTCGCCCATCACCGGGATGTCCCAACGCGCCACCAGCAGCCAGGCCTTCTGCTGCTGGGTGGTCATCTCCGGGCTGGTGCGGTCGCTCAGTTGCTGGCGCAGCTCCAGATCGATGCGGGGCGCCAGCAGGCTGGCCGTGGGCCGCACCCGCTGGCGCGCGGCATCGGCGCGCAGCCGGGCCGCGGCCACCAGGCCCGCTGCGTCCCCGGACAACGGGGCGGCCGGTGCCGGCAACAACAGCACCGGCAGCGTTTCGCGCACGTCGGTGCCGGCCTGGACCGCCAGCTTGGCGCGGGCGCTGTCGTGGTCGGCACGCAACTGCTCGAAGGTGATCTCGGCGTCCAGCAGCGACGCTGCGGCCTGGGTGGCGTCGGCGTCGCTGGCTTTGCCGGCCTCGTTCTGGCGCCGCGCCTGAGCGGTCAGGCGCTGCACGGCGGCCAGCCGGTCGGCGGCGCGGGGCAGCAGGGTCTGCAGGCGCAGCAGCTCGACGTAGGTCTCGGCCAGCCGCTCGGCGGTGTCCTCGCGGGCGCGCCGCAGGTCTTGCGCGGCGGCGGCCCTGTCGCGGGTGGCGCCGCCCAGCTCGGCCAGGTCGTTGCCGCCGTTGTAGAGGTTCCAGCGCAGGCCGGCCTCGACCCGCTGGGTGCTGCGGTCGATGGTTCGACCGAACTCGGACTCGATGCTGCGGCCCTGGTTGGCCAGCAAGGTCAGGTTGGGCCCCAGGCGCGAACGGGCCTGCGTCTGCCGCTGCTGGGTGGCTTGCAGCAGCGACGCGGCCACGCGCACCTGCGGGTCGCTGGCCAGCACCCGGGCCAGCAGCGCGGGCAGGCTCTCGGCGCTGTCGGCGGGCGCCGTCACCGGCGCCGGCACCCGGGCCGGCGTGAAGGGCTCGGGGTCTGGCTGCAGCAGTTGATCCGGCGCGGCGTCCTGCGCGGCGGCCGGCGCGGCCAGCAAGGCCAGGCTCAGCGCGGCGCACAACGCCAGCCCGGCGGGCAGCAGGCGGGCCAGCAGGCGGGCCGGCGTGCGGCAGCGCGGTTTGGCAGGCAGTGCGGGCCGCATCAGCGCTCCTGCAGCGCGCCCTTCACGCCGCGCAGCACCGGCTTGAGCAGGTACTGCATGACGCTGCGCTGGCCGGTCAGGATGCCGATGTCCACCGGCATGCCGGCGGTGATGGCCAGCGGCTTGCCGTGCAGCTTGAGCTGGTCCCGCTCGGCACTGAGCTGCACCTCGAAGTAGGGCTCGTTGTGCTCGTCGGGCACCGCGTCGGCGCCGACCCGGACCACCGTGGCGTCCATCTTGCCGTAGGTGCTGGCGTCGTAGGCCAGCACCCGCACGCTGGCGGTCTGGCCGGCATGCACAAAGCCGATGTCGGCCGGCCTGATGCGCGCGGTCATCAGCAGCGTGGCCTCGTCGGGCACGATCTCCAGGATCGACTTGCCGGGTGCGACCACCCCACCCAGCGTGGCCACCAACACCCGGTTCACCACACCGTCCAGCGGCGAGAGCACCTCGCGCCGCGCCACCTTGTCCTGCTGGCCGCTGAAGGTGCTGGCGAGCGCGGCGGACTTGGTCTCGAAATCACTGCGCTGCGCGCCCCACTGCGCGCGCGCCTTGGCATCGGATTCGGCCGCCGTGGCCTGGGCCTCGGCCAGCCCGGCCGACAAGCGGGGCAGCGACTGCTGCAGGCTGTCTTGATCGGCCCTTTGGCCCATCAGGCGCTGCTGCGCGGCCAGGTAGTCGGCACGGGCGCCGGCACCCTCCTTGAACAAGCGCTCCTCGATGGCAAAACTTTCTTCGCCCACCTTGACTGCCGATTGCAGCAGCTCGATGCGGGCGCGGGCTTCGGTCAGTTCACCACGCCGGCGCAGCACGGCCTCGCGGGCGGCGGCGCCATTGGATTGGTACTCGCGCAGCCCGTCGCGCCAGAGCTGGGTCTCCTTGGCGATCAGCTCGGGCGCTTCGCGCTGCCAGGCGGCATCGAAGTGCGGTGCACTGCCCGACAGCAGCGCCTCGACCCGGGCCCGGCCGGCCACGGCGGCCAGCCAGTGCTGGCGGCTCTCACCGGCAGACGAGGTGTATTGCAGCGTGTCGAGCCTGGCCAGCAGCTGGCCTTTCTTGACGGCCTGGCCTGGCCCCACGAGCAGCTGCTCGACGATGCCGCCCTCCAGGCTTTGCACCTCTTGCAGCCGGCTCGGCGGGATCACCGAGCCGCGTGCCTGCACCGCCACGTCCAGCTCGGCGAGCGTTGCCCAGACCAGGGCGGTTGCCAAAAACAGGGCGATCAGCGCCACCATCGCGGCCACCGTGCGGCGCGGGCCGCGGTCGGGGTCGGGGTGCGGTGACGGCAACGGCCGCACGTCGACGGTGCCGGTCATTGCGCGCCCCTCAAGGCCACCGCGCTGAAGGTGCCGCCCGGCGCCGCCGCTTGCGCAGCCGGCGCGGTGCCGGCACTTGCAGCCGCGTCCTCGACCGGCCGCTGCTGGGCCAAGGCCTTGAGCACCTCGTCACGCGGGCCGTCGGCCAGCACCCGGCCGCGGTCCATCACCACCAGCCGGTCCACCAATGCCAGCATCGCCATGCGGTGGGTGACCAGCACGACGGTGGTTTGTGGCAGCGCCCGCAGGCGGGCGATCAGGCGCTGCTCGGTGGCCGGGTCGACCATGCTGCTCGGCTCGTCCAGCAGCAGCAGGCGCGGCTGCATCAGCAGTGCCCGGGCAATCGCCACCAGCTGGCGCTGGCCGCCCGACAGGCGCTCACCGCGCTCGCCAACCTGGGTGGCGACGCCGGCGGGCAACTGCGTGATCACTTCGTCCAGCGTGCTGGCCCGGATCGCCGCGAGCAGCGCACTGTCGTCGGCCTGCACCCGGCCGAGCTCGATGTTTTCGCGCAGGCTGCCGTGGAACAGCGTGACGTCTTGCGGCACATAGCCGATCTGGCGCCGCAGCGACAGTGGCTCCAGCTGGGTATTGACCAATTCGTCCACCAGCACGCTGCCGGTGCTGGGCGCGTACTGGTTCAGGATCAGCCGCAGCACGGTGCTTTTGCCCGAGCCCAGCTTGCCGATGATGCCGACCCGCTCGCCCGGCCGGATCGCGAGGTTCAGCCGCTCGATCACCGGCGGCAGGTTCGGGTAGGCAAAACCGACATCGCGAAACTCCAGCGCGCCGCGCAGTGGCGGCGCTTGCAGGCTGGCGGCGGCGTCGTCGGTGGGTGCGGCCATGATCTTGTTCAGCGCTTCGAAGCTGAGCCGGGTCTGCTGCCAGCGCACCATCAGGCCGGCGATCTGGCTGACCGGCGCCAGCGCCCGACCCGCCAGCATGCTGACGGCAATGAGCTGGCCCATGCTGAGCGCCTGGTTGGCCATCATGACCGCGCCCACCGCCACCACCGCCACGCCGGCGGCAGCCAGCAGCGCGGTGTTGATGTAGTTGATGCGCGAGGTGATCTCGCGGGTCTCCAGGTTGTTGTGGGCGATGGCCTGGGACAGGGCCTCCCATTTGCGGCGGCTCCAGGCCTCGGCGCCCAGCGCCTTGACGGTGTCCAGGCCGTTCATGGTCTCGAACAGGTGGGCAGTGCGCTGCGAACTTTCCTGCATCGACTCACTGACCTTGCGCGCCAGTGGCCCGCGCGCCGCCCAGGCCACGCCGATCAGCAGCGGCATCACCGCCAGCGGCACCAGCGCCAGCCAGCCGCCCACCAGCGCGATCACGCCGAGGTAGAAAAACATGAACGGCAGGTCGCCCAGCACGGGAGCGTGCTGGTGGCGAAGAACTCGCGAACCGCCTCGAAATCCCGCACGGTGTTGGCCAGCACCCCGCCCGAGGCTGGCCGATGGGCCGCCCGCATGCGCAGGCATTGCGCAAACACCTGGGCCGACAGCGCCACGTCGATGCGCCGCGCCGCCACCTCCAGCAAATGGCTGCGCAGCAGGCGCATCAGCAGCTCAAAGCCCAGCAGCAGCGCGGCGGCGGTGGTCAGCACGCCCAGGCTGCCCATCGCGTTGTTGGGCACCACCCGGTCGTACACCGCCATGCTGTAGAACGGGATCAGCGCGCCGAAGATGTTGAGCATCAGCGTGCCCAGCAGCGCCCAGCCGAACAT
>JBBQAH010000253.1:0-1522 GCA_038316145.1 Burkholderiales bacterium
CGTACTAAGGTATAAATCCAGTTGGGTGTTGTCGGTGGGAGAGCTTATACGGGACGGTTTCAAGGATTTCACAACGGAGTTGTCCGGGTAACTTCCGATGAAGAAGCTGTCGAGCCACTGACTGCGTTGTCCCTGCGGATTACCCGGTTGTCCACCTGCACCGCCGCCAAAGAAGTAGATCTCGACCAGACGTTCAGCCATGTCTAGTGCATTCTCGGAGCCAACGCGCGTTAGCCAGGCGTTGGTCGGCGTTCGGCCCATGAAACACTCCGGCCATTCCTGGGCACTGCGACTGCCGCTGACCAGTGGGAGGAAGCCTTGCTGTGACTGCGGACAGAGCACGTGAAACCTGAGAAAACGAAGTATTACCTTTTTTTACATTTCGAAAATGATACTTACTTGAAGCATTTTTTGAATATGTACTGTATATACATTAAAGATACACATTATGCAAATACAATATGTTAAGGGCAACGGGACTTTTTAAACGAGGTGTGGTGCCGCTGTTTGTGAATGATTGCCTGATTAACGGAACAACGCATATGAGTTTTTTCGTATTTTACATTGATAACAGGATGGTGGATCAACATTTTGGCCGTCACCAAACCTCATCATGGACGCGTGTTGTCATCCAGGATTTTTATCCCTAAAAAGCATGTCTTTGAGTCCCTGATCAGGATCAGAAAAGCCACGGTGACCCTAAAAACCAAGTTCATCCCATCCCAAAAATAAGGTTTTTTTGGGTCTACGTAGCTTTTCTCATAACTGGGAAACATCTGCCAAAAACGCTGAAAATCCAATATGTAGTTCAGTGTAAGACACTGAAATAATATCTCTGATAATTTTTGATCGTTCTGATCCTGATCCTGACGCCAAATTTCGGACATTTTTTATGCCTGCTTCCTCATTTCTGATCTGATTCAGCCCACACTGGCCTTAATCGAACGGGAATAATAACATACAAATTCAGACATCAAGAAAGGTATACTTTTCGAAGGTTAAATATTCGAGAACGCAAAAAAGGCCATTTCAAATATCCGGTGCCTGATCAGGGACTCAAAAACGTGCTTTTTAGGGATAGGAATCCTGGATGACAACACGTGACCATGATGAGGTTTTGGTGACGGCCAAAATGTTGATCCACCATCCTGTTATCAATGTAAAATACTAAAGAACTCATATGCGTTGTTCCGTGAATCAGGCAATCATTCACAAACAACGGCACCACATTCCGTTAAGAAAGTCCCGTTGCCCTCAAAACCTATGTACTCTGTAAAATCGGATGTGCGTCGTTCTTCTGATTTGTTTTGACATCATAATAATGCTTAAAATAGACAACTTTCAGTCTCGGGAAGCTACGGTACAGAAAGCAGCTTGAAAGAAAATTCAGCCTCTTGTGGATATGTTTTGCAGTTCTGCTTGATTAAATAATAAATACACAATTAGTTTATAAGTGAAATAGTAACATTTTACTGATTGAATACTTGAGCTCTGACTTGATAACAACAACTTTCTTTAATCA
>JBBQAH010000513.1:0-2122 GCA_038316145.1 Burkholderiales bacterium
GTTTTAGCCAAAACTAAATGGGAGGCTAATTAGCTGTTTTATTTAGCTAAAGCTATTAGTTTAGTCCCATTAGTCGGCTAAAGGTTTTAGTCTAGTTTTAGTTTAGCTTCTTTAGTTTAGTTTAGTTTTTGCCATCCCTACCTGTTGTTGGTTCCTCCGTTTCCTCTTCGGGTTTCTCCGTGTTCGTCGTTGTTGTTGTTGCTTTTACTCGTTTTCTTCGCTTGCCGAAATGTGATTGCCGTGCAGGAAGGGCCCGCTGCTGAAACACTTTCGCTTTCTCCACAGCTTCGTTTATCAAATCATCAGTTAACGATGCAGCTGGCTGAGAAATTGGCACGATCAATGTCGGCTGACCAGCTTTGAGGGCTTGAATACTGAGAAACTCCAATCGGCGACGCTGGAATCCCGTCATGGCCGCGGTGGCCTTCGCCGGGGCATCCGTCTCAGCGTCGTCGGCTTTTTCAAACCACAACCAAAATATACTTTTGTATTTCCAAAATTAACAGAGTTCTATCCATCGCTTCTAAACTTACTTCTTAAAAATTAATTTGCTCAATAGAATAAAAAACGTTAATTCAAATAAAAAATGAAATTAAACATTAAAAAAGTACACAACAATAAACACCAACATAATTCTCTTAAAACTTAATAAAAACATTTTGATTTCCTAGTCTGGTTTACAAATTCCTTTTCTTTAAACTGTAAAATTCTTTTTATTTTTCAACATGATGAGTCATATTACGTAATGTTTAATACAGACACTTTCAAACTAATTTAATTTAATTTTGGAGTTTTTCAAAAACATGTCAAGTTTTATGTCAAATGGACTTATAAAAATAAGTCAAATTTAGTCAAGGCTATTTTCTTTATCTAGCGTCTGGAATTTGCTTTTGTAAAAATAATCCAGGCAAATACTTTGTTGAGTTTTGGCCGGATGTTGGAGAGAAAGTTGTATGGGTGGATTATGGTCGCGATTGCTGTTGGCGCGCGATTTAGCGGCTTTGATACGATCTATTACGTCCCCGGAAAACGGATCGTCTTCAGCCAAAGAAGGCAAAATGAGTAAATGGATGTAGAGTACTATCATTACTCCTGCGAAAGATAAATTCCGCAACCTAATGGACAAATACAGCATCTATGTATAAATAAGTACAGATTATAAGCATAATAAATCAATTATTATACACGATAATTAAAAAAGTCAAAAAATGTAACAATCAATAAATTATTAACTCGCCGGAGGATAGACAAATTTAGATCAAATTTTCAATATTTGAAATTTTTGTTTTCAACTTTGTTTCTTATTTTAAAATTTTGAATTCTTAAAATTTGAGTGTATTAGAAAAAAAATTAAAATTCACTCTAATGGACTAAAGTTTAACTGGTCACTTACCGATTCGAAGTCATGGCGAACTGTCTACCGGCAAGCACCCGTGATGATGACTAAAATAGTGGTCGACCTTTAAATTTTAGATCTTACAGATTCACAACTGATTCGTAAAGACATTTCCCGGCTCCTGGATATTAAACGGCAGATTATGAAAACCAAGATATTATCGTGTTTTCGTAAAATGCATATACGTTTTAAAATTATGATTAAAAAGTAAACAGGTTCTGTTCTACGAGTTCTGCAAAAAGAAAGTATAGTTTAACTGTCAAACACCCGATGCAGGAAATGAAAATAATTGGTCTATTATTATTTTTTATCGTGCAGCAGAGTGATAAAGGATGCGTTTGGGTGACTTAATTGACGTAACCGCCAGTCAAAAATGAAAACGCCCCAAGGACGGACACACACGTACGACCCGGTTGTGAGACAATTAATGGAACGCGACATTTACAATAATTGATCAGATGGCAGCGACTAATTCAGTTTAATTTTATAGTGCCCAGTTAAGGGGAAATACCATGTAAAGTAAGTGAAAATTGCATGAAACTTAATGAATTGTAAACTACAACGCGCAGTATGGTTCAAAAATTTGCAACCGTGTCTCCCCATTCTCCTAAACTCAATACATTAATTGTGCACATTTTTTACCCCTCAAACATCATCTTTTAATCTAGGAAATTTTTGCGCCCAGATCGGAGAGCCGATTGGCCCGTAATACTTTTGGGCCAAATG
>JBBQAH010000165.1:0-6172 GCA_038316145.1 Burkholderiales bacterium
AGGCCTTTTACAAGACCGAGGTGGACGCCGCAGGCTAGCTCACTTCGGCCGCGGCGGCTTGTTGGCCTTGTCGGGCTGGCTCAACGACCCGGCGCGTAACAAGGCGACCGCGGCCACCACCGAGCGGGCCACGTTTTGCACCTCGTCCTGCACCGCCTGGTCCCGGTCCAGCGCCTCGTGGCTGTTGAAGTAGGGCTCGAAGTAGCCGATGTAGCGGGCCAGCTTGGTGGTGGCGCCGGCATCGATCAAGCCCATCCACTCCAGCCAGTCGGTCATGTTGCGCCGGTGCTCCTCGACGCCGGCCACGTCGCCGTGCACCACCACGCCAAAAGCCCGACCGGCCAGGTGTTTGGGGTAGTCCCAGCCCTGTTGCTCGATCTGCTTGGCCTCGGCCACCTTCTTGCCGTGGGTGCTGGTGGGGTCGGGGTTGCCGCCGTCGGCACACACCAGGCGGTCGATCATCAATTTCAGCGGGCTGGGCGACTGGTACCAGTAGGTCGGCGCCAGCAAGATCACGGCGTGTGCGGCCACCCAGCGTGGGTAGATCTCGGCCATCCAGTCGTGGGTCTGGGCCAGCGCATGGTTGGGGTAACAGCTGCAAGGCCAGTGGCACAGCGGCATGGCGCTCGACACGCAGCCCTTGCACGGGTGGATGTTGCGGCCGTACTCCGAGGTGACCAGGCTCAGGTCCAGCACATCTGCCTCCAGGCCAGCCGCCTGCACGACCTGTTGCGCGATCTGGGTCAGGCGCCAGGTTTTTGAGATCTCACCCGGGCAGGTGCCGTCATTGCGGGCGCTGCCGCAGACCAGCAGCACCCGCGACGCCGTGCTGGGCTGGCCCCAGGCCAGCTGGGCCTGGTCAACCGCCTGCCGGCTGGCCAGCCAGTCCAGCGACAGCGCGTAGGCGGGGTCGGCGTAACCCGGCCCGGCAGGGCGGGTCAGCGGCGCCTTGCGGCCCTCGCTGTAGGCCTGCCAGGCGATGGCTTCCAGGCGGGCGATGGCCGCTGCCTCATCGGCAAACGCCGGGTCGATGAAGCTGACGCGGTAGCGCTCGCCAAACGCCTGCCGTGTGAGCGGTGCAGGTGCCTGACCTTTGCGAATCTCGATCATCGGGGCTTCTCCAGTACAACAGCGGCTGCAGGCTTCAGGCGTCGGCCTCGCGGCTCAGCACGTCCAGCCGCGCCGGTGCTTGCTGGTCCAGCCCGCGATCCGGTGATTCGGCGGTTTGCTGCGGGCTGGTGCCCGGGGCTATCAACTCCTCGACGATCAGCATGCCGTAGTGCTGGGCCCGCGTGGCGCAACAGCGGGCCGCCACGTTGGCTGCGCGCTGCACCTGTTCGTCGTGCGGCGTGCTGACCACCACAAAGCTCTGCCCCTGCAGCGCCAGCGCCAGATGGGCCTTGACCAGGTTCAGATCCTGGCCCAGCGAGGCCAGCGCGCTGGCGTTGGCGATGTCCTGCTCGGCCTGGGCCTGCATCTCTGCCGGGTTGTAGCGGGACAGGTCCGAGTCGTTGAAGCCGGCGCTGTGCAGCGCTGCGACGGCGCCATCCGATTGGGCAGCGGTGGCGAAGGACATCAACACATGGTCCACCGGTTTAAAAACACCGAACGACGTGGGGTGGGGGTGCATGGGCATGGCGGGTTGTGCTCCTGGAGCGGCTGGGATCGATGGCTGCAGCCTGCCCGGTGCGCTGCTGCCGAGTCGGTGCGGCGACGCACATTGCGGGCCGACGCAGCGGCCCTGCACGGGGTCGGCATGTTGATCTGCGCTTGCCGGTGATTTCTGGCCAACCGCAAGCGTGGCGCGTGTCCTACAGGCGATCGGGCCAGCGGATGACGCCATCGCAGCGGTCCCGGCCGTAAAACCAGATTGCCAGCGGGCACCTGCCCGGCCATCCCCCTTCTCAGGAGATTTCCATGACCCCATCCCCCGACACGCCGGCAGGCATCACCCAGCCGGTTGACGACGACCTTGCCGCGCAGGCCCATGCCGGGCACGGCATTCCCTCGCAGGACCCGGCGGCTGCGGCGCAGTTTCGGTTGGACCCCGGAGAAGCCGAGCGCGAAGCCAAGTCGACATTGATGGGCGGCGGCGTGGTGGCCGGCATGGCGACCGGTGCGGCCGTCGGCGTGGTGGTGGCGGGCCCGGTGGGTGTGGTGGTGGGTGGAACGCTGGGTGCCGTTGTCGGCGCACTCGGCGCCGCCGCCGCGGGCACCGTGGTGAAACCGGATGTCAGCCCTGGCGCCGATACGGCGCCCGTAGAAAAAGCTGACGCGGCGCCTGGTCATGGCCGGGGCGGCGGTGGCGGGCAAACCGGTGCGGTTGGGTGAAGCGGGCGCCGTGCATCTTCGTCGGGCCTGACCTGGCGCAGGGCGCCGGCCAGGTTCTGTGCCCGCCAAATCCCGACGCTTGTTCCCGCTCGCCTGCTGCCACGCCTTAACGCTGGCTTCACCCCGCGCTCACCTCGGCCTCATCGGCCTTGTCCACACTGCGTTCATCGTCCGGGGCCTTCCGCCCCCTCATGGAGTTGACCGACATGCGCAATCTCTTCAAACCGCTGGGCTGGGCGCTGCTGGGCGGCGGCGTGGCCGTGATGACCACCGCTGGCGCCATCGACCTGCCGTGGTTCCACAAGGACAAGTCGGCCGCCGTGGCGCCATCGGTGTTGACGCCGGTGGCCGCGGTCGTACAGCAGGCGCCGCTGCCGCCGCTGGCGCCCGGCAGCGCACCCAACTACCGCGCCATCGTGCAGCAGTACGGCCCGGCCGTGGTGGGCGTGACGGTGGAAGGCCTGCACAAGACCACCGGCGAAGAAGCCGAGGCGATGGCACAGGCCCAGCGCAATGACCCGATGTACCGCTACTTTCGCGGCATGCCCGGGTTTCCGGGCGCGCCGGGTGGCCGTGGCGCCGCGCCCGACCAGCCGTTCAAGGGCCAGGGCTCGGGCTTCATCGTCTCGGCCGACGGCCTGATCCTGACCAATGCCCATGTCGTGAAAGACGCCAAGGAGGTGACCGTTCGCCTGGCCGACCGCCGTGAATACGCGGCCAAGGTGCTGGGCAGTGACGCCGCCACCGACATCGCCGTGCTGCGCATCAACGCCCAGGGCCTGCCCACGGTGCGGCTGGGTGACCCCAAGCTGCTGCAGGTGGGTGACCCGGTGCTGGCCATCGGCGCGCCCTACGGTCTGGAGCAGACCGCCACCGCCGGCATCGTCAGCGCCAAGGGCCGCTCGCTGCCGGGCGATACGGCGGTGCCCTTCATCCAGACCGATGCGGCGGTCAACCCTGGCAACTCGGGTGGCCCGCTGTTCGATGCGGCCGGCAACGTGGTGGGCATCAACGCGCAGATCTATTCACGCACCGGCGGCTTCCAGGGTGTGAGCTTCGCGATCCCGGTGGACGTGGCGATGCGGGTGCGTGACCAGATCGTGGCCACCGGCCAGGCCCAGCACGCCCGGCTGGGGGTGATGGTGCAGGACCTGACCCAGCCGCTGGCCGAGAGCTTCGGGCTGGCCCGGCCGGACGGCGCACTGGTGGCCCAGGTCGAGCCCAAGAGCCCGGCAGCAGTGGCCGGCCTGAAGTCGGGCGACGTGATCCTGCGCATCGACGGTGAGCCGATGATCCAGGCTGGCAGCCTGTCGGCCCGCATCGCGCAGTCGCTGCCGGGTGAGCGCATCAAGCTCAACGTCTGGCGCGGCCAGAAGGCCCAGGACCTGGAGGTCACGCTCGGCCGCGCCGGTGCCGACGGGGCGACCCAGGCCAGTGCCAACGGCGGCGCTGACGAGGCCACCGGCGGTGCCCGCCTGGGTCTGGCATTGCGCCCGCTGACCCGTGACGAGCGCAGCCAGGCGCAGCTGGAACACGGCCTGGTGGTGCAGCAGGCCCAGGGCGCTGCCGCCAAGGCCGGACTGACCCAAGGTGATGTGGTGATGGCGATCAACGGCCTGCCGGTCGACAGCGTGGACGAATTGAAGCGGGTGCTGGCCAGCAAGCCCAAGAGCGTGGCGTTGCTGGTCTGGCGCGACGGTGAGCGGCTGTTTGTGCCGGTGCCGCTGGGCTGAGCGCAGCAGCCCAGGGCGGTCAGGGGCTGCTGTCGCCGGCTTCGGGCGAGCGGCCCTCGCCACCCTCCGCCCCATCACCCACCCAGGCCTGCATCAGCGTGTAGGCCACCGCCAGCACCACCGGGCCGACAAAGATGCCGACCAGGCCAAAGGCCAGCAAACCGCCGATGACACCGCCAAAGATCAGCAGCAGCGGCAGGTCGGCACCCATGCGGATCAGTAGCGGCCGCAAGAAGTTGTCGAGCGTGCCGACCACCCCGGTCACGACCAGCAAGAAGGTGCCCCAGCCGGTGTCGCCACTCCAGTACAGCCAGGCCACGGCCGGCAGCAGCACCAGCACCGGGCCGATCTGCGCCAGGCAGCAGATGAACATCAGCACCGTCAGCAGGCCGGCATAGTGCACGCCCGCAATCGCCAGCCCGATGCCACCCAGCACCGACTGCACCACTGCGGTAACGCCCACACCCAGCGCCACGCCGCGGATCGCCTGGCCGGCCAGCACCACCGCCGCCTCGCCGTGCACCCCGCCCAGGCGACGGCCCACCCGCAGCAATGCAACGGCGGCGGTTTCGCCGTCGGCGTACATCAGCGCGGACAGCACCACGATCAGCAGCACCTGCACCAGCAGCCCGCCCACCGTGCCCACTTCACTGACCAGCCAGCGGGTGGCCTGGCCGACATAGGGCATCAGCCTGGCCATCAGGCCATCGGAGCCGGAGGCGACGGTCTCGGTCCAGAACACGTCGATCTTGGGGCCGACAAACGGCAGCGACGACAGCCATTCAGGCGCCACCGGCATGCGCAAGGTGGCCAGGCGCCTGGCCGCGTCGACGATCTCGTCCGAGTAGTCGATCAAGGTGACGACGCCCAGCGTGAACGGCACCACGAACAGCAGCACCAGTGCCAGCGTCATCACCCCCACGGCCGGCAGGCGGTGCCCGCCGAAACGGCGCTGCAGCCGGCGCAGCAACGGCCAGGTGGCGACCACGATGGTGGTGGCCCAGATCGCCGGGCCGATGAAGGGCCGCACGATCCAGAAGGCCGCGAGGATCAGGCCGGCAATGAACAGCACGCCCAGCGTGTTGCGGGCCAGGTCGGTGCGCGGCTCAGCCATGTTGCAGCGGCTGCGGGCGGTACGTGGACTGCGGCGCGGTGCGGCGGCCTGGCATCGGAGGAGGGCTGCGGTGTCGGGTCATGGGGGTTCCGGTTTTGGCCGGATTGTGCCCGCGGGCCAAACGCCCGCCATCCCCTCTCAGCCACCCGCCGTCAGCCGCTGCAGCGGGCCGGCGCAGGCATCAACGGTCGGGCAACTGATAGGCCAGTTGCACCATCAGCGCCGAGTTGCCCAGCAGGGTGAACTGGGCCGAGAACTGCTGGTTCAGCTGGTAGCCCAGCGACGGGATCACCACAGGTGACAGGCCCTTGTAGTTCAACGGCACCTTGTGGTTGTAAGGGGCGACATAGCCATACACCGGGCCGACCGTCCATTGCCAGTACCATCGATTGAAGCCGAGCGGCGCGAGGTAGCGCTGGCCCCACTGGACGGTGGCGCAGGGCTGGCCGAAGGAATTGCTGAACACGGCGCCCGAAACGACCGTGCCGTCGGCGTCCACCTTCGAGATGCCCAGCAATCCGACATTCTTGTGCTCGCTGCTGGGCGTGAAATGCACCGTGACCGGGCTGAGGTTGAGCTCGACCAAGTCCAGCACCGGCTGCTGGGCACGGGCTGGATCGGTCATCATCTGGGCCGATAGGGCCAGCCCCAGGACGGTCAACAAACGCGGGAAAGCCATTGAAACTCACTCAGACAAGTCGAACATGAACCCACGCACACAGGCGGGCAGGTGGCGTGGAGGCTTGAGCCGGCTGTTGCTGGCGGCAAGCCTGGTGGCGCTGGCCGGGCTGTCGGGCTGCGCCTGGCTGGACGTCAAGCAGCGCGGCTGGATCTACCGCCCCACCCCCGGCCTGCTCAGCGACTGGCAGCCGATCACCGCGGCCGACGAGGCGATCTGGCTGCTGCGGCCGGCCGACAAGGCGGGTGATCCGCCCCAGCGCCTGCGCGCCATCTGGGTGCCGAACGGGGTAGCGGGTGGGGTGGCGGGTGGGGT
>JBBQAH010000326.1:0-1735 GCA_038316145.1 Burkholderiales bacterium
GCTGTATATCGGGCGGGGCCTCTGTTTCGGAAAATACGGCAATTGATTTCGTTGAGTAGAGTACGTTTATCGAGCAATGTAATTTGTCGCGCTTGTGTAGTAGTTCAATAGTGACACGAAATCAAGTTCAAGGTGCGACGATAAAATTTTTGTTCATCGAATGTAAATATTCAACAATTCGCCAGTTAACATATTAAACAGGACCATGCAGATACGAGTATCTTACTTTAGACGCACTGTTATCATATCCTTCGCTTCCATAGCAAGCCTGATACCTGCACAGAACGTGCTAGTTCAAGTGTCTACAGTACGTTTTAGCAGAAAAATGCAAACCGATTTACTGTAGAACTGATCGAGCGAAGAACGGACACTAAATTTATGCAATTCCAACCCATTGGTGAATGAGCCCATTGGTAATACATCAACCAGGGAAAAATGAACGCAAATTAGGATTACTTCGTATTTGACTCCTTTCACGACGGCCAAGAACGACGTTACCGGATGATCGAATTCATCGCGCAGGGAAACTGCGATGTCTACACTGTAACGGCTGCTGACAATCCCCACTCGGGTCTGACCTGCGTCCTGAAACATATCACAGTCGCCACTAACACCTTCGGCGCAGAACGGGTAAAGTTTATAAGTGAGGAAGAAAACAAGAAGAGGCAACGGTACGATGCCCTGTTGAAACTTAATCATGAAAATGTCATCAAGTATATGGACTACGGGAAAAATGCCAAAGACGTTCGGCTGGGACGACTTTGCTGGTACAGTTTGCAAGAATTCCTATCAGGTACGGTTGCTCGTGTCTTCGAGTACAGTAGTTATTATTGTTATAGCGGGACAGTCACGTGAGTCGATTTCTATTCAGACATTCTCTCTAGATTTGCAGGGACGAAATTTCTCCCTTAACAAAAAGGGACTTCCGAGAGAATACTCGTACCTACATTACGAATCACGCCAGCGTTCTTCAATGTTTAGGGGTCACCCAAAGAACACTGCTCAAGGGTGAAACTGGCGGCAAAATATTTCAGGATAACCGAGAAAAAAAGAAATTTTTCAATTTCAGTGGAATTCTCGAACACATCGGAAAATAATCGGTTTATCGAAGTTGCTCGATATCATCGAAATGATTCCTTCTAGACTCAGACTTCAGTGCTAAATCGGATGGCGCTGGGTTGAGATAATTCGAATCTGACTGATGGGGAACCGAGTGATGGGTCCTCAACTCATACGACCAGAAGAAAGTATCGTGAACCACCCTCAACCGACACTGATGACCCGCTAAATCGATTCCCTGAAGTCAGATTCAAATTCTGCCAACGCCATTCGAGTTAGCATTGCAAACTGAGTCTAGATTGAACCATTTTAATGATAACAATAGATTTCGATAAACCATCAGTTTGGCGGTGTTTCCGGTAATTTCATGAAATTCTCAACTTCTTATGTTATTCTCGGTTCGCCTTGAATATTACGCAGCCAGTTTTACTTCAAAATAGAGTACTTTGATGAGCCATAACTGTGGAATAGCATTGGCGCTGATATGTATGCTGTTAAAAGTGTTTCTTGTGAATCGCAAGCGAGTAGAATTCAAACCACGTGACTTGCCTGTTATTAGAGGGCTTCTGAACCGGCAATACGAGTTTATAACTTGGTCATATTCCTCTGAATTTAATTAACGCTCTTTAACCAGGCGGATCATTGTATGATCTAATTCTTCGCAAAGAATTGAGTG
>JBBQAH010000409.1:0-2223 GCA_038316145.1 Burkholderiales bacterium
TTCAAAAATGAATTTGTAGTTGAAAATGCAAAAATCTCAATGTTAATTTTATTTTGCGAATAAAAAGTTCATTTTTGAAAATTTTCAATTTTTAATATTCATCCCACTAGGTAAATCGATGCGTGGGCATCGAATGAGCTATTCAGATTTGCCGTAACTGCCACAGTTCGATAGATACAGGGAGGGCCATCCCAGGGCAAATTTTCCCGGGGAGGGCCATCCCAGGCGCCAAGCCTCGTACTGTATATGCATTTTGTCTAAATAATAATATCAGTAATTTGCGAGAAGTTTTCAGGTCGGTCGCGTTACTAGTGTTCGAGCCGACAGGACTATCGCATTACCATCGGCCCCGTCGTCACACTTGCATGGTCGCGGTTTGAAAGCCAGACGGTGCCGCGTGGGATGTGTCAGTTGCTAGTGTGGATGTAATTTAATGCGCGTGTGTCTTGTGTGTGTTATCGATTAAGATTAAGATGTTTGCGATGCTATACATTGACCACTGGTCAGCTACTGATAACCTTTATCATGTAAATAGACATGGTAATCTTACTATCAGTAATTACAATATTTATGTAAAGTAATTACAATACTTATGTAATGAAAGCAATCGAAAACTATCCAAAATATAAATTGTTTTTTATAACCATGTATCATAAAACCTATCAATGTTATCAAGGTCACTAAATCAAGCAATCAATTATAATGCGGTCATGAATTTAATCACGGATATCAAAAACTATCTAAAATAAATTGTTATTTTATAAACGTGTATCATAAAAACTGTATCAATGTTATCATAACTAAATCAAGCAATTAATTATAAAAGGGTCATGAATTTAATCAGGGATATAAAAAATCATCAAAAATAAATTGTTATTTTATAAACGTGCATCATAAAACCTATATCAATGTTATCATAACTAAATCAAGCAATCAATTATAAAACGATCATGAATTTAATCAGGGATATAAAAAATCATCAAAAATAAATTGTTATTTTATAAACGTGCATCATAAAACCTATATCAATGTTATCATAACTAAATCAAGCAATCAATTATAAAACGATCATGAATTTAATCACGGATATCAAAAACTATCTAAAATAAATTGTTTCTCTATAAACGTGTATCATAAAACATATAAGTGGAAAAAGAACATAGGGAAAAGCACATTGGCCGCTAGACTGTCTTTTTTGTTTTCGAGATTACCTGTACAGACCTGGAACTCTTGTGGCAGTATTAATTATCGAGCAGCTGTGAGACATTTTCGCTTGACTGAGATGTTTGTTTGATTGTTGTTGTGCATGGGGGAGAAGTGACCAGACACCCAAGTCCTCTGATTAGAGGTTGTCTGCTCTTTGAATAAACTAAACTATATCAATGTGATCAAGGGTAACTAAATCAAGCAATCAAATACAAAACGACCATAAATTTAATCACGAACAATCTTCCATTTAATTATAGGTTATTAATTTATCTAAAACCGCTGAAACGGATGAGCCGAAAACGAAACCAGTAAGTTTATTATACATCCTACATTGTACTGTCATAGTCTAAAACATTGTTGCATTCTGTGCCTTTTCATATTGTAATCCACCCACTGTATCGGTCAAGAACTCATTCTAATGAAATGATTCGCATGAAAAACGGCCGAAATCGATCTACCGTTGAAATATGTGTCAGTCAGACTACTTTTTATCATAATAGTCCCTCTCGTGTGTTCCCGATACACCGGTACACAATGAGTGATTACGAGTATTAATATCTGGATCATAGCTTCAATGACCATCACACATGTAAGGATGGCGCACTGCGGGGAGCCAAAATACAATACACAGCGCGAAAGGCGCACACGGTGTCCCAAATTGGACACCACGCATTTCATCTCATTGAACCCGCCATTATTTCCCGCGACAAGCTGCCAGCAAAGACCATACGATACATTACCGCGTCTGCATGCATGCATGTATCATCATCGCCAACTAACCGAAAAAGGACTCCTCAGGGACCCGACCGGCAAACAATTTATTACTGAATTGTCATAGTCGGCAGGATCCCCGATAGGCGATCCAGAAAAGGGCGGACAATTCAAGAACGGTGTCCTACAACTCTCTGCTTGTGTATATTATCTGTCACTATTCATTTCAACTAAGGAACGCAAATCGTTCGTCAGTGACGAACGAACGATTCGTTAACGAAAATTTCGTCTCGTTTCGTTAAA
>JBBQAH010000311.1:0-2528 GCA_038316145.1 Burkholderiales bacterium
ACTTGGTTGGCAGTTCGGCCAAGATCCCACGCCATTGCGACATATGCATTTGAGTTGAGCGGTGTTGCCGTTAACGACAGATGCACAGTAGGAGCCCGATGCCAACGTGTCACACATATCCGGCACGGCCGGTAAACACAAGCCTTTAGTAGTGTTGACGTAAGAAAATGGTAGGCAAAGCGCCGCACCCGGAAATATTGTTAAACGAGCTGCAAAAAGGCCGTGCTGAATAAATAAATATAATATTACTGGAAAACAACGTTGTAAAGCACGCGTGAAAACATAAATTCATTTGTAAATGTTCAGAATAAATTTGCAGTTAACATGTAAATTTTAAATATTTTTCAGACCTTTTTCCTCTAGTGTTATATTTCATATAGTAGTGATAGGCATGTTAGTAATATTAAGTATTTTCGATCAGCAATTGACTTTGGCAGTTGAACTCAGCTCGAAAATTATACTCACAGGCCACGCCAGGATCACACTCGCATTTCCCAGTCACGACGTTGCACCGCGTCAGCGGGACATTGTTGGCCACACAGCTGTCCACGGTGCCGCTGGGTCCGGGCACCGAAGTCAGGGGTTGGCCATTGGCGCCGTAGTAGATGAGCGGTTGGCCCGGCGTTATGGTGCAGGCAGCCCCATCGATGCTGCGTTTGAGGCGATCGTCATTATCCGACATACTCTCCAGAATTCCCGCAGGGAACAATTCAACGAGGTCAGTGAGCGCAATCGATGTTGCTTCTGGTGGTAAGGCCACTCCCTGCAGTTATTAGGTATAAAGTAATATACGATTATGTTGAATGAAACTATAACAAGCTTGCACACCGGAGAAATAAATCATATATTAATAATACGAGCATTTATACATATTTGCTCAATTTTAAATGGATGTCTTATTTAAAAAGAATTATGTAAATCGTGGACGGATTATAATGCACCAACCGATTATATAAAATCCCTGACCTGTTTCACCGGCATCACGGTGGCAACTAGCGAGATGAGAAGCCATGCAATGCGTTCCATTTTGGCAAAATAATATTGTTATTTAAATAAATATGCATCAAGTTACAAGGTTTGAGGCTACAAGAAATTCTACTTGGGCTTTTTCTGGTGATGCAGTATTTATAGTTGATACTTACAATTTTTCCAGACTAGATATTATTATCAGGGGATAAAACAGTTTATAGGATTCGACAGGCTTGACTCATTATACCTAGCCCTTCCGGTCCGCGTCACCGTAATCTTTATGTTCCCAATCGTCAAGAAGTTTTTATATTTCTGCGGTGAAATATGGCGCACCTCTCATCATAATGATGGCATAATCCTCGAGACCGCGCGCGATTAATGTAAGAAGTGAGCTTCGGAAGGGTATTGTCAAGGTCGGCAGATGATGTCTGTTGAAACTGTGGAGTGTCGAGGTATTCAATTCAAGTGACTAAATTTTCGTCCTGCTCGATATGTCTTAGAATTAGCCATTTTACTCACTTGAGCGCATGCGGAATTTCTAAGACCAAAATTGCTCATGTTTTTGTTCGGTCTGCTTCGTGATAAAGCGAATAATCACGTGGGTTGAGGTCTCTTCCTCTGGTTCTTCGAGTGGTAGGCGTGACGACTACGGCGATTTGGCTCGGATCAGGCCGTCCGGTTGATAAGCACAATAACACGTTGATCATGGGTTAGTTTGGTAATAAGTGTCGATGTGTAAAATTGTGAACTTGAGACGACATTTGCCCTCCTCACAGATGTTCAATTCTGAGCAGATAATTAGTTCAAAATACCAACCGCAACGTTGATTATACACCGTAGTTAACTTATAATTCCTGATGGCGTTCCAAATCAACCGGACCAGGAAATCTCTGCATATTATTGGTGACGACAAAAGACAAGCATACTTCGGCGGCGCTAATATAAACAGGGATAAAACCCGGTAAATAGAGCCAGTGAAAACCTCTTGTAACTATGTGTCCAATCAGAGAGACTCAAATGCACAAGATGATATCTGTGCTGCTGTTTCAGTTGGCCAAAACAAAGTGGGATTCAAGGTCCAAGTAGGCGGTAATGACTACCTATAATAGGCAACTGATGACTGATGACACTTATGTCTGCTTTACGAAGAAGGACGATTAACTCGCATCATCAACAACTATGGACATTTGTCCTGGTTCAAACTCATTACGCAACTGGCAGCCAACAACCCTATATAATAGAAGGGAGTACAATTCTGCCGGACTGTTACTCGACAAGGAGTGACTGTACAAGGAGTTCCAGCTATATAGCATGTAAATTGCACCACTTCGCACAATCGTAACTAATTTTTCTATTCGAATACACTAGTCCTGTACACTTAATTAGACGATCGGTTTTTAGATTTAGAGCCTTCGGTTTGACACAGTTGCATTATCCCCAAGGCTTTATCCGGGGTTCTTCTACTGTACATCTAGTGTATTCTGCGCAAGCTTCACCGTCCAGACAATGATGGATCCCTCGCACAACCAATCACAATTACCAGCAACCTCGACGGTAGA
>JBBQAH010000345.1:0-1780 GCA_038316145.1 Burkholderiales bacterium
CGAAAGGAACAATTTTGGCCGCACGCCTCACCTCGCCCGCTGATGCATCAACGCCTGCGCCCGTCAGTGCGGTGCTCTCGGCCGATGTCGTGGTCGGCGGCGCTGTGGCCATCAAGAAGGGTGCGGTCATCATCTGCACGACTTCCCCAGGGCTCAGGCTTCAGTTGTCGTGCGACACGATTCACATCGGCGGCAACGCAGTGACCATCGACGCCGTGGCAATGGGGAGCGACAAGCGTGTTGGCTTGCCGCTTCCGCGTGCGTCGACTTCCGATTCAACGTTCGCTGACACACTCAAAGAGACGGCACTCAACACTGGTCGAAATGTGCTGGGTCGCGTGACGCCCGACGGCGTCGCCGGTGACGTCTCAAATGCGGCGGTCGACACCGCAGCCTCTGGCGCAAGAGGCAGCGGCAGCACACAGGAGCGAGCAGCCGCGCTCGTTCCGAGCGGCACAGCGTTCACGCTTTTTCTGCGCACCGCGCTCGATTAGGCGCTTCGCCTTTCGTCATCGCCCCTCTGGCGTTTATATGTTTGGCATTGTTAAAAATGCCAAGACATTCCCAACAAGCCTGGAGGCATTGCGTGAAACTGGTCATTGTCGAGTCCCCCAACAAGCGTGCGACGATTAAAAAGTACCTGGGCGAAGGTTTTGAGGTGCTCGCCACGGCCGGTCACTTTCGCGACCTCCCCAAGCGAGACCTCGGCGTTGACCTCACGACGTTCATCCCGACGTACGAGGTGAACGACGACAAGGCGAGCCTGCTCTCCGCCATTCGAAAGGCCGCCAAGCAAGCGACAGTAATCTACCTCGCGAGCGATGCAGACCGAGAAGGCGAGGCCATCGCGTGGCATTTGGTCGACGAGCTGGGCCTCAAAGATGCCCAGCGGATTCGCTTCACTGAAATCACCCCCAAAGCGCTCACTGCTGCTGTCGCGAAGGCAGGCCCGCTCGACCAGTGCCTCGTGGATGCGCAGCAAGCCCGTCGCGTGGTCGACCGTCTCGTCGGCTACCAGCTCTCGCCCTTGCTCTCGCCATTCGGCAAGAATCACAGTGCAGGCCGCGTGCAGTCAGCAGCACTCCACTTGGTGCTCCTGCGCGAGCTCGAGCGCGAAGCGCATGTGGTGACTCCCTACTGGACGCTCACCACGACGTACTCGAACGGCCTCGTCGCGAAGTACGCACCCGAGCAGACGGGCGAGGCCGATGATGCGCGCATTCACTTGGAGGACGATGCGCAAAGCATTGCTGCTCGAGCACGCGCCGCAGCTCCGCACCGAGTTGAGGCGGTGGAGACGAAGCCTGTTGAGCGAAAGCCGAAGGCCCCGTTCACCACCAGCTCGCTGCAGCAGGCCGCGAGCGTCATGCTCAAGCTGAAGCCCGACGTGACAATGGAGCTGGCGCAGTCACTCTTCGAGGCCGGCCACATCAGCTATCACCGCAGTGACTCCGTAACGGTGAGTGATGACGCTGCCGTGATGGCGCGGGCCTATCTCGAGAAAGTATTTCCAGAGGCGCTGCCGGTGACGCCACCCGTCTACAAGTCGAAGGCATCGGCTCAGGGCGCGCACGAGTGCATTCGGCCCACATCGCTCGAAGCTGAAGCCCCAGAGAGCGTTGGCGGCGACGAGCTGCGCCTCTATCAACTCATTCGAGCGCGCTTCGTCGCTTCGCAGTGCAAGCCGGCCGTCATCTCGCAGACGAAGATTTTTCTCACGGGTGGCGACACGCGCTGGCTCGCAGTCGGCAACTCTGTCCTCTTCGAGTCTCACCTTCGC
>JBBQAH010000161.1:0-6460 GCA_038316145.1 Burkholderiales bacterium
GGGCCTTGACCACCCAGACCGCGCCGCCCAGCTTTTGCGCCGCCTCGACCGCCTCTTGCACGGTGAACGCGGGGATGCCGCGCGGCACGGGAATAGCGAACTGGCGCAGGATGTCCTTGGCCTGGTACTCGTGGATTTTCAAAGCAGTCTCCGTAAGGGATGGGCGGGGGTAAGTGTGGCGGTTTTGGCTGACCGCAAACTGATCAGCGTGTTGTCGGCATCAAAGCGGTGGCGGTAGCAGCGTCAAGCAAGGCGGTTCCAAGCGCATCAGCCCTCAGGCCGATGCTGCGTCCAGCCCGTTGTCAAAGTGGGCGCGCATCAAGCGGGCGGCCTGCGGCGCATCCCGTGCGGCAATCGCCGCCATCACGGCGCTGTGTTCGGCCAGCGATTCGGCCAGCCGGCCTTGCTTGAACAGCGACAAATGCCGGTTCAGCTTCATCACCTTGCGCAGGTCCTGCACGATCTGGGCGCTCCAGCGGTTGCCGGCCAGCGCCAGCAGGCGCAGATGAAATTGCTCGTTGGTGGCAAAAAAAGCGTCACGCTCCTGGGCTTGGGATTCGAGCCGGTCATGCAGCGCCTGCAACTCGGCAATGTCGGCGGCGCTGGCCTGTGCGGCGACCGTGCCGGCGGCGTCAGATTCGAGCAGCGCCATCAAGTGGTAAACCTGGGCCACGTCGGTGGTTGACATCTCGGTGACATAGGCGCCGCGCCGCAGCTTCATCGTCACCAGGCCTTCGACTGCCAGCACCTTCAGCGCCTCGCGCAGGGGCGTGCGGCTGATGCCATATTCGACCGCAAGTTTTTGCTCGTCGATCCAGGCGCCTGGCTCCAGTTCGCGGCTGAAAATCTGCTGGCGCAGGCGCTCGGCCACGTCCTGGTACAGGGCGCGGGGCGTCAGCGGCGGGCGTTCAGCTAGCGTGGCAGTGGCGGACAAAGGCGAGGCTCTGGGCGGAAGGGTCGGTCGGGCTGGCGGCGCTGGCGGGACTGGTGGTGGGACGGGTGGGACGGGTGGGACGGGTGCGACGGGTGGGACGGGTGGGACGGGTGGGGCGGTTGCTGCCGGGCCCTGTGCGCCAGTCTGGCCAGAATAGACGCACTTGTCAGGCTGGTGCAGGTTTTGAATTCATAATTATGCATCATGTATCATGATGAACAAGACAGACCGGTCGAGACTTGCCGCAGCGCAAACTCCGCCACGCCCCAAGCCTGAGGATCGCCCCATGCCCAACACCACCCCACAAGCCCCCGAGTTTCAAGCCGCGACGCTGGAGCAATGGGCCCGTGCCGCCGCCAAATCGGCGCCTGCCGGCAACCTGGACGCGCTGACCTGGGTTACGCCAGAGGGCCTGAAGCTCAAGCCGCTGTACACCGCGGCCGACACCGCCAACCTGCCTTACGCCGACACGCTGCCGGGCTTCGAGCCCTTCATCCGCGGCCCGCAGGCGACGATGTACGCGGTTCGGCCCTGGACGATCCGGCAGTACGCGGGTTTTTCCACCGCCGAAGAGAGCAACGCCTTCTACCGCAAGGCGCTGGCTGCCGGCGGCCAGGGCGTGAGCGTGGCGTTCGACCTGGCCACGCACCGCGGTTACGACTCCGACCATCCGCGGGTTACCGGCGACGTCGGCAAGGCCGGCGTGGCGATCGACTCGGTCGAGGACATGAAGATCCTGTTCGACAAGATCCCGCTCGACACGGTGTCGGTCTCGATGACCATGAACGGCGCGGTGTTGCCAGTGTTGGCCGGTTACGTGGTGGCGGCAGAGGAGCAGGGCGTGTCGCAGGACAAGCTCTCAGGCACGATCCAGAACGACATCCTCAAAGAGTTCATGGTGCGCAACACCTACATCTACCCGCCCGCGCCCAGCATGCGGATCATCGGCGACATCATCGAGTACACGGCGCAGAAGATGCCCAAGTTCAACTCGATCTCGATTTCCGGCTACCACATGCAGGAGGCCGGCGCCAACCAGGCGCTGGAGCTGGCCTTCACGCTGGCCGACGGCAAGGAGTACGTCAAGACCGCACTCGCCAAGGGCCTGGACGTGGACGGGTTTGCCGGCCGGCTGAGCTTTTTCTGGGCCATCGGCATGAACTTTTATCTGGAGATCGCCAAGCTGCGCGCGGCGCGCCTGCTGTGGTGCCGGATCATGAAGGGCTTCGATGCCAAGAACCCGAAGAGCCTGATGCTGCGCACCCATTGCCAGACCTCGGGCTGGAGCCTGACCGAGCAAGACCCGTACAACAACGTGGTGCGCACAACGGTCGAGGCGATGGCCGCAGTGTTTGGCGGCACGCAGAGCCTGCACACCAACAGTTTCGACGAGGCCATCGCGCTGCCCACCGAGTTTTCGTCCCGCATCGCCCGCAACACCCAGCTGATCATCCAGGAAGAGACCCATATCACCAGCGTGGTCGACCCCTGGGCCGGCAGCTACATGATGGAAAAACTCACCCAGGACATGGCCGACGCCGCCTGGGCCATCATCGAAGAAGTCGAGGCGATGGGCGGCATGACCCAGGCGGTGGATTCGGGCTGGGCCAAGCTCAAGATCGAGGCGAGTGCTGCCGAGAAGCAGGCCCGTATCGACGCCGGGCGCGACGTGATCGTCGGCGTCAACAAGTACAAGTTGAAGACCGAGGACGCCATCGAGGCGCGTGAGGTGGACAACGTGATGGTGCGCGATGGCCAGATCAAGCGCCTGCAAGACATCAAGGCCAGCCGCGACAACGAGGGGGTGACCCAGGCGCTGGCGCAGCTGACCGATGCCGCGCACTCAGGCGAGGGCAACCTGCTGGCGTTGACGATCCAGGCGATGCGCCTGCGTGCCACGGTGGGCGAGGTCAGCGACGCGCTGGAGACGGTTTACGGCCGGCATCGCGCCGACATCCAGAAAGTGACCGGCGTTTACGCCGCTGCCTACGATTCGGCCGAAGGCTGGGAGAAGTTGCAACATGAGATCGCTGAATTTGCCGACGACCAGGGCCGCCGCCCCCGCGTGATGATCGCCAAGCTGGGCCAGGACGGCCACGACCGCGGCGCCAAGGTGGTGGCCACGGCCTTTGCCGACCTGGGCTTCGATGTGGACATGGGCCCGCTGTTCCAGACGCCTGAAGAATGCGCCCGCCAGGCGATTGAAAACGACGTGCACGCGGTGGGTATCTCCACCCTGGCGGCGGGCCACAAGACGCTGGTGCCGGCGATCATCGCCGAACTCAAGAAACAGGGCGCGGACGACATCATCGTGTTTGTCGGCGGCGTGATCCCGAAGCAGGACTACGGCTTTTTGTTCGAAGCCGGGGTCAAGGGCATTTACGGCCCGGGCACGCCGATCCCCGCCAGCGCCAAGGACGTGCTGGAGCAGATCCGGGCGGCGCAGGCGGGCTGAGCGCTTCTGCCTGCCTCGGCCCTTGATGCCCAACGCCGCTTGCACGTCTTGCCGCGATGACCGTTGACGCCGCCCCGGGTGCTGCACCACTGGCGCTGGCTGCCGCCTCCGAAGACGACTTCGATGCCCTGCTCGCCCTGCGAATGGCTGCCATGCGAGAAAGCCTGCAACGCCTGGGCCACTTCGACCCCCAACGCGCCCGCGAGCGGCTGAGCCGGGCCTTCGAGCCCGCCCACACCCGCCACATCCTGCTCGCCGGCGAGCCCGTCGGTTTTGTCGTCCTGTTGCCCGTGCCCGCCAACCACCCCGACCACCTGGTGCTGGACCACCTCTACATCGCGCCTCAGGCCCAGCGCCAGGGCGTGGGCAGCTGGGTCATGGCCCAGGTGCTGGACGAGGCCGACCGGCTGGCGCTGCCGGTACGGGTAACGGCACTGAAGTTGAGCGACGCCAACGCCTTCTACCTGCGCCACGGTTTTGAGCTGCAGCATGAGAGCGACTGGGACCTGCACTACCTGCGTCCGGCGCTGGGGCTGACGAATGGCTGAAACGTCGAGCGCCGCATTCGCCCCTTCGGCCGCGGGCATGGCCCTGCCCGACACCGATCAGGTGTTGTTCACTGCAGTGACCGGTGCCCCCGGCCCGGCCCAACGCCGCGCCGTGGCCAAGTCCATCACGCTGCTGGAGTCCACCCGGCCCGACCACCGTTTGCGCGCGGACGCGCTGCTCAATGCGCTGCTGCCGGCCAGCGGCCGATCCTTTCGCCTGGGCATCAGCGGTGTGCCCGGGGTGGGCAAGAGCACCTTCATCGAGGCGCTGGGCCTGCACCTGATCGACAAGGGCCACCGCGTGGCGGTGCTGGCGGTGGACCCGTCGTCGTCTGTCAGCGGCGGCTCGATCCTGGGCGACAAGACCCGGATGGAACGTCTGTCGATGGATGAGCGGGCCTATATCCGCCCCAGCCCGGCCAGTGGCACGCTGGGCGGCGTGGCCGAAAAAACCCGCGAGGCCATGCTGGTCTGCGAGGCCGCCGGCTTCGATGTCGTGATCGTCGAGACCGTGGGTGTGGGCCAGAGCGAGATCGCGGTGGCCGGCATGACCGACATGTTTGTGCTGCTGCAACTGCCCAACGCCGGCGACGACCTGCAGGCCATCAAGAAGGGTGTGATGGAGCTGGCCGACCTGGTGGTGATCAACAAGGCCGACCTGGGCGAGGCGGCCGCCACCCGGGCGCGGGCGCAGATCACGTCGTCGCTGCGGCTGATCGCCAGCAACGGCGCGCACGGCCCTCGCCCTGACCACGCCGACCACGACCAGCACGCACAGCCCGACAACACCGTCTGGCAGCCGCAGGTGATGCAGCTCAGCGCGCTCAAGGGCTCGGGCCTGCCCGATTTCTGGGCTGCCGTCAGCCGGTTTCGTGAGTCGCAGACGAGCAACGGCAGACTCGCCGCACGGCGCCATCACCAGGACCAAGCCTGGATGGACGCGCTCGTCAGCGCTGGCCTGAGCCAACGCTTCAAGGTCCATCCCGCGGTGCGCGCCGCGCTGCCGGCACTGACCGACGCCGTGCGCAGCGGCGCCGTCGCGCCGTCGGTGGCGGCGCGACGTCTGCTGGACCTGTTTCATTGATGCTGTTTCGCTGATCCCCACCATATTTCGACCGAGGAGAACACCCCATGCACGACATCCAACAAAAGCTGGAGGCCATGCGCGCCGAGGCCCGACTGGGCGGCGGCGAGAAGCGCATCGCCGCCCAGCACGCCAAGGGCAAGCTCACCGCACGAGAGCGGCTGGAGCTGCTGCTCGACGAGGGCACGTTCGAAGAATGGGACATGTTTGTCGAGCACCGCTGCGCCGACTTCGGCATGGCCGACAACAAGATCCGCGGCGACGGCGTGGTCACCGGCTACGGCATGATCAACGGCCGGCTGGTGTTTGTCTTCAGTCAGGACTTCACCGTGTTTGGCGGCGCGCTGTCCGAGGCCCATGCCGAGAAGATCTGCAAGGTGATGGACCAGGCGATGAAGGTGGGCGCGCCGGTGATCGGCCTGAACGATTCGGGCGGCGCCCGCATCCAGGAAGGCGTCGCGTCGCTGGGCGGTTATGCCGACGTGTTCCAGCGCAACGTGATGGCCAGCGGCGTGATCCCGCAGATCAGCCTGATCATGGGCCCGTGTGCCGGTGGCGCGGTGTATTCACCCGCCATGACCGACTTCATCTTCATGGTCAAGGACTCGAGCTACATGTTTGTCACCGGCCCCGAGGTGGTCAAGACGGTGACCCATGAGGAGGTGACGGCCGAGGAGCTGGGCGGCGCCGGCACCCACACCACCAAGAGCGGCGTGGCCGACCTGGCGTTCGAGAACGACGTCGAGGCGATCCTGATGTTGCGGCGTTTTTACAACTACCTGCCACTGAACAACCGCGAAAAGCCGCCGGTGCGTGACAGCGGCGACCGCGCCGACCGGCTCGACATGAGCCTCGACACGCTGGTGCCCGACAACGCCAACAAGCCCTACGACATCAAGGAGCTGATCATCAAGGTGGTCGATGACGGCGACTTCTTCGAGTTGCAGCCCGACTACGCCAAGAACATCGTGATCGGCCTGGGCCGGATGGAAGGCCAGACCGTCGGCATCGTCGCCAACAACCCGCAGGTGCTGGCCGGCTGCCTGGACATCAAGAGCAGCATCAAGGCGGCGCGCTTCGTGCGCTTTTGCGATGCCTTCAACATCCCGGTGGTCACCTTCGTCGACGTGCCCGGCTTCATGCCCGGTACAGCCCAGGAGTACGGCGGCATCATCAAGCACGGCGCCAAGCTGCTCTACGCCTATGCCGAGTGCACCGTGCCCAAGGTCACGGTGATCACCCGCAAGGCTTACGGCGGCGCCTACGACGTGATGAGCAGCAAGCACCTGCGTGGCGACGTCAACTTTGCCTGGCCCAACGCCGAGATCGCGGTGATGGGCGCCAAGGGCGCGGTGGAGATCATCTTCCGCGAGGACAAGGGCGACCCGGTCAAGCTTGCTGCACGTGAGGCCGAGTACAAGGCGCAGTTTGCCAATCCC
>JBBQAH010000199.1:0-4599 GCA_038316145.1 Burkholderiales bacterium
GACCATGTCTACATCGGCCCGTTCAACTTCATCGAGGCCAGCGGCGGCGTCACGGTGGGCGAGGGGGTGCAGATCACCCACCACGTCAGCATCGTCACCCACAGCTCGCACCGGGCGCAGCGCCTGCTGGGCCGGGCCTACGTGGTTTGGCAGGGCGACAAGCCGGGCTGGGTGGCCGGCTCGGTGGACATCGGCCCCTATTGCTTCATCGGCCCGCACAGCCTGATCGAGGCCGGCAGCCGGCTGGGCCGCGGCTGCGTCGTGCGGGCTGGCAGCGTGTTGCGTGGTGACTACCCCGCGTTTTCGGTGATTGCCGGCAACCCGGCGGCGGTGGTCGGCGACTCTCGCGACGGTGACGCCCGCTGGCTGGCCAGCCGGCCCGAGTTGCGCGAGCACTATGAAGCTTGGGCCGGGTCAGCCGTTGAAGTCAGCGGCGTGGGCGGCAACGAAGGCGATCACCGTGGTGGCCAGCCCAGCGATCCCGCTGCCGAACCTGGCCTCCGGCCGGCCGGCCGCCCAGCGCCATGAGGCTGGTGCTGCTGGGCGACGGCGAGAGCCCGCACCTGCTGAAGTGGGCACGTGCGCTGGCGCCGCAGGTGGAGTTGTGGGCCGCCTCGTCGCGCGGCTTTGCGCCCGGCTTCGAAGCGCTGGTGCCGGCCGGGCGCCGTCTGGCGCTGGGCACCCGGCCCAACTTTGCCGGCGGCAACGGGGCCTTGCTGCGCGAGTTGCCGCGCCTGGCCAACTGGCTGCGCAGCGTGCGCGCCGACTGGATCCATGCCCACTACCTGACCTCGCACGGCACGCTGGCCTGGCTGGCGACACGCTGGCTGGGCGCGCCGGGCCGGATCGTCGGCTCGGCCTGGGGCTCGGACATCCTGGTCACGCCGCAGCGCAGCCGGCTGCTGCGCTGGGTCACCGGCCGGATGCTGCGCGCCTGCGCGCTCACCACCAGTGACTCGCAGGTCATGGCGCAGCAGATGCACGCACTGGGCGCCGCTGAGGTGATGGTGTTTCCGTTTGGCCTGGAGGCGCTGCCGCTGCTGCCGGCGGCGGGCAGCAAGCGCGATCATCTGTTTTTTGCCAACCGCGGCCTGGAGTCGATTTACGCACCAGCGCAGGTACTGCGCTTGTTTGCCAATGTGGCGGCAAGCTGGCCCGATGCCGAGCTGGTGGTGGCCAATGATGGCGCGCTGCGGCCGCTGCTGGAACAACAGGCCGCCGACCTCGGCATCGCAAAGCAGGTTCAGTTTGTCGGCCGGCTGGACGCTGCAGCCCAGGCGCGCTGTTACGCCCAGGCACGCTGGTATTTGAGCCTGCCCGAGAGCGATTCGGTGTCGGTCTCGGTGCTGGAGGCGATGGCGCAGGGTTGCATCCCGATCCTGTCGGACCTGCCTGCCAACCACGAGCTGGTGCGCACCGGCGACAACGGCCTGGTGCTGGCGGGTGCAAAGCTGCCGGATGCCAACACGCTGGCAGCCCTGCTGCCGCGCGCCGAGGTCATTGCCCAGGCCAACCATGCCTGGGTGGCCGGGCATGCGATGTTTGCGCCGGCAGTGGCCGGCTTTTTGGCCCGGCTGCGGGCCATCGACGACGCGGGGGCCGGCCGATCCGGGCCGCCCGCCGAGCCGCCAGCCCGTTCGACCAGGGCATGAACATCCTCTACCTCAACCACTACGCCGGCAGCCCCGCGCTGGGCATGGAGTACCGGCCGTTTTACCTGGCGCGTGAATGGGTGCGCGCCGGCCACCGGGTGCAAATCGTCGCGGCGGATTTTTCACATGTGCGGGCGCGCCAGCCCCGGGCCGGCGACGAGACGATAGACGGCATCGCCTACCGCTGGCTGCCCACGCCGTTTTACCAGGGCAACGGGGCCGGCAGGGTCTGGAACATCTGGCGTTACCTGTCGCAGGTTTGGCGGCAATCGCACCAGTTGGTGCGGGACTTCAAGCCCGACGTGGTGATCGCCTCCAGCACCTACCCGATGGACATCTGGGTGGCGCGCCGCATCGCCCGCATCAGCCGCGAGCACGCCAACCAGCGCGCCAGCGGGCGTGCGGCCGGCGCAGTGCTGGTGTTCGAGGTGCATGACCTGTGGCCGCTGAGCCCGATAGAGCTGTCGGGCATGAGCCCGCGCCACCCCTTCATCCGGCTCTGCCAGGCCGCCGAGCACGCTGCCTACCGCGATGCCGACGTGGTGGTGAGCATGCTGCCCAAGGTGCAGGGCCACATGGCCGCGCACGGGCTGGACCTGGCCAAGCTGCACATCGTGCCGAACGGCATCAGCCTGGACGAGTGGGCCGGCACGCCCCCCCCGCTGCAGGGCGACCTGGCCATGCTGATCGATGCCCAGCGTGCCGCTGGCCGCACGGTGGTGGGCTACGCCGGATCGATGGGCCTGCCCAATGCGCTGGACGTGCTGCTGGACGCGGCAGCACTGCTCAAGACCGAGCCTATCGCCATCGTGATGGTGGGCGACGGCCACGAGCGCGCCCGGCTGGCGCACCGTGTGGCCGACGAGGGCCTGGCCAACGTCAGCCTGCTGCCGCCCATCCCCAAGGCCATGATCCCGTCGCTGCTGGCCCGGCTCGACATCGCTTACATCGGCTGGCAGCGGGTGCCGATCTACCGCTTTGGCATCGCACCCAACAAGCTGATGGACTACATGATGGCCGGCTGTACCGTGCTGCACAGCGTGGATGCCGGCAACGACCCGGTGGCCGAGAGCGGCTGCGGCCTGACCGTGGCGCCTGAATCGGCCCCCGCCGTGGCTGATGGCCTGCGCCGGCTGGCCGCACTGCCGGCCGAGGAGCGCCGCGCAATGGGCCAGCGTGGCCGTGCTTTTGTGCTGGCCAACCACACCTACCCGGTGTTGGCGCAGCGCTTTGTTGACGCGGTCCGGCGCTGACCGAGGCGGCTCGAAGACTACCGCGCAAGCGCCGACCCTTGAAGCCTTAAGCCATGCCCGATCCGAACCCGACCGACGAGACCCGCGCCGTGGCCGAGCGCTATGCCCGCCGAGGCGGGCTGGACCGTTACAGCTACTTGCAAGCCGATGTCTGGCAGTCGCTGCAAGAGCGCCAGCGCGCCCTGCTCAAGCTGTTGTTACGGCTTGGCCTGACCGACCTGGCCCGTTTGCGGCTGCTGGAGGTGGGGTGCGGCGCCGGTGGCAACCTGCTGGAGTTGCTGCGCCTGGGTTTTGCGCCAGCCAACCTGAGCGGCGCCGAACTGCTGCCCGAGCGGCTGGCCCAGGCCCGGGCCGTGTTGCCGCCAGCGCTGATGCTGTGGGGTGGCGACGCCAGCACGCTGGACATCGTACCGGCCAGCCAGGACATCGTGTTCCAGTCCACCGTGTTTTCGTCACTGCTGGACGATGACTTTCAGCAGCGGCTCGCAGCGGCCATGTGGTCCTGGGTCAAACCCGGCGGCGGTGTGCTGTGGTACGACTTCACCGTCAACAACCCGCGCAACCCGGATGTGCGCGGCGTGCCGCTGGCCCGGGTGCAGCAGCTGTTTCCGCAGGCCGTGATGACTTCGCGCAGGCTCACGCTGGCGCCGCCGATAGCCCGGGCGGTTTCTCGGCTGCACCCGTCGCTGTACCCGGTGTTCAATGCGTTTCCGCTGTTGCGCACGCATGTGCTGGTGTGGCTGCAAAAGCCTGGGCTGGGCTGACCCGCACGGCGCTGTCGAGCGCTGCTGGTTTGGCTGCATGCCGCGGCCAAACCCCCGATCAAGCCCAGCTTGACGGGTGTCACTCTGCCGGGATGACGCCCTCGAACACCTGGGCCAGCGGCACGGTGCAGCCCACGCTGGCGCAGTCCATCACCGCGTCCTGGCTCATGTCGACCAGCAACCAACGGTCATCGGCCTCGCGCCTGAAGCCTTCGACGCGCAGCGTCTCCGGGTCGATCAGGATGTATTCCTTCAATGAGGCCAGCCGCCGATAAAGCGCAAACTTCTGGCTGCGGTCGTAGGCCTGGGTGCTGGGTGAGAGCACTTCGATCACCAGGGTGGGTGCGCGCATCGCCAGGTCGGCGCGCAGGTCTGCCCGGTCGCAGGTGACCATGACATCGGGGTAGAACACGGTGTTGTCAGCAAGCTGCAGCTTCATGCCGGCTGCAAAAACCTGGCAGGCTGAGCCCGCCAGGTGGCTGCGCAGCTGGTAGGCCAGGTTGCCGATCACACACTCATGGATGCGCCGGCCGCCCACCATCGCAAAAACTTCGCCGCTGTAGAACTCGTGCCGTTCTGGCTGCAGGTCCTCCCAGGCCAGAAACTCATCGAGCGTCATCTTTTGCTGCACCAGGGCCATGATCGATACCTCCGATTTGCGATTGTGGCCCAGTCGGGTCATCGCCGGGTGGTGTCAGACGACCCCCAACCCACACCGTAAAATGGAATGCTTTGCCGGCCCGCTGGCAGTCCAAGACCCCTTCTGCATGAATCCCGCTGACCCGCCCGCGCCACCCACCCTGCCGTTTTTGCCCTTCGCCCTGCCCGAGATCGGCGAGGACGACATCGCCGAGGTGGTGGACACCCTGCGCAGCGGCTGGATCACCACCGGCCCCAAGGCCAAACGCTTCGAGGCCGACTTCAAGGCCT
>JBBQAH010000369.1:0-4212 GCA_038316145.1 Burkholderiales bacterium
ATTTTAACTTCGAAAACTATACCTTTTGTGATTTTTAAAGGTGTATGTAATTATTCCCGTTCGATCAAGGCCAGTGTGGGCTGAATCAGATCAGAAATGAAGAAGCAGGCATAAAAAATGTCCGGAATTGGGAGTCAAAACACGTTGTCCGGGAATAGGTTCCAATCTTTGTACGTGTGTATTGTTAAGTAATAATTGGGGAAGTTTGACCCGGTATGGCATGAAAAATGATCTTTCCCCAATCGACCGGGAACAAGTTGGCGGAAAGGCATGGAAAGACCTACCCGGTGAGCGCCGGCAGGAGGTTGCATATACGCACGCAGTGGGCTAAACCACAGAGATTATTGTTTGTAATAAATGTTTGATTTATTACTCATCGCCGCATATGCATGTGTATTGCGCTCTCAAAACGCAGACCTGTACGGAAATTTTTTTCTCAACCACGCAGAAAATTAACTGGGCCTGTCGATCAGACACTGCGAGAAAAAACACATTTGCGGAAGCGAGAGTGGGTCCGTCGTACCGCCGCGGCGAGCCCCACGGAAACAGAATGCAACACCGTTCGTCGTGACCTCGCCTGCCCACAAGAATCACTCAGAATCAGTTGCTGAGATCGGGGGATTCATAATGTAATAAATTTGTGTTTTTTTCTGACAGTTTTTTTCTGAGTGATAGAAAAAAAAGGTGCCACTTTCTCATACACATGTAGAACCACGTGAATGTGTAATTTGGGTCTTCGAACGGCTTTACAATAACGTTAGAGTAATTCTTCGCAATGATTAATATAAGGTCGTACAGGTGCCACACAAATATAAAAACAAACAAAAATCGATAAAAAATTATAAAATCCAACACATTTTTCGGTAACATATATAAGTCATAGAAGGCAATTAAATTTAAAATTATTTATAAATATAAAGTATTACCGGTAACTACAAATAATTCGCGAAAAATTAGAGTAAAATAATGGCATACACTTGCAGTACAAATTTATATTAAATTTGCGATTATCAACCAAATCAGTTTTCAGGCATCAAGTAAGCGGTCAGAGTTTTCTCACATGGGAACATCCGGTACCCCACTTTTTTTCCAAAACTAATAAACAAATAATCATGCGAGCCAGTAAAACAGCAACACTGACATCAGGACTACAGAATACTGGCACCATATCTACCAGAGCTGGTCAAAATATGGCAGGGAATACGATTATTAAGACTGGGGACCAATATAATTTGAAGGGGAAAAAACGCCACTGGTCCGGCAAGGGCAAACTGACGAATAATATATTCTCTTCTTGTTCACCCACTTGATTGATTGGTAGATTGATTGATTGCTTACCTCGTCCACTGCGTCCGACAAAGCGGAGATCGTTGAAGCGGGCCACCTTATTCTTAAACTGCGTCATGCAGTGGCGCAGTTCCGCGCTGCAGTTCTCGTCGTTGCCCGCGTGGATGGACACCTCCGTCCCGTCCGGCACCTCATCCACCAGAACAATCCGAAAGGCCGTGGGCAGGGCTTTGTTTTGACGCCAGTGAGAAGGCAGACGCGAGCAGAGAATATTCGGACTATCCGTGGCGATTAATTCCTCGTGCGAATTCATGGCTGACGACGAGGACGAGGACGAGGACGACAGCGGTGGCGGCTTTAACGCGGCGGGGATGCTGCGTCGATTATGATGACGGGAATCCTCTCGCTGATGGCGACCTCGACGTGGCCACTGGCTAGTTTGGCTGGAAAATGAGGAGAAATCGTTGCGCGAAGCCAACATTACGCGGCGATGATTTCCGTTTGTCAAAATAATGCTGGAAAAATTCAACAAAAACTATTCGGAATGATTTCTAGGACGAATATTTTGATGGTTGAGAAAATAAATAGCTAAAACCACAACACTCTCTGTGCATCTGAAAAAGTTATTGTGAATGAAAACTGTGCTGGTGCGCTGGTGCTGGGTGTAAAAACTGTGCAAAGTGAAGGGCTGGTTGGATGGTACGATTACGGGGCGGGTAATTTGGACACGCTGACGCACCGTGAGAAACGCGGCTGATTGGCGCAAATGTGCATGGGTCGCCGCACCCCTCCCAGACAGCTTGTCTGGTCGGCGACCAGCAAAACCGGTTGTTTGACACCACTCAGGTTGGATTTCTTTCTCGGTATACCGCCCGTCATGAATAATGGCCGATGACGTCATTTGCTGTTTTGCGCGGTGCAGGTGCTACGATATACTGAGGTGATCTTCTTTTGTTTCGCGCTCGTCGTATTTATTATTTAGCAGCATTAATTATTACTCAGTCACCCCTGTCGCGGTGTACTTTATGAATAATAATACTGCAATGTGGAGAAAGAAAGACGAACAAAAAGCCGCAGAGTAATATGAATGATTAAAACCGCGCGCTCGTGACATTGAGTGCTTTGCTTTTTGGGCACACAATTGCCGTGTGAAATGTGCAATTATTTACCAGTAATGTAGCAAAACGTAATGGGTATACGCGTGTAAAACCACTGACCCATAATTATCCGATCGACCGCTATATCGCGCTGGATGCACGGGAAAAATCGCCTTTAATTTAATAAATTAAAAATTAAAAATTAAAAAATTTAATACAGAATAGCCCGCACACTCAAACATAATAAAGTAATGAAACAGATGCGAGGACGATTGCCCTTGATTGTAATAACAAACGGAAAAAATGCCTTATGCCGCTGGTGATTGTAATTGTACTAGAAAAACAGTGTTCTAACATGTTACAGATAAGTAAATCACTAATCTGTATTCAAGTGATACATCCCACGGAGTATCCTTACAATTAATATAAGATAAGATTCTCTGTTTGATGCTTTCATTTTTGTATTTTTTGGTTTTCAATGCTTTCCGGGGGTATCAAATTAAACGGGTAGACATATTTGCATCCAGACCGTCAAGTATAATCGCGTAATTTCTGTTGTCTGGGCCAGCCAACGAGGTGTGTCTCGTTGGTTCACCCCTGCCCTGATCCATATGCGAGTTAAATTTCGGAAACCTTTATAAAATCGGCGGTCAATTTTAATCGTCATTTTTTTTTTACACAATCGTGTCATGACGTATAAAAGTTCAGCAACAGGTGACATTGTCCATGTGCGCTAAACCCATACTCCGCACCTTATATTGATCAATTGACCTTATCACCCGTCTGATGTGGCAACGCTGTGTGCGGTCATACACCACACAACACTTGTCTAATCACAATTAATTTATAAGGTGCTTGTTGTGATACCGGGACGTCGGGATTAGGTCGGTATCAAACCGTCATGGTAGCCAGCGTGGCGGGCGCACCCACGAGGTAGCCCTTGTCACCAGTTTATCGCAGTAAAGCAAACCCACACTCACCCCCCAATGCAATAAACCTGACCGCCACGCGTCGGGTGGTGGCGGCGGTGTTTCACTGATCGTGAGTTTTGCTGGGGGGATTTTGTGCGGAAAGTTTGCGCGAGGTCCACGCTTGTTTGATTGCCTGCCGCGGCAATTGTCAGTCACGGTTCGCGGCAACAAAAGTGAAGTTTTAAGAATGTCTGAATCAGCGTTCTTAAGTACACAAACGCAATCTCGCGCCTGCCTACCCCCTACGCTGCAGTACTCACCACCGCACCGCATTGGCGGCGTACCACACCCAGGTTTTTCGAGTCGATGACTGTGCTTATTCGCATATAGGGACAAGCGGCAATGCAGAGTGGTTGAAGTGGTTGTCCGCCCAGCCATTACTTCTACTTATATTAGCCGGCACAGTTCCGAACTTCTAATACAGCAACCCCGGTGTGGCGCAGTTCCGGCACGAGTGGCCCGATAAAAAAAGCTATTGCTGTTGTAGCGTTTCGAAATTGCCGTATTATAATTACATTACGAATTATGTATATTGTACAGTATACAGGGTATTTACGGTACATACTTATAATAAGTATATATACAAGTGCAATCTCATCGTCCCTCCGCTGGGGCTAGTCGAACAAAACAAACATGTTAAAAAATATTCACGTCTTATATGCAACATCTGCTGATTGTTTCGTTAACATAAGCATATATATTTTAAAAGAATATAAACAATTTAGAACCCTTTGTGCTTTTGCACAATTTTGAAGTACTGTATATAACGTGTTTCATATGAGCTAGGGACGATAAACATATTACGTAATCAGAAAAACTAGATTTTTGAGACCCCCCACCCCCATCGTAATGAACAA
>JBBQAH010000070.1:0-14785 GCA_038316145.1 Burkholderiales bacterium
GGCCTGCTGATCCCGGCCTTCGACTGGGGTTTTGTGTCGCTGACGCACGCCACGCCGGTGGACGGCGGCCTGCTGATGGTGATCGCGTTCGAGAACCTGTCGGGTGGCATGGGCACGGCGGCGTTTTTGGCCTTCCTGATGGGCCTGACCCAGCAGCGCTTCACCGCCACCCAGTTTGCGATGCTCAGCGCGTTTGCCTCGGTCGGCCGGGTCTGGGTCGGGCCGCTGGCCGGGGTGCTGGCGGCGTCGATCGGCTGGCCGGATTTTTTCATCGTGTCCACCGTGCTGGCGCTGCCGGCGTTGGGCATGCTGTGGGCCATGCGGGCCAGCGTGCGGCGGCTGGAGGTGCCGCCGGATGCGCCGCTCGACGACTGAGTACCGACCCACCCCAATCAGTGACCCCACCTTCCGCCCAAGCCCTGACCCACCGCCGCCGCGACCCCGACCCATGACACTGCCGTCCCGCCCCGAGTTCAATACCCACGCTTGCGTGCCCGTGCCTGACCTGGCGCAGCGCGGGCCCTGCGGCTGCGCGCTTCACGCCCGGCGCCGGCTGGGCGGCGCGCTGATCGGCGGCGGTGCGCTGGCCGCACTGGGCGGCTGGGGCACGGCGGCGTTGGCCCAGCAAGCCGACCCGGCCCAGGCCAATGCCGCACCCGACAGCGAATGCCAGCGCTCGACCTTCACCCAGGTGGTATCGGCCGACCAGGTCGAGCAGGCCGCCGGCCAGCAGTACCGCCAGATGCTGCAGCAGGCCAGCCAGCAAAATGCCCTGGCCCCGGCCGACAACGCCCAGCTGCAGCGCCTGCGTTTTATCGCCCGACGCATCATCCCGTTCACCGCCGGCTGCAACCCGCGGTCGGCGCAGTGGCGCTGGGATGTCAACCTGATCGGCTCGAAGGAGCTCAACGCCTTTTGCATGCCCGGCGGCAAGATCTGCTTCTACAACGGCATCCTGGCCCAGCTCCGGCTGGACGACGACGAGGTGGCGATCATCATGGGCCATGAGGTGGCCCATGCGCTGCTGGAGCACGCCCGCGCCCGCATGGGCAAGACCATGGCCACCCGCGGCATGATCGAGCTGGGCTCGGCGCTGCTGGGCCTGGGGGGCGCGGGCCGCTCGCTGGCCGACATGGGCGGCCAGCTGCTGACGCTGCGTTTTTCGCGCGACGATGAATCGCAGGCCGACGCGCTGGGCCTGGTGCTGGCCGCCAAGGCCGGCTACCGGCCGGCGGCCGGCGTGTCGTTGTGGCAGAAGATGCTGTCGGCCAACAAGGGCGCGCCGCCGCAGTGGCTCAGCACCCACCCCTCGGGCGACAGCCGCATCCGCGACATCCAGGGCCGTCTGCCGCGGGTTGACCCGCTGTACGCGCAGGCCGACAAGCCGGACCGCCGCTTCGGCCCGCCCGGCGCTTGACCGGGGGCGGCCGCTGCCGGGCGGCTGCCAGCCTGGGCTACCAACGCTGTGGCAGCGGCTTGCTCAGCACGATGCGGGCGTCCTGCACCGAGACGTAGCCGCCACGCTCCAGGTCCTTCATCAGCCGGCTGACCATCTCGCGCGAACAACCCAGCCGGTTCGACATCTCCTGGTGCGTCAGCCGCTCGGCCACCCGCAGCGTGCCATCGGGCTGGGGCACGGCCAGCGCGCCCAGCAACAGCTTGAGCCGGCCGTAGACATCGTTGAGCGCCAGCTGGCGCGCAGTGAGCGTGGCCACGCGGCAGCGTCATCACGCTCGAAGCCAGCGTGCGCCGGCTCACCACCGCGCAGACGCTGGCTTCGAGCGTGATGACGCTGGCCGAGCGCGGGCCACCGTCCAGGCTCATCTCGCCGATGTACTCGCCCGCGCCATAGGCGCCGTAGGTGATTTCACGGTCGTTGTCGCCGGTACTGAAGGCGCGCAGCCGGCCGCTCAGGATGATGAACAGCGTATCGCCCTGGTCGCCCTCCTGGATCAGCAGGGTGCCTTTGCGGTAGCGGCGGGTCTCACCGCGCTCGGCCAGCGCCAGCAAGGACTCGGACATCAGCCCGGGCGGGACGGCGGCAAGGGCAGCGGGCAGCGGGGTGCGGTTGGGGGCGGCGGGCAGGTCCATCGGCAGGGCACAGCGGCCGAAAGGCGGCCGCGGATGCGCTGGATGCTAACTGGCGGCCGACAACCCACCCTGGCGCCGGCGTGACAGCGCCTCGGGGTCTGGCCTGCCGGGCCGGGATCAGGCCTGAAAGCTGGCGTGCGAGCTGGCGTGCAAGCTGGCGTGCAAGCAGCGCTCGCTGCTGCGCGCCGGGTCGGCCCGCTGTGGGGCAGGGGCGTCGGGCCGGGCCTGCAGCACGCTGACCAGCGGTGGCAGCAGCGACACCTGGCGCACCAGCGCACGGATGCTGCCCGCGCCGGTCTTGAGCCGGATGCTGCCGATCTGCGTGCGGATGGTGGCCAGACCCACGCCCTGGCGGGCGGCGATCTGCAGCGGCGTGAAGTCGGCGCACAGGCCTTTCATCACCGCGGACTCGGCCGGCGTCAGGCTGTGGCTGCGGGCAAACCAGTCCACCGTCAACTCCTCGCACACCTGGCGCTTGCCCAGCAGCAATGCCGTGCCCGGTTGCTCGTCCGCGCCGACTGCGGCCAGCGGCACCACCGCGACACTGATGCGCAGGCGGGCCTCACCCAGCTGCAGCAAGCGGCGCAGGCCCCGCTGGGACGCCCCGACCAGCGCGTCGCGCAGCGGTTGCACGTCTTGCGCCAGGCGGGCCTGCAAGTGACCCGCGTCGATCAGCAGGGGGTGCGTGTCGTCCAGGTCACGCCGCGCGGCCTTGTTGACATGGCTGACCTGGCCCAGCGGGCCCAGCAGCAGCATGCCGTAGTCCAGGGTGTCGAGCATTTGCGCCATGCGCCGGGCCAGCAAGGAGGCGGCATCGCGACGCTCGGGGCCGCCATAGCCGCGTGGCCGGACGGCGGCCAGGTTGGTATTGATCGGCGCCGGCATGGCCGGGGCGCGGGCGTTCAGGCCGAGCGCGGCAAACAAATCGGCCGTCGGGTTGCTCAGGTTCGATTGCAGATCCAGCATGGTCGCTTCTCCGGTGGCAGCAGCAGTGCAACAGGCACGGCCGGCTGGTTGGGGCAAAGCATAGGCAAGCCGAGCCCGCGGTTTTCGTGTGGTCTGCCACGGGTTGCGCTGTGACGGATTCACCCTCCGGGACGGGCAAGCACCCGCCGGTCGGGGATCGGGTGCCGGCGACGCGAGGGTTGTGGCGGCGCTCGCATCCGAAGCCGGTGCGCGCCTCGTTGCCGACGAACAGCGTGTCGCCGACAAACTTGCGCTCTGGAACACCCCATGACCAGGCGTGTGGACCCTGCCGTGTCGCACGGCCAGCGTGCTGTGGCCAACCGTGACGGTATCGCCGACGGCCATCCAGCGGGTGAACGTTAACGCCCGGCCGGCGCAAGCCGACCCTCCGGGCCTGCTCGGCCAGTCCGTCGATCCAGAACAGGTCGCCCGGGTCCGGCGTGGCGGCGTCCCGGGTTTCATCGCACCACAGGGTCGAGCAGGGTTTGTCGGAACCGTCCGGTCGGGATGTCGAGATGGTGCAGCATGGCGGCTTGTCAAAAGGAGAAACAGCGTGTCGATCAATATGGACATGGCCAGCCGTGTGGTGCTGGCCACGGGTGCGATGGCCTGGCTTGCATCGCCGGCAGCGGGTGCCTGGCGCAAGCCGCTGGACCGCGATGGCGGCGAACTGGCACAGGCCACGACAATCGTGCGGTACGGGCCGGGTGCCGCGTTCAAGGCCCACTTTCACGAGGGGGGCGAAGAGATCTTTGTGCTCGACGGTGTGTTCGAAGACGACGCCGGATCGACCCGGCCGGCACATACCTGCGCAACCCGCCGGGCTCGTCGCACGCGCCGGGTTCGACGAGCGGCTGCAATCTGCTCGTCAAGTTGCGGCAGTTTCAGCAGGGTGACGCCGACCGGGTTCGCATCGACACGGGTCGAACGCCATGGCGCCAGGGGCTGGTGCCGGGCCTGAGCGTGATGCCCTTGCACCCGTACGGCCAAGAGAACGTGGCACTGGTGCGCTGGATGAGCGGCGGCTGAACCCGCCGCTGCGCTTGGCCCGTCACGTCCAAAGGTCTGGCCATGATCCGATCGTCGCCAGCAACGGGTTGCTGCCGGATTCTCGGGGGTCACTGACCCGGCCCGACGGTTTGGAGCTCTCCGACCCGCGGCCATATCTGGCGCAAGGCCACGAAGGAGGCGGTCTTGAAGGCCAGCCGGGCGCGCCGCGGGTGACGACCTGCGACGCCATCTCGCAGTCAAACCCCGCTTCATGGGCGTTGCCGGCCAGAATGCGGCCCCATGGCGACCCCCGTTGACCACCGAGCCATCGCGGCCGACGCCTTTGCCGTACCGAGGCCATTCAAGCGCTTTGCGGTGCGCAGCGAGGAGCCGCGGCATGCCGACAGCGCGCGTGCCCCTTATGGTCGGGTGCACCTGATCCGCACGGACTTTTTGGTCGGCGATGCGATCCAGCGCCTGGTGGCGCTTGGCCATGCCCGGATGCAGGTCAGCGAATTTGGCGATATCGACTATGCCCGTGTCACGCTGGACGAGTTGGCCGCGGCCGCCCCCGGCGTGTGCGATCTGGCGGGCCGGATCGCCACCGCGCTGCGGGCCACCGGCGTGCTTGGCGGCGGCATCGCGGCCTACCGGCGCAGGGTAGAGGCCCGGATCGACTACCTGGCCTCGTATGGCGCCGGATTTCACAACGATGTCAGCCGCCATTGGACGGGGTGCCTGTTCTGGAACCTGGCCCTTGAGGTCGCCGATGTGGAGTTCGTCAGCCGCCATTGGACGGGGTGTCTGTTCTGGAACCTGGCCCTTGAGGTCGCCGGCGTGCGCCTGGCCCTGGCGCCCGGCGACCTGATCGTGTTCGACCCGGCGATGGCGCACGGTTTGTGCCGGCCGCAGGACCAGGCACAAGCCGTTGCCGAGTCTTTCCGGGCGGGTGAACGCTGCCACCAGATCTTCTTGAGCGGCGAGCTGACGTTGACAGACGCGCAGTGGGCGGCGCTGGGCTCGCCCTGGCTGCCGGTCGAGCACCATGCGCAGCGCGGCGCGCTGGAACTGGTGGCGGCGGAGTTCGACGAGCGCAGCGGTGCCATCAAGCGCTTGGGCTCGCTGGCGCACTGCCTGTTGCGCAGCACCCGCTATGTCGATGAGGCGCAAACCGCCGCGCCCGGGTAGCCGGTACGGGCGGATTCGAGGCCCGCCGGGCCGACAGCAAGGGGTCTCTGGCCGGCCTGCGCGCGGGGCGCCGACGGCCAGCAGGCAGGCGACGTGGCTCGGGGGGAACCAGGGCGTCACGCCGGCGTCGGCTTGCCGTCCGCCACGACGGCGCCCAACTTGCCCACCGAAAGCGGCGGCGCGTCTGGCGCCGCTGCGACGCCAGCGGGCGGGTACTTGCGGGCATTGAGCACCAGCTTGTCGGCCACCGCCTGCGGCAGGTCGATCCGGCAGTGGTCGGCGATCTGCAACAGGTAGACCAGCACATCGGCAATCTCCTGCCCGATGTGCTGGTGGATCGCGCTGTCCTGGTGGGCTGCCTGGCTTTGCTCGGCCGTCATCCACTGGAAGATCTCGGCCAGCTCGGCGGCCTCGACCATCAACGCCATGGCCAGGTTCTTGGGCGTCTGGAAGGGCTGCCAATGTCGGTCGGCGGCGAACTGGCGCAACTCGGCTTGCAGGGCGGTGAGGTTCATCGTGCAAGGCTAGCGCAAACGGATGGGGTCCGACGGGCTGGCGGGCGCGGGCATGCGGCAGTGGTGCGGCCAGCGCTGCTGGCGCGGCGCCGGCGGCGGCCTTGCGCAGGCGGAGCTTGATGTCGCCCTCGGCGTTGCGGCACAACATCAGCATCCGGCCCTGAGCGCGACCCCAAGAAATCATCCCCCTTGTTCACGCTCAGTGCGCTGACCGCAGGCCTGGCACTGCTGGTGGCCGGCCATGTACAGGCACAGACCCAGACCATCGAGAGCCTCAAGCAGATGAAGCTCGGGCTGGCGCACTCACCCGAGGGCCGGCGGGTGTTTGCCACCATGACGGTGACCGACAACCTCAAGCTTGGCGCCTTTCCGCGCTACACCGGCGCCCGGCCCAAGGGCGACGTGGCGGCCGACCTGGAGCGCGCGATGGAGCTGTTCCCGCGCCTCAAGGAGCGCAGGCTGCAGCTGTCGGGCACGCTATCGGGCGGTGAGCAGCAGATGCTGGCAATGGCGCGGGCCACCATGCTCAACCCCGAGGTGGTGCTGCTCGACGAGCCGTCGATGGGCCTGGCGCCGATCCTGGTCGAAGAGGTCTTCCGCATCATCGCCCGGCTCAAGTCCGAGGGCGTGACCCTGCTGCTGGTCGAGCAGTTTGCCGCCGCCGCGCTGGCCGTGGCCGACTACGGCTACGTGCTGGAGAACGGCCGCATCTCGCTGCACGGCCCGGCCGCCCAGCTGCGTGACGACCCGGCGGTGCAGGCCGCCTACCTGGGCGGCAGCCATTGACGGCGGGCGGTTGCCGCCCCGACAGGCAGGACGGCCAATCGCATTGACCCAACGCAATCGGCGTCGGGTACCGCCCAAGACACGGGGATAGCCGAACCGGTTTGTCTGGCAGAAAGGCAGAATGCGGCAACGTCGGGTCGCCCCAGCGGCTCGCACCGGGTTGCGAGCGCACGGGCCACCCGGTGGGCACATCGACCGGAGCCAGCATGCCGACATTCCCCAGCCCCTGCCCATCTCGCCGTGTCGCGCTGCACGCTGCGGTGGCATGCCGAGCCGGCTGGGTGTGACGTGAGCCCTGCCGCAGCCCTGAACCTGGCCGTTCTCGACGACGGCGGTGGCGGGCTGATCCTGCTGCTGACAGATGGGCGCAGCCTGGTGCAGCACGAACGCCTGACGCTGCCGGACACCGGCCTGTCGGCCTGGGCGGGTAATGCCTGGTCGTCTGCCGCTACCGGCGACGACCTGCTGGTGTTTGGCCTGGGCCTGGGCGCAGTGCTGTTGCCGGCGGCCCTGCGCGCTGTTCTGGCGGCTCAGCCCGCGGGCAGCCTGCTGCAACTGCAGCTCGGCGAGGCGCTTGCCGCCCTGCCCTGGGAGTTGATGGCGTTGCGGTTTACACCCGCACAAGCCACCGGGCTCAACCACCCGCCGCCGCCACGCCACCTGGACGATCACTTCACCGTGGTACGGCGCATCATGGCCACCGGCCTGCCGCCAGCCGCGCTGCGGCACCGTGAGCCCGGCGCGCTGTTGCAAGTGCTGCATGGCATGACCGGCCCCGCCACGGCGAACGAGACACCCCGGTCCGGGCGCTTCGGCCCCATGGTCCTGCGGGTGCATGCCAGCCATGGCGCCACGCCCGAGCCCTGGCTGCGCGCCGTCGCCGAGGCCGACATCGTGCACCTGCACGGTGAGCCTGCCGCAGCCGGATCGGCGGTCGCTGCGGCCGCAACGGCTTTGTGCCAGACCGCACTGCTGGCGGGCCTGCCGCTGGCGCCACGCCTGCTGATCGCCGAAGGCCTGCCGCTGGCGGCCGGTACCGCGCTGGCCAACGCCGCCGGTCGGGTCGGGCTCAGCTTGCTGGCGACCGACGCGCCGGCGCCATTGGCGCTGGCCGCTTTTTACGCCGCACTGGCGGACGGCGACACCTTTGGCCGTGCCGCACAACACGCGCGCGCGGCGGCTCGCCGGGCGCCCGGTGCGTCCAGGGCGCCCGGGGCCACCGCCTGGTTTTATGGCGACGGTGGGCTGGCACCGCTGCGCCTGGCCTCGGGCCTGGTGGCCCAGATGCCCTACGGGCCCAAGTCGGCCGGGCTGCAGGCGGCACCCGACGACGACGTGCGGCAGGTCACCATCCTGGCCTGTGACCTGGTCGACTCCACCGGCCTGATGCACCGCCTGGGCGACGAGGAATACAGCGAGCGCCTGACCCACTACCACCAGCGCGTGGCCGACATCGCGCAACAGCACGACGGCCTGGCCGACGACCCGCAAGGCGATGACGGCTTCATGTGCTATTTTGGCTATCCGGTGGCCAGTGAGGACGCCGCCGCGGCCGCGCTGCGCGCCGGGCTGGCGCTGAGCGGCGCACTGGACGACCTGGGCTTGGCGGTGCGCATCGGCATCTCCACCGGCCGGGTGGTGATCCGCAACGGCCAGCCGGTGGGCGCAGCGGTGCACCATGCGGCCCGGCTGCAATCGCGTGCCGGCGCCGGCGGGGTGCTGCTCAGCGCGTCCACGCGGATGATCGCCGGCGAGCGCTTCGAGTTCAGCCTGGAGGCCGCGGTGTCGCAGCTCAAGGGCTTTGCCGAGGGCGGCGCGGTCTACCGCGTGCACCGTGAGCGGCCGGTGCAGGGCACCGAGCGTTTCGACAACCGGGCCTACCTCACGTCCTTCATCGGCCGCGATGCCGAGATGCAGCAACTGCGGCAACGCTGGGCGCTGGCGGCTGGCGGTGAGCGCCAGACCCTGCTGCTGGTGGGCGAAGCCGGCATCGGCAAGTCCCGGCTGGTGCGCGAGTTTCGTCAAAGTCTGGACATGGCCGGCGTTCGCACACTCGAGTGCCGCTGTGCGCCGGAGCACACCGGCAGTGCCTTCCAGCCGCTGATCGACGTGTTGCGGCGCCGCCTGCAAATCCAGGTCGGCGACGACCCGGACCTGCAACTCCAGCGGCTGCGCATGCTGGAGGTCACCACCGGTCCTGATGGCGACGAGGCCCTGACCCTGCTGGGCACCCTGATGTCGGTGCCTGCCGACCGCCTGCCACCGCTGGCCGACCCGGCGGTTGCGGCATCGGCCGAGCGCCGGCGCCAGCGCACCAAGGCCTTGCTGATGCGGGTCTCGCAAGGCCTGACCGGCCCGGTCTGCCTGATCTTCGAGGACGTGCACTGGATCGATCCGTCCACCCGGGAGCTGGTCCAGCGCATGATCGACGGCCCACGCCAGCAGCCCCTGCTGCTGCTGCTGACCCAGCGCAGCGGCCCGGTCACTGCCGACGCCGGCTTTGCCGTGCCCACGCTGGCGCTGGCCGGGCTGGGCGCCGAGGCAGCACGGGCGCTGGTGCAAGGCGCCATCGGCAGCGCCCTGCTGGCCACCGACCTGGTGCGCTGGCTGGCCGCCCGGTCCGACGGTGTGCCGCTGTTCATCGAAGAGTCCGCCCGCATGGCGGCCGTGCTGGCCGCCAGCCAGCCCACCGCCGACGTCGCCTCGTCGCTGCGCGACAGCGTGCCCGACACCTTGCAAGACCTGTTGATGGCGCGGCTGGACCAGTTGCCACTGGCCAAGCGTGCGGCGCAGATGGGGGGCGCGCTGGGCCGGTCGTTCAGCCATGCGCTGATCGAGGCCGTCAACGCGCATGCCGATTCACCGATCCACCTGCCGGCGCTGGACCAGGAGCTCACCGCACTGGCCCGCGCCGGGCTGCTGGGCGTGCAGGGCGAGGGCGCAAGCCGGCAGTACGCTTTCAAGCACTCGCTGGTGCGCGACGCCGCCCACCAGTCGCTGCTGGAGCGCGACCGCCGGCGCTTGCATGGCGCCATCGCCGACGTGCTTCAACACCAGTTTGCCGCGCTCTGCGACAGCCAGCCCGAGCGACTGGCGCTGCACCAGGAGCTGGCCGGCATGACCGACGCCGCGCTGGCCGGGTGGGAGCGTGCGGCGCGCCACGCCAGCCAGCGGTCGGCGCTGGACGAGGCCATCGCCCACCTGCGGCGCGCGCTGCGGCTGGTGGTGCTGCAGCCACCGGGGCCGGACCGCGACCGCACCGAGTTGCGCCTGCTGCTGCCGCTGGCCAGCCGCCTGATCGCCACCGCCGGCTACGGCGCCGGAGCGGTCGAAGCGGTATACGGCCGCGCGTTGGCCCTGGGCCAGGCGCTGGGCGACCCGGTCTCGCTGACCAAGGCCCGGCTGGGGTTGGGCGGCTACCACTACATGCGCGGCGACCTGGCCCGCGCGCTGGCGTTGGCGCGCGAGGTCGAGACCAGCCTGGGCGACCAGCCCGCGCCGCGTGCACGTGTGCAATCGACCTGGGCCCAGGCCAACGTGTTGTTCAGCCAGGGCCAGTTGCAACAGGCCATGGCGATGATGGACCGTTGCAAAGCCGAACACAGCCTGTTGGGGCACCGCCCCGCTGCGGTCCAGGACCCGGCGGTGATGTGCCTGTGCTATTCGTCCTGGGCGCTTTGGGCGCTGGGCTTGCCCGACCAGGCGCTGGCCAACGCGCGGCAAGCCGTGGCGCTGGCCGAGACGCTGGCGCACCGCTTCAGCATCGGCCAGGGCTATGGGTTTCTCGGCGTGGTGCACCACCTGCGGGGTGAAACCGCGGCCGGCTTGCTGGCCATCCAACGGGCGCTCGAGGTCAGCGAGGCCGGCGGCTTCGCGGTCTGGCTGGCCCATGCCAAGGTGATGCACGGTCGGCTGCAAGCCGAGCAAGGTGCGCTGGCGCTCGGCTTGGCCGCCATGGACGAGGGCCATGCCCTGTGGGCGGCCACCGGCGCCGTGGTGACGCAGCCGCTCTACCTGGTGCTGCGCGCCGAAGGCCTGGCCCTGGCCGGTCGGCCGGACGAGGCCCTGGCGCTGATCGAGCAGGCGCATCTGCTGGTCGAGCGCCACGGCGAGCGCTGCCATGCGCCCGAGGTGCACCGCCTGCGTGGCGAGCTGCTGCGCCAGGCCGGGCGCCCGGCGGTCGAGGCCGAGCATTGGCTGCAGGCCGGGCTGGACTGCGCCGTGGACCTGCAGCTGCACGGCATGGCGCTCAAGAGCGCCATCGCGCTGGCGCAAAACTGGCAAAGCCAAGGCCAGACCATGCGGGCGTCCGAGCTGCTGAGCCGGCACCGGGCGCGCTTCAGTGAAGGCCTGCAGACCCGCGATCTGCTGGTGGCGCAATCGCTGCTGGCGGAATGGCGCGTCAGCGCCTGAAGGCCGCCCGCTGCCAGCCTGGGTTCAGCCAGGTGACGGTACGTTGAACACCTGCCGCAAATACGCCAAAAAAGTCTGGTCGTCGCACAGGATCTTGCCCGGGCTGTCCGACAGCTTGGCCACCGGCTGGCCGTTGCAGTGGGCAAGCTTCATCACGATGTGCAGTGTGTGCAGACCGACATCGTTGGTCAGGTTGGTGCCGATGCCAAAACCCAGCTGGGTGCGGTCGGCAAAGTGCCGGTACAGCTCAAACGCCCGCGGCAGGTTCAGCCCGTCGGAGAACACCAGCCGCTTGGTGTGGGTGTCGATGCGCAGGCGGGCGTAGTGGGCGAGCGCTTTTTCGCCCCAGATCACCGGGTCGCCCGAGTCGTGCCGCAGGCCGTCGAACAGCTTGGTGAAGTACAGGTCGAAGTCGGCCAGAAAGGCGTCCATGCCGACCACATCGGTCAGCGCCACACCCAGGTCGCCGCGGTACTCCTGCACCCAGGCTTCGAGCGCGGCTGTCTGGAAATCGCGCAGCCGCACGCCCAGCGCCTGGTAGGTCTGCAAAAACTCGTGTGCCATCGTGCCGATGGGCACCAGCCCCAGGTCACGCGCCAGCAGCACGCAGGACGTGCCCTTGAAGTACTCGGGCACCTCACGCGCCAGCGTGGTCACCACCTCGCGGTGCCAGGCGCCCGAGAAGCGCCGCCGCACGCCGAAGTCGAAAAACTCGAACGGGTTGCGGCGCCTGGGCTCCTGGCTGAAGGCACGCAGCATCGCCACCTTCTCGGTCAAGCGACGGCGGCCCTCGGCCAGCGCATCGGCCTGGTCGAAGCGGCGGAAGTACAGCTCGTTGACGATCGCCAGCACATGGATCTCGAAGGCCATCACATGCACCTGCGGGCCGCGCGCCACGATCTCCAGCGTGCCCTGGTTGTCGCGCACTTCAATGAAGTCGCGCTGGAACTGGAAGATACGCAGGAAGTCGACGAAGTCGCTCTTGATGAAGCGCAACGAGCGCAGGTAGGCCAGCTCGTCGGGCTGGAAGCGCAGGGTACAGAGGTGGTCGAGCTGCTCGTTGATCTCGGCGATCAGGTGGGTGAGCGGGTAGTCGCGCGCATTGCGGCAGATGAAGATGTACTCGGCCTGGGTCTGCGGATGCCGGTGCAGCATTGCCTGCCACATCGTGAACTTGTAGAGGTCGGTCTCCAGCAGGCTGTGCAGCACGGGTTGCATGGTGGCGGCGGCGGAGGCGGATGCGGTCAGGGAACCAGGGCAGGCAGTATAGGATTGCGCGCCATGGTCAAACCCCCCGTGCCAACCCGTCCCGGCATCCGGCGGCGCGACGGGTTGGCCCTCACTGCGGCCAGCATCGCCGCCTGCGCCGTCGCACCGCTGCGCCCAGCCTGGGCGCAGGCGGGCCCGGTGTGCAAAGGCGACGAGGCGCTGTGCCGCCTGCTCTCGCCGGCCGGCCTGGACCACAGCAACACCCATGCGGTGCTGGTCGAGCAGGCCGGCCACATCCGGGCCGAAGCCTACTTTCGCGGGCACGACAAACCGGTGGGCCGCTGGTTCGAGCAGACGGTCGACTTCACGCCCGAGACGCCACACGACCTGCGCTCGATCACCAAGAGCGTGGTCGGCCTGCTGGCCGGCATCGTGCACGGGCGCGGCCAGCTGGGGCCACTCGACACGCCGGTGTTCGACCACTTCCCCGAGCACGCCGACCTGGCCACGCCCGAGCGCCGCCAGATCACCGTGCAACACCTGCTGGACATGACACCCGGCTGGCAGTGGCGCGAATGGGACCTGCCGTACACCGACCTGGCCAACAGCGAGACCCGCATGGGCCTGGCGCCAGACCGCGACCGTCACCTGCTGGACCTGCCGCTGCTGCACACGCCCGGCAGCCACTGGGACTACAGCGGCGGCGCCACCGCGCTGCTGGGCGAGATCGTCGAGCGCAGATCCGGACAGCCGCTGCAGGCGCTGGCGCAGGCCACGCTGTTCGGCCCGCTGGGTTTTGGCAACGTGGCCTGGCGCACCGGCTGGCGCGACAAGGCGCTGGCCTACTCGGGCCTGCGCCTGACGCCGCGCCAGCTGGCGCAACTGGGTCGCCTGATGCTGGCCGGTGGGCGCTGGCAGGGCGCTGTGCTGGTGCCCGAGGCCTGGGTGGCGGCAACGATGACCCCGGGTGTGGCGGCAGCAGAAGGCTTGCGTTACAGCCGCCAGTGGTGGCACGGCCGCTTCACCCGGGGCGCGGGCGCTGGTTTCAGTTGGGTGGGTTGTCTCGGCAACGGCGGGCAGCGCCTGTTCACCGTGCCGGCGCTGGACCTGGTGGTGGTGGTCACGGCCGGGCGCTACAACCAGGCCAACAACGGCCGGGCTTCGGGCGAAATCTTCCGCGCGGTGCTGGAGCAGCTGCGGGCCTGAGTCCGCGGCGGTGGCCGTCGCAATGCCGCGGCGGTGCGCCGCTCAGAACGTGCCGGGGTAGGCGCCGCCGTCCATCAGGATGTTCTGGCCGGTGATGTAGCCGGCGTGCATGCTGCACAAAAACGCGCAGGTCGCGCCAAACTCGTCGGCGGTGCCAAAGCGCTGGGTCGGGTTGAGCTGGCGGCGTGCATCCAGTAGCGCCTCGATCGGTTGGCCCGACTTTTGTGCCGCGCCAGCCATCGTGCCGCGCAGGCGGTCGGTGTCGTAGGCGCCGGGCAGCAGGTTGTTGATCGTGACGTTGTGCGCGACGGTCTTGCGCGAGAGGCCGGCGACGAAGCCGGTCAGCCCCGAGCGAGCGCCGTTCGACAGGCCGAGGATGTCTATCGGCGCCTTGACCGCGCCCGAGGTGATGTTCACCACGCGTCCGAAGTTGCGCGCGATCATCCCGTCGACCGTGGCCTTGATCAGCTCGATCGGCGTGAGCATGTTGGCGTCGAGCGCCTTGATCCACGCGTCGCGATTCCAGTCGCGGAAGTCGCCGGGCGGCGGGCCGCCGGCGTTGTTGACGAGGATGTCGAACGCGGGCGCCGCGGCGAGCGCAGCCGCGCGTCCTTCGGGGGTCGTGATGTCGCCCGCAACCGCGATCACCTCGACGCCGGTCGCCTTGCGGATCTCCTCGGCCGTCGCGTTCAGAGCCTCGGCGCCGCGCGCGGTGATCACGACGTTGACGCCTTCGCGGGCGAGCGCCATCGCGCAACCCTTGCCCAAACCCTTGCTCGCCGCGCAAATCAGCGCCGTCCTGCCGTTGATTCCCATGTCCATCTGGTGTTCCTCCGGGTGTTGTACGCGCGTTCCACGCGCCGAAAATTGTAGTCCGATCAGGCGCCGCGCACCGCGCGCAGTACCTTCATCAGCAGTTCGCCCAGGGTCGTCGCTTCCTTTTGGGTCAGGTGACCGGCGAACAGCGTCTCGATCTCCCTGCGGTACGACGGCCACATGCGCTTGCGCATCTCGCGCCCGGTTGCAGTGATGACGGCGTAGGCGCCGCGCCGGTCGTCCGCACAGGCGGCGCGCGCGGTCAGGCCGGCCGCTTCGAGACGGTCGACGAGCCGCGTGAGGTTGCTGCGCGAGAGGACGACCGCCTGCGCGAGCTCACGCATGCGCAACTGTCCGCCTTCGGCCCGCTCGAGCGCCCACAGCACGTCGTACCACGCCAGCGGCGGCAGCTCGGCCGCCGCCAGCGCCGCCTCGATCCGCTCGACGAGCGTGGCGTGCGCCGACAGCAGCACCGCCCATGCGTGCAGTCCGGCTTCGTTCGTCACCGCTTGGCCCTTCGACATGGGTTTCTGGAGATTCCGGTTGTCGTAGAACTTATTATCGCAAAAAGTAGTTGCAAATGCAATCAGATGGCGTTATATTAT
>JBBQAH010000295.1:0-1647 GCA_038316145.1 Burkholderiales bacterium
GCTCGATGGCGCGGTCGCCGTGCTTGACGGCAACCAGGGCGTCGAGCCCCAGACCGAAACCGTCTGGCGCCAGGCCGACCGCTACAACGTTCCGCGCATCGTGTTCGTCAACAAGATGGACAAGATCGGCGCCGACTTTGACAAGTGCGTCGTCTCGATCCGCGACCGTCTCGGCGTCAAGGCCGTTCCGATCCAGATTCCGATCGGTTCCGAAGCCGCCCTGAAGGGCATCGTCGACCTCGTCCGCATGAAGGCCGTGGTCTGGGAGTCGGAAGGCCTCGGCGCCAACTTCCACGACGAAGACATCCCCGCCGACATGGTCAAGATGTGCGAAGACGCGCGTCACTACCTGGTCGAGAGCGCTGTCGAACTCGATGACGAGGCGATGGAAGCCTATCTGGGCGGCGACCAGCCCTCGGAAGAGGTTCTGAAGAAGTGCATCCGCAAGGCCGTGCTGACCGGCGCCTTCTATCCGATCCTCTGCGGCTCGGCGTTCAAGAACAAGGGCGTCCAGCCCCTGCTCGACGCCGTGGTCGACTACCTGCCCTCGCCGGTGGACATTCCCGCGACCCCGGGCATCGACTTCAAGACCGACCTGCCGACGACCCGCAAGGCCTCGGACGAAGAAGCCCTGTCGGTGCTGGCGTTCAAGATCATGGACGACCCGTTCGTCGGCTCGCTGACCTTCTGCCGCGTCTACTCGGGCAAGATCGAGACGGGCATGGGCCTGCTGAACTCCTCGCGTGACAAGCGCGAGCGGGTCGGTCGCATGTTGCTCATGCACTCGAACAACCGCGAAGACATCAAGGAAGCCTTTGCCGGCGACATCATCGCGCTGGCCGGCCTGAAGGATACCCGCACCGGCGACACCCTGTGCGACCCCACCAAGTCGCCGGTCATCCTGGAGCGCATGACCTTCCCGGAACCCGTCATCGAGATCGCCATCGAGCCGAAGTCCAAGGCCGACCAGGAACGCCTGGGCGTCGCGCTCGGCAAGATGGTCGCCGAAGACCCCTCCTTCACCGTCTTCACCGACCAGGAATCGGGCCAGACGATCATGAAGGGCATGGGCGAGCTGCACCTCGACATCAAGGTCGACATCCTCAAGCGCACCTACAAGGTCGAAGCCAACATCGGCGCGCCGCAGGTGGCCTACCGTGAAAGCCTCGGCCGCAAGGCCGACATCGACTACACCCACAAGAAGCAGACCGGCGGTACGGGCCAGTTCGCCCGCATCAAGGTGATCTTCGAGCCGGGCGAGCCGGGTTCGGGCTTCGTGTTCGAATCCAAGGTGGTCGGCGGCAACGTGCCCAAGGAATTCATTCCGGGCGTCGAAAAGGGCATCGAGTCCGTCAAGGACAACGGCCTGCTGGCCGGCTTCCCGCTGATCGACTTCAAGGCGACCCTCTACGACGGCAGCTATCACGACGTGGACTCCTCGGTCCTGGCCTTCGAAATCGCCGCCCGCGCCGCCTTCAAGGAGCTCCGTGAAAAGGGCGCTCCCAAGCTGCTCGAGCCGATCATGAAGGTCGAAGTGACCACCCCGGACGAATATCTGGGCGACGTCATCGGCGACCTGAACAGCCGCCGGGGGCACATGGAGGGCATGGATTCGCGGGGCACCACGCAGGTCATTCGGGCCTTCGT
>JBBQAH010000137.1:0-8576 GCA_038316145.1 Burkholderiales bacterium
GCGGTCGTCGTCGCGGCGCGAGCGGTCGCCCGGCCGGGCCTGGTCGGGCAGGCCCATCAGGTCGAAATCGCTGCGCGGGCTGCGCCGCGGGTAGTCGCCGTCGTTCATGCCGAGCAGGCAGACCACCTCGAACGGGATCGCGCGCATCGGCATCAGGGTGCAGAAGGTGACACCGCCGGCGCGGAAACGCCGGTTCAGGCTGGGTGCGTCCAGCCCGGACAACCAGGCCTCGCGCAGCACCGCCAGCGACACCGGCAGATCGAAGCCGGCCAGCTCGCAGGCGGCCAGCCAGGCACGCAGCGCCTCGTGCAGCGCGGCAAGGCTGGCGCGCTCGAGCTCGTCGGTGGCGGCCATCAGCTGCGCGATCAGCGTGCGGCAGCGCTGGCCCCACTCGATGGGCGTGGCGGGCTTGGCGGCCAGCGCCGCCCAGTCCAGCAGGGCCTGGACCAGCGCGGCCAGCGCGCCGGCGATGGCCGCGTCGAGCCCGCCGATCTCGGCATAGGGCTCGATGCCCGCCAGGTCAGCGCCCTCGCCTACCGCGTAACCCAGCAACATGCGGCGGATGCCAAACAGCCAGGTGTTGGGCTCGCCGCAGGCGCCCAGGCCCAGATCGGCGCGCTGCTCGGCGTCCAGGCCCCAGCGGATGCCGGCGCCATGGATCCAGCCGGCCAGGCGCGGCAGCTCGTCGGCGCGCAGGCCGAAGCGCGCCATCACGGCGGGCACGTCCAGCAGATCGCGCAGCTCGCTCTGGCCGCAGCGCTGTTGCGGCAGGCGCAGCAGCCATTCCATGGCCTGCAGCAGCGGGTTGTTGGCGCGCTCCTGCAGGTCGGCGATATCGAACGGGATGTAGCGGGCATCACCCCGCGCCACCTGGCCGAACACCGACCGGATGGCCGGCGCGAAGCTGGCGATGTCGGGCACCATCACCACCACGTCGCGGGGCTGCAGCGGCGGCAGGGGTGCGGCGCCGGCCGGGCCGGGTGGGCCGGCCAACAGCGCCAGCAACTGGTCGTGCAGGATCTCGACCTCACGCTGCGCGCTGTGGGCGATGTGGAAGACGATGGACCGGTCGGCCCAATCGGCCCAATCGGCCCAATCGGCCAGATCAGCCAGGTCGGCATGTTCCGCCAGCGGTACCAGGTCGCGGATGCGGGCCTGCACCTGCTGCAGCAGGCTGTTGCCGGGGCCGTCGTCGAACAGGTCGATCTTGGCCAGCGCAAACCGCTCACTCGCCAGCTGCGCGTCGTCGAAGGCATCGAGCTGGCGCACGAAGTCCCGCCCCTGCCGGCCCCAGGCGGCCAGCAGGGGGTGGGCATGGGCGTGCATGTCCTGCAGCGACAGGGCGGCCAGGTCACGGCCCTGGCGCAGCGGGTGGCGGCGGCGGTCGGACCGCAGCAGCTCGCGCCCGGGCAGGATGTCGGCCCAGTGGTAGCGGCAGGGGTTGGGCACGGCCAGCAGCACCTGGCAGTGCCCGGCCAGCGCGGCCAGCGCCTGCAGCGTGGGCAGCGGCACATGGGTCATGCCGAACATCACGACCCGGCGCGGCAATGCGCTGGCCGGTGCGGCACCCGAGGCCAGCGCGGCCAGAAAACGCCGGTGCAGCTGGGGCCGGGTGGCGCCGCGCTGCGCTGCGTCGAGCGGCGCCAGCAGCGCGCGCCACAACGCCGCCTGCCAGCGCTGGTCGGGCGGCAGGGGCGGGGCTGCGGCCGGCGCTTCAGCGGGTTGGCGCGGCAGGGTATCGAAGCCGTCGGCCCAGGCGTCCAGCCAGTCGCTGCGGTAGACCTGGTACTGGTCGAACAGGTCGGCCAGGCGCTGCGCCAGCTGCAGCCGGCGCTCCAGCCCACCCAGCGCCAGAAAGCCGGCCAGCGGCTCGAAGCCAGGGGCGTCCAACAGACCGGGCAGCTGCTGCATCAATCGCCAGGTCAGCGGCAGCTTGTCCAGGGCGGAGTCGGCCGGCACGGCGCCGGGGCCCAGCATCTGGCGGTAGGCCCGCCACAAGAAGCGCCCGGGCAGCTCGACCCGGGCCGCGGCAAAGATGCCGCCCTGGCTGGCCTGATCCATCTTGAGCCACTCGGCCACGCCATTGCTGTGCACCAGAAAAACCTCCTGCTCCAGCGGTGCCAGCGGCTGGCGCCGCAGCCAGGCGAACACGGCGTCGCCCAGCAACTCGGCGCGGTTGCCGTGCAGCACCAACAGGCCGGGCGCAATATCAGTGGACATGGGGGTCGGGGTCGGGGTCGGGGTGGGAGTCGGGGTCGGGGTCGGGGTAGGGAGGGGACAACCCAAGGTCAGGTCGCAGCGGGGACGGCCGCCAGGCGGTGGCCCGACCGCGACAAACCACCATCATGGCGGGCCACTGGCTCGCCCGCTGAGCCTGCCGAACGGCGCCGGGCAAAAAACAGGCGGCCGGCGGCCCGTGCTCAATCGATCGGCCAGGGCATGGCCTTGGCCACAGTCTGGGCCTCGGCCGGCTCGGCAGGTTCGGGCGCAGCCGGTGCCGGGTCGCGCCGGGCGCCGTCCACCCCACGCCACCACGGCGTGACGGTGCTGGCGCGGGCCGGCTCCACCGCCTCGCCCAGCCGGGGCATCAGCAGCTGTGCGCCACTGGACGGCGCCAATCTGAGCAGGGTCTCGGGCGGCTCGTCCCAGGCGTGCATCGCCAGGCTGAACGTGCCCCAGTGCACCGGCAAAAACGCGCCGCCGCCCAGCAGCTGGTGTGCCTTGAGGGCGTTGGCCGGCCCGAGGTGGATGTCGCCCCAGGACGGGTGGAAGGCGCCCACCTCCAGCATCACCAGATCAAACGGCCCCAGGCGCTGGGCGATGGTGGCGTATTCGGTGGTCAAGCCGGTGTCGCCGCTGAAAAACACGGCGTGCCGGTCCGACCGGATCACCAGCGACGACCAGAGCGTGGCGTTGCGGTCTTTCAGGGTACGGCCGGAGAAATGCTGCGACGGCGCGGCGGTGACGGTCAGCCCGGCGTGCTGGTGCGACTGCCACCAGTCCAGCTCGGTGATGCGCTCGGCCGGCACGCCCCAGGCCTGCAGGTGGGCGCCCACGCCCAGCGCCGTGACAAACGGCACACCCAGTTTGGCCAGCGCCTTGACCGTGGGGTAGTCGAGGTGGTCGTAGTGGTCGTGCGAGATCACCACCAGGTCGATCGCCGGCATCTGGCGCAACGCCACCGGCACCGGCTGGAACCGCTTGGGGCCGGCCAGCCGAAATGGCGAGGCCCGCTGGCCCCAGACCGGGTCGGTCAGCACACGTTGGCCGCCGATCTCGATCAGCACGGTGGAGTGGCCCAGCCAGGTGGCGCGCAGGCCGGAATCCGGCGGCCGCAGCCAGGCGGCGCGCGGGTCCCGCGAGGGCAGCGGCCCCCGCGGCACACGCCGGTTGCCACCCCGCAAAAAGTCGCCCAGCGTGGGCCGGGCCACCGTGCTGTCGCGCAAGCCTGGCAACACCGGGTGCAGGTTGCTGAAACGGTCGCCCGCCCAGAGCGGTGAGGCCTGCATGCGCTCCAGCCGCAACCCGTCGGATTTTTTGCCCAATGACTTCATCGCCTGCCTGCCCAATGCCCTGCCAGACCGCACGATAACCCGGCAGGGTGGTACGGCGCGGCTGACGCGGCGGGCGGGCTGACCGCCCGCGCGCTCAGGCCGTGGCAGCTGCGGTCTGCATCACGTTGGCCAGCAGGAGGTAGACCTCCGTCCAGGCCGCTTCGACCTCGGGCGTGAACTGCGGCCCCAGGCCCAGCGCCAGGGTGGCCAGCAGCGCCGCACCCACGGTGGCGTAGTGGCGGTCGATCACGCCGTAACCCTGGTGGCGCCGGCCCAGCGCCTGCAGCACGGGCAGCAGCGTGGGCAAATCGTGCAGCTTGGCCACCGCCGCGCCGATCATCTGCATCAGCTTGTGGCCCTGCGCCGCCATGTCGCCCTTGAACAGCGGCTGGAGTGCGGGGTCGCGCGAGAACAGCTCGCGGTAGAACAGCGCAGCGGCCTGCACTTCGATCGGTTTGACTTGGGCCCAGCTGTGCTGGACGGCCTGGATGGTGAGTGGGTTCATGGCGGTGGTGTGGGACAGTGGGGTTGTGAACGGGGGGCTGTGGATTTGGCCGGTCATGCAATAGGGGGCGGCGCTGCCGGGCGCATCACCGGCCGCGGGCGGCGCTGCGCGCTGCGCGTGTCACCCCGACCGCGGCCAGCAGGCCCAACAGCACCAGCCCCGGGCTGCCCGGCTCGGGCACCCGGTTGCCGGCGTCCAGGGTCAGCAGGTAGGTGCTGGCGTCGAAGCCGCTTTGCCCCAGGATGTTGTACGCCGCGGCATCGCCGTCACCGGCAGTGCCCAGCAGCGCATCGCCGAGGTGGCCGTTGAAGGCGGCGTACTGGTCACGGTAGAGCAGGCCATCGACCAGCAGCTGCACGTCGCGCAGGTGGGCCGACGAATTGGCCAGGATGTCGGCGAGCGGCCGGAAGTAGTCGAAATGCAGGTAATACGCCGCGGCGTCGGACGCAAAGCCCAGGTGGGCGTTGGTGCGGGCATTGGTTGCGGTGGACCCGGTGCCTTCCAGGTCATTGGCCAGGTCGAAGCTCAGTTGGGCCACGCTGGCACCGGCCACCAGGCTGCTCACGTCCAGCGCATGGTGCTGCCAGACCCCCGGGTTGCTGTAGTTGCCCACGTCGGGCAAAGCCGTGTAGCTGGCGGGCAGCGGGGTGGCGTCGGCCAGGGCGGGCAACAGCGCCGCGGCGACGGCCCCTGCGCTGAGGGTCAGCACGCTGGCGACGCTGCGCAAGTGGCGGCCAGGTTTAGGGTGGGCTTGGCGGCGGTTGGCGGCCGGATCGGTTTGGGGCGTCATGTGGGTTGTCAAGTCAGGCGTTCAGTGGGTGGTGAGTGCCCCCCGAGGGGGACGAGTCAACTCGGGAGCGGCCCAGCGTTGACTCATGCCGGGGGTGGTCAGCAAGGCGACCGCGGATCAGTCGTTGGATGCAGCGCCCACGGTCTCGACCGGCGTGATCGGCGTGGCATCAAAAGGCGCTTGCGGCGCCGGCCAGGCCGATGCCGTCGCGGACGGCGCGTCCGGCCCGGTGGGTTGGGCCGGCGGCAGGCCGCAGGCGGAGATCTGCATCAGCAGGGCAATGGACAACAGGGATCGGGTCATGGGTACAGGTCCTTCAGGGGTGGGCGCTTGGCCGGTGGCAGGCGGCTGGGGATCCCGCCGTCAACACCCTGAACTCTAGGAACCGGCGCCCGCGCCGTCGTCACGAAAGGGTCCTGCTTCGGTCTTGTCCGGCGGCAGGTGTTAGCCTTTGCCCACTGCCCCAGCGCCACCTTCAACCCGCCTCGACCTCGCCTTGACCCCACCCTCCAGATCCCGGCTGCTGGCTTGGCTGAAGTCCTGGCTGAAACCGCGGCCGACCCCCATCCCCGAGCGCCAGCGTGCGCTGGACCTGATCACCGCGATCGATGCCGGCGGGCTGCCTTTGCACCCGGCCCGGGTCAACCACATTGCCCGTGGGCTGGGGCTGGAGGTGTCCGCCCACGCCAGGGTCGACGACACCGTGCTGCGCATCCGGGCCGCATTGCTGCGCTAGCCTGGCCGGCGTCAAAGACCCTGCACACAATATGTTTATAGCCGGCGCGCGCGTTGACGAGCAGCCGCCAAGGCCGCCCACCCACGCCATCCGACACCCGGTTCGCCGGGACCACCCGGCTTGCCAGGCAAGCCAAAAGCGAGGAGCTGTCTCATGAAGATTCGACGGATGCTGGGTATCGCTGCGCTGTCGCTGTCGCTGTCGGTGTTGGCGAGCGGTGCGTTTGCCGCCGACAAGGCCGGCAAGCAGGCCGAGGTGATCAAATCTACCGAAGCGGCGCTGACCAAGTTCTACACCGCCAGGCCGGAGCTGAAGGCCGCGGTAGCCAAGGCGCCGGGCTACGGTGTGTTCACCACCTACGGGCTGAGCTTCCTGATCGGTGGCGCCGGCGGCAAGGGCCTGGTGCATGACAACAAGACCAAGAAAAACACCTTCATGGATGTGGCGGCCGCCAGCGCCGGCCTGCAGATCAGCGCGACCGAGAGCGACCTGCTGATCGTCTTCAAGACGGCGGCGGCGATGACCAAGTTCATCGACAAGGGCTGGACGGTGACCAACGAGGCGACGGTCAGCGCCGGCGCCGGCAACAAATCGGTCGGCGGCGGCGCGGGTGCCACGGCGCTGGAAGATGCAGAAACCTTCACCCTGACCAAAAATGGTGTGGCCGCAGGCCTGGCCGTGGGCGGCTCGAAGTTCTGGAAAGACAAGGACCTCAACTGAGCCTGGCCCGGGGGCGCTGCAGCGCGGTGCCCCGCCGGTGGCTCAGCGCCAGTCGGGTCAGCGGTAAAAAGCCTCGACCTTGCCCTTGAGCTGCAGGGTCATGGGCTGGCCCTTGCGGTTCACGGCCTTGCCGGCGGGCACCTTGATCCAGCCCTCGCTGATGCAGTATTCCTCGACATCGACGCGGTCACGGCCGTTGAACCGGATGCCGATGTCGTGCTCGAACACCCCGGCAACATGGTGTGGGCTGCGCGGATCGACCGACAGGCGATCAGGCAAGAGGGGCTGGGTGGGCAGCGGGGCGGCTTCGGTCATGGCAGTCTCGTTTCAGGGTCGCTCAATCAGGCATCGGGGGTAGGCGGACTCAGAGCCTGGGATGCTCTCAGGCTCTCAGGCTCTCAGCCCTGCAGGCCGGCAAAAACATGCTGCACGTCTTCACTGGCGTCCAGCGCGGCCAAAAAGGTTTCCACCTCCTCGAGTTGCTCGGCATCCAGGCTGGCCGGGTCTACCGGGTTCTTGGGCTTGTAGCCCAGCTTGGCCGCCAGCACGTGGAAGCCTTGCGCCGGCAGCGCGCGGCTGACCAGATCCAGATCGGCGGGGTCGGTCAGGAACACCGTGACGCCGTCCTCGCCGGGCTCGAAATCCTGGGCGCCGGCCTCGATGGCCGCCAGTTCCGGGTCGGCACCCGCCGTCGCGGGCTCGGCTTCGATCATGCCGACATGGTCGAAATCCCAGGCCACCGACCCGGACGTGCCCAGCTGGCCCTTGCGGAACAGCACCCGCATCTCGGACGCGGCGCGGTTGACGTTGTCGGTCAGGCACTCGACCATCACCGGCACCCGGTGCGGGGCAAAGCCCTCGTACAGCGCGTGCTCGAAGTGCACCGCCTCGCCGGTCAGGCCCGCGCCTTTCTTGATGGCGCGCTCCAGCGTCTCCTTGGGCATCGACACCTTGCGCGCCTGCTCGACCACCAGCCGCAGCCGCGAGTTGGCGGTCGGGTCGGCGCCGTGGCGGGCGGCGATCATGATGTCCTTGGCCAGCTTGCCAAACAGCCTGCCCTTGGCGTTGGCCGCCAGGTCCTTGTGCTTTGCTTTCCACTGCGCGCCCATCGCGGATGCTCCCTCGTGTTGCGGTAATGCCCGGCCTGTGCGGCGGGCGGGTGCTGGCTGACCGGGCCTCGGCAACGCAGGTTCGGGACAGCCCTGGATTTTAGGTGACGCATGCGCCGGCAAGGCCCGGCAAGGCCCGGCATCAGCGCGGGCGAGCAACCAGCGCCAGCTGCTGGCGCCAAGGCGGGTCGCTGGTGTGTGCGGTGTCAGCGGCGGCGCGTCGGGCCTGGGACTGACCACAGTCAGGCGCCTGCCGGCCCGGGGCATGACCGTCGTGATGGCCGAACCGCCCACCTCCAGCGGCGCCGAGCCGGCGGCCGAGCGGGGCGCCGCGGCCCGGATGATGGCCTCGAAGTCCTGCAGCGAGCCGGGTTGGCCGTCGCGGTCCAGCAAGCGCAGCGCGCTGCCGCGCTGGGCTGGGCGGGCCGGTTCAGCGGCACAGCCCGGCTCAGAACTTGGTGTAGCCGCCGTCGATGGTGAACTGCTCGCCGGTGGTGTAGCGGGACGCATCACTGGCCAAGTAGACCGCGATGCCGCCAAAGTCGTCGATCTGGCCCCAGCGCCGCGCCGGGATGCGCGGCAGCACCGCGTCGGCAAACTTGGGGTTGTTGACCGAGCGCTCGGTCATGTCGGTGACGATCCAGCCCGGCAGGATCGAGTTGACCCGGATCTGGTGGCGCGCCAGCTCCACCGCCAGCGCCCGCACATACGACGTCACCGCGCCCTTGGACGCGCCGTAGTGGCTGGCACGCGCAGCACCCTCCAGCGCCGCGGTGCTGGCGGTGGCCACCAGCGAGCCGCCTTGGCCGTGCTCGGTCATGTGGCGCGCCGCGGCGCGAAAGGTCAGGAACACACCCTCGACATTGATGCGCTGCACCCGGCGGAACTCGTCCAGGCTCATGTCTTGCATCAGCGTGCCCTTGCCGCCAACCCCGGCATTGGCAAAACAGGCGTGCACCCGGCCCAGGGCGGCCACCGAGGCGGCAAAGGAGCTGTCGATCTGCGCCTCGTCACCGACGTCGCAGACAAAAGCGTGCACCCGTGCGGCGTCGCCGCAGTCCTCGGTCAGCGTGGCCTTGGCGCGCGCCGTCTTGTCCGGGTTCGAGCCCCAGACCGCCACCGACGCACCGGCCGCCAGCAGCGCACGCGCCATGCCGTAGCC
>JBBQAH010000512.1:0-2124 GCA_038316145.1 Burkholderiales bacterium
CGCTCTTGCGTTGCTTGGAGCCTTAGGCGGTGGCACCACAAAAAATATTTCAGGAAAAGTTGCGGATGGCGTTAAAAAAGCGGCCGCGGAACTGGCAGCCAACAAAGGGGCGGCATTGGTGGTGTGTGGCAGCAATGATCCAAATGTTCAGATTATTGTAAACGCCATAAACGAGGCAATAGGTGCTGGTGGAAAAACTATTGACTGGAATACACCGGTGAACTACCGTCAGGGGTTAGACGCTGATATGGTGGCACTTACCGATGATCTTAATTCAGGAAACGTAGGAGCATTATTGGTGTATGGGGCAAACCCCGTATATAGTTTTTTTGCCGCTGATAAATTCGCGACAGGTGTAAAGAAATGCCCGCTTACTGTTTCGTTCAGTGAAAAAATGGATGAAACCACCGAGCTCTGCAAGTACATAATTCCATCGCATCACTGGCTTGAATGCTGGGGCGACGCTGAGCCGCAAGCTGGTTACATCAGCGTGATTCAGCCCGTGATTCATCCTTTATTCAAAACACGGCAATTTGAGAGTTCTCTTTTAACGCTTACCGGCAATACAAATGAATACGAAGAATATTTCAGGAATTACTGGATAACAAAATTGGGCGGGTTGAATAATTTCGAAAAGTTTCTCCAGGATGGTGTCATTGAAAACGCACAACTTAAAACTCAAACGGCTTTTGTAAACATAAATGATCTTACTTCCGCCACGGCGGGAGTAGCCGAATCATCAGCCTCAACAGATTCAACTGCAAAAAAACCTTCACCTCCACCGGCTGTTGCCGGGATTGCAGTGAGCTCAGCTACATTCGCGGGAAATATTGCTGACACCGCTGCTAAAATCGGAAGTATAAAAGAAGGCGATATTGAAATGGTTCTTTACGAGAAGGTATCGTTGGGTACCGGCAGCCGTGCTAATAATGCCTGGTTGCAGGAAGTAAGCGACCCCATTTCCAAAGCTACCTGGGACAATTATGCGATGATATCCCCGCAAATGGGAAAATCATTATTTGGCATAGATATTTTGAACAGGAGGGATTCTGATAAATATGAAGTAAATATTCATAAGCCTACAATTAAAATTACTTCCAATGGCAAGACAATTGTCCTGCCTGTACTTATCATTCCCGGCACCCATCCAAATGTAATTGCAATGGCTGTGGGGTATGGAAGGCAAAGTAGCAACAGAGAAAAAACCGCGGAATTCATTGGCCGGGCAGCAAACGGTGTAGGTATAAATGTATATCCTCTTGCGGTATTTAACGGAAATTCTGTTACTTATTCCGCGCCGGTAACCATCGAAAAAACCGGGGATACATTTCCTATAGCCCAAACACAAACACACAATCTTACAGAGGGACGCCCTATCGTAAGAGAAACTACGCTTACCGAATTTATTTCGCATCCCGGTAAATTGAACGAGGAAGAAAAAGAGGAACTTGAAAAATACGGGGATAATTTTGTAACAGATGCAACTTTGTATCCCACATACGATAAGCCTGGAATAAAATGGGGAATGAGCATAGACCTCAATACCTGTATTGGATGCTCGGCATGTACCGTTGCCTGTGTTGCTGAAAATAATATTTCCACCGTTGGTAAATACGAAGTTTCGAGATTTCACGATATGCAATGGATTCGCATCGACAGGTATTTTACGGGAGATCCTGAAAATCCTGACATTGTTTTTCAACCGATGCTCTGCCAGCATTGTGATAACGCTCCGTGTGAAAATGTTTGCCCGGTATCTGCAACCAATCACAGCAGCGAAGGGCTTAATCAAATGATTTATAACCGTTGTATCGGTACTAAATATTGTGCGAATAACTGTCCTTATAAAGTGCGCCGATTCAACTGGGCCGATTATAACGGGGCGGATAGTTTTCCTGACAACCAGCGTGGAATTATTTCTGAAGCAACAACAGAATTGAATGAAGATCTTACCCGCATGGTATTGAACCCGGATGTAACTGTGCGCTCAAGAGGCGTAATGGAAAAATGCAGTTTCTGTGTACAACGTCTGCAGGAAGGAAAGTTGAATGCTAAAAAAGAAGATCGTCCTTTGAAGGATCTTGAAGTGAAAACCGCGTGTATGCAGGCTTGTCCGACACACGC
>JBBQAH010000221.1:0-3354 GCA_038316145.1 Burkholderiales bacterium
CAGGTGGTGTGCTTCGGCATGCCGCACCCCAAGCTGGGCGAGGAGGTGGCCGCCGTGGTGGTGCTGCGTGACGGCCAGGCCGCGACCGAGCGAGAGCTGCAGGCCTTTGTCGCCACCCGCGCCGCCGACTACAAGGTGCCCAAGAAAATTTTGTTCATGGACGAGATCCCCAAGGGCGCGACCGGCAAGCTGCAGCGTATCGGCCTGGCTGCCAAGCTCGGGTTGGGCTGATGCGCCCGCGCCTCGGCGCGTTACTCGCGGCGTGACTGCGCCGGCACCTCAAAGGACTCCGCATGAAAATCGCCATCGTCGGCGCTGGCGCCATCGGCGGTTACCTGGGCGCCAGGCTGTCGGTGGCCGGCGAGGACGTCACGTTCATCGCCCGCAACCGCAACCTGGCGGCGATCCAGGCCCAGGGCTTCAGGTTGATCCTGGAGGACGGCAGCACGCTGCACGCGCCCAACGTGCGTGCAGTTGAAAACATGGCCGATGCCGGCCCGCAAGACGCTGTGCTGCTGACCGTCAAGGCGCACCAGCTGCGCGAATTGCTGCCGGCGCTGCGCAGCCTGTTCGGTCCGCAGACCCTGGTGGTGACGATGATCAACGGCGTGCCCTGGTGGTACTTCCAGAAGCTGGCCGGGCCCTACCAGGGCCTGGCCGTGACCAGCGTCGATCCGGACGGTGCGTTGGCCGCGCAGATCGAGGTCGATCGCCTGATCGGCAGCGTGGTCTACCCGGCGGCCGAGTTGCTGGAGCCGGGCCTGGTGCGGGTGATCGAGGGCAACCGTTTCACGCTGGGTGAACTGGACGGCAGCCGCAGCGAGCGCATCGAGTTGCTGTCGGCGGCCTTCATGCGGGCCGGTTTCAAGTCGCCGGTGTCCCGCGACATACGGGCCGAGCTGTGGGTCAAGCTCTGGGGCAACCTGAGCTTCAACCCGATCTCGGCGCTGACCCATGCCACGCTGGCCGACATCTGCCGGTTTCCGCTGACCCGCACGCTGGCCGAGCGCATGATGACCGAGGCCCAGGCGGTGGCCGAAGCGCTGGGCGTCAAGTTCAAGATCACGCTGGCGCAGCGGCTGGCCGGCGCCGAGGCGGTGGGTGCGCACAAGACCTCGATGCTGCAGGACGTGGAGCACGGCCGGGCGCTGGAGCTGGAGGCGCTGGTGGGCGCGGTGGTCGAGTTGGGCCGCATCACCGCCACGCCGACGCCCAACATCGAGGCGGTCTATGCCGTCACCAGCCTGCTGGGCCAAACCCTGGCGCGGCAAAACGGCAGGCTGGCCGTGCAACCCAGCTGACTGCGGCGGGTTCGCCGGTTTGCCGTACCGACCGGCTGACCGGCCTCAGGCCGCAGCCGGCGCTGCGTAGGTGTTGCGCAGCGTGCCGATGCCGTCGATCACCACCTCGACCACCGTGCCCGGCTTCATCGGCAAGGCGCCCAGCGAGGTGCCGCACAGGATCAGCCGGCGCGACAGTGCGGGTGGTGCGGCCGATCACGATGGCCAGCTCACCCTCGTAGACGACCCGGCCGTCGTGGGCAAAGGGTGCGGGGATGGTGGCCAGGTGCGCCGTCACGCTGCTGCTGGCCTTGAGAAAGTACAGCGGCTCGGCCGGCCGGGCCCAGCCGTTTTTCTCGGCGGCGGCGCGGTAGTTGTTCCACAGCCCGATGATCTTGCCGGGCCGGCACGGTGCCAGCCAGGCGATGTCGGCCAGCGGCAGGCGGGCGCCAGTCGGCCGGGGTTGCTGGAACATGTCGCCTTCATGCAGCTGCACCGCATCGCCGTCGAGCAGGCCAAAACCCTCGACACCGGCGTGGGTGTAACGCATCCATTTCATGGCTCTTCCTTGAAATTTTGCCGGTGTTGGCGGGTGGCGCGGGCCATCAACGGCCAGCAAACGCCTGCCAGATCATGTAAGTCGCCAGGCCATACAGCAGCGTGGCAAACACTTTCTTGAGCTGGCGGGTATCCATCGCGTGGGCCCGGCGTGCGCCCAGCGGCGCGGTCAGCACGCTGGCCGCGGCAATCACGGCCAGCGCCGGCAGCATCAGGTAGCCCACCGCGCCGGGAGCGGCGGGTGGCAGGTTCCGGCCCGCAATCAGGTAACCCACGGTGTTGGCCAGCGCGATCGGGAATCCCAGTGCCGCACTGGTGGCCACCGCATTGGCCATCGCCACGTTGCACCAGGTCATGAACGGCACCGAGATGAAGGCGCCGCCCGCGCCCACCAGCCCCGACACCAGGCCGATCACACCACCGGCCGCGCCCGCGCCCATCGGTCCGGGCATCTGCCGGCTGGGCTTGGGCTTGCGGTTGATCAGCATCTGGGTGGCCGAAAAACCCACGAACAGCGCAAACAGCACGGCCAGCGCCGTGCCCTTGAGCAAGGAGAACACGCCCGCGCCCGACACCAGCCCGCCGACCACGATGCCCGGTGCCAGCCGGCGCACCAGATCCCAGCGCACCGCGCCGCGGCGGTGGTGGGCCCGCACGCTGGCCACCGAGGTGAACAGGATGGTGGTCATCGAGGTGGCGATCGCCATCTTCACCGCCAGCCCGGGCGCGATGCCGCGGTGGCTGAAGATCAGCGTCAAAAACGGCACCATCAACATGCCGCCGCCCACGCCCAGCAGGCCGGCCAGGTAGCCGGTGCAGGCGCCCAGCAGCAGCAGCTCGGCCACCAGGGTAGCGTCGAGAAAGCCCATCAGGCGGGCGCGCCGGCCAGCAGCGGCTGCAGCGCGGACCATTCGGCAATGCTCACCGGCGTGATCGACAGCCGGTTGCCGGGTTTGAGCAGCAGCATGCCGGCCAGCTCGGGCCGTTGGCGCATCTCGCGCAGGCTCAGCAGCCGCGTCTTGGCCACCAGCCGCACATCGACATGCAGCCAGCGCGGTGCGGCAGGCGTGGCTTTGGCGTCGAAATACGGGCTGGCGGGATCAAACTGGGTGGCGTCGGGGTAGGCCGGGCCGGCCACCTCGGCCAGGCCGGCGATGCCGGGCTCGGCGCAGGACGAGTGGTAGAACAGTACGCCGTCGCCCGGGCGCATCGAGTCGCGCATGAAGTTGCGGGCCTGGTAGTTGCGCACGCCGATCCAGGGCACGGTCTGGCCAGGCGCTGCGGCCAGGTCGTTGATCGAGCACTCGCTGGGCTCGCTCTTCATCAACCAGAACTGGGCCGGCAGGCGAGGGGGCATGGGGAAACGCAGGGGGGGAGGGTGTCCGTTGCGGGGCCGTGAACCGCATTCCTGATCCCAAAGGGAGGATCAGGTGGGCAAGGTCAACGAGGCTTCGGGTTCATCTGACGCGAGACGATCACACCCGCTTCGCAATATCCCAAGCCCTGGCTCAATGAG
>JBBQAH010000430.1:0-1723 GCA_038316145.1 Burkholderiales bacterium
GACTATAAAACCTTTACAGTTTTTGTGGTGATGAATCTATTTTTTATGGTTAAATAATTGAACGTTACCATTTGTCAAAGTTAGCAACTACGATATATTTTTAATATATAGAGAAGTTTACGTTACATGTGATAGTTCTGTAAGTCGATGCCGTTGAAAAGAAAAATTCATGATCGTACATGATTTCAGATTCTTGCTACAGTATATACCTAATCAAACGATTAAGTTGCGAAAATTTCGAAAAGCGATAAAAAAAACAAAAGGTAATTCAGTGGATTGAGTATTATATAAATTAATTCGAATTCCTCACCATGCAGATGCAGATGGATGTACACATTTTTTACCCAGCATCCAATAATTATATTGTTTCGTATAACTAGTCAGAGGTGTGTAATTGTTATTCAACAATGCGAGGCGCCGTTGTCTCGCACGTAATTCACATTTATTGCGCGCTATTCATCCGACACCGGTGAAAAATACACAGATACGGTACATGCAGATAGACCAGTAAAACTTCCGCACCTCCGAACTTTGTTTGAACTTTGAACGAAGAGCATTGATCCCTTAGATTTACTGTTTCATTATTAAAAGCATACCTACTATAAAAAAAATTACTGTTGTTCTGTGGCTATCAACTATTAATGCGTACTTTCCCTGCTCTCCTATAAAGCAATTTAATTGTCAGAGCTTCTGGTTTTGTTGCATCCACCCAATATTTCTGCCTTATTTCGGACAACGTTGTACGGTGTAGTTGCTGTATATGTGCGTACGGCACATTAACAATTACTGTATATTATTATAAAATAAAACCTTGCATATTTTCCGATAAAAACAGGGGCACGAAGAAAGAAACAGTTATATGTTAGGTTTAGATAGTTTTCTCTGTTAGGATATCAGAATATTTGCCAACAGACACTGTATGTAACTAGAGGTATGTATATGCCATTGCAGTATAGTCCGTAAGCTGGATGTTTATCTGTCCAGTGGAATTGTCTTTAATTATATGCTCATAGCAGTACATGATCATGAGTAATCATCACATTACAGGATTAGATGATATGTACTTTTTTTAAATAACAACACTTTTTACCTATTTCTAGCTAAGCAGATCAATTCGTTCGATTTCCTGATAATTGCCTACAGCTAGCTGCAGTATATACACTGATACCACTATGCCGATATCTTTCGCAGTTTTGCCTATTTTTCATTTCAGATGTACGGTGTCTAGCTGACTATTATATAATTAACATTTTTTTATCTGTAATTCTGCATACTTTAATTTCGGTCTACATTATCTCTAATTTAGTCTTACATATTAACGATGATAATGTACCGTCTTTGTAAAAACGTACTATGCACATATACTATCAGAAGAGTATGATATTCTTTTAACTTGATCACTAAAATGCCATCCTTAGTCTCGTTTAATGAATTCGGTATAATAGTTTCATTTATCATTATAAATAAAGATATGTGAAATTGTCTGCATTGTACGCCGTATATACCGGTAATAACTTTAACTTCCGCACTCTCATCACACTTTATAGGAGGAAAGTCAACTCGTATTACCGGTGCTCTCCAAAATTAGCCTACTGTGTCAATGCATATCGCAGACACGCGACGTCTGACACGAGCGAGCGCTCACTGGTCAACCACGAGTTGACGAACAAACCGAGACGCCTCAAACCCCCACCGGCAGCAGCAACAGCAGTCACTGCATGCG
>JBBQAH010000035.1:0-21024 GCA_038316145.1 Burkholderiales bacterium
CCTTGGGCCGGTTCAGCGTGATCAGGCCGGTGCGCAGTGCGCCGTCGCCGCGCACGTCGGTCAGGATGTTGTCGTAGGTCATGGTGGGTGTCAGGTTGGCAGGGTGGGCGTTTTTGGGCCGGCAATCACCGGGCAGCAGCCGGCAATCTACCGCAAACCGCCGTGCCTGCTGCAAACCCCGCAGACCGATGTCAGCGCACTGCATCAGCCGCCTGCAGCGGCGGGCGCTCCAGCGTCAGATCGACCCAGCTCTCCTGCTGTTGGCGGATCAGGATGCGCACCGGCAGGTACTGCAAGGTGGGAGCAAACCAGATCTCGGCGCTCAGGTCGCCGCCGGTGGCCTCGCGGCGCGGCTTGACGTGGAAAGTGGCCACCGCACCGAACGGAAACTGCAACAACTCCTCGCCCACCACGTCGTAGATCCAGCGGTCCAGCGACCGGGTGACGGCCAGCGGGATCTCGATGGACTGGCCCACCTTGAGCCGCTCGGGCCGGGTGGTGAACAGCCAGGTGAGCTGCACAAACTGGCTGGCCTCGTCCTGCGCACCCGGCAGGGTGGGTATCTCGCGGCCGTCGGCCAGCAGGATGCGCTCGGGCCCGAAGCGCAGCGACCAGCGCCTGGGCGCGCGGAACAGCACTTTTTGCTCGCCATCGAAGCGGCGCGGCGCCAGTCCGGTCTCGGTCAGCTCACCCTCGCTGCTGATATAACGCGACAGCAACGGCCCGATCGAGGTGGACATGCGCACCTGGTAGCGGCTGCCCTCACGCAGCCATTCAACCTGCGCGTCGCCGTCGATGGGGCCACGGTAGTTGCCGCTGAGCCGGTAGTTCATGCGGGTGGATGGCGGCCAGTCGAAGCGGGCGGCGGAGGCCGCTGCTGTGACTGGGACAGCGGCGGTGGCTGCGGCGGCGGGTGGGACAGCGGCGGTGGCTGCGACGGCGGATGGGGCGGCGGGTGTGGCGGCGGGTGTGGCCGGGGGTGTGGCCGGGGGTGTGGCGGCCGGCATGGAGGCCGCAGCGGCGGCCAGGGCCGCAGGCAACTCGGCAGGCGGCAGGGCCAAGGCCGGCAGCGGGGATGGCGGCTCGGCATCGGCCAGGGCCGGCAGCGCGCCCGACGCAGCCGGTGCGGCCGCCGCAGCCGGCTCGCTGGCCGCTGCTGGCGCAGACGCGGCCGCCTTTGCCCGCGCTGCCAGCGCCGGCAGCCGGGCCGGCGGGGCGGGTGGTGGCGCGGGCGCGACGGCAGCGGGCGGTGCTGCGGCGGCCAGCTCTCGCACAAAAGCGACCTCGATGCGCGGCGGTGGCTTGTCGCCCGAGCCCCAGCCCATGCGCTGCTCCAGCACGCGGTTGGCCAGCCAGAAGTGCAGGCCCACCACGGCGAGGGTCAATGCCCAGACGCCGGCACGCCGTCGCCACGTCAGCGAACGCCCGGCCCGCTGCTTGCCGCCGGCCGCCTGCCCGCCGGCTGCGGGCGGCGCCACCTCAGGCCCCGAGCCAGGCGCGGCGGCGGCTGGCCACCGCCCGGCCCGGCTTGTCCTGCAGGTGCAATGACACGGTATCGGCCAGCGACGCCGCCATGTCGGGCCGCAGGCGCAGCGTCATCACCCGCTGGTCGCGCACCAGCAGCACGTCGAACGCCTGGTCGCGTGCCACCCAGGACAAGGCCTCGTCGAGCCGGCGGATGCGCCAGCCGTCCACCGCCAGCAACTCGTCGCCTGCCGACACGCCTGCCAGGGCCGCCGCACCGCCGTCCAGCACCGATTTGACCTGCACGCCGCTGACCGGCCCTTCGCTCAGCCGCAGGCCCAGCGCGGCGGCAAAACCGCTGCGCTCGGGCCGCAGTTGCACGCCGGCGGCCTGCAGCAGGTCGGCGAGCGGCAGCTCGTCGGTGCCATGCACCCAGTCGCGCAGCTCATCGGCCAGCGGCCGGCCAGCGACTTTGGCCAGCACGGCGGCGATGTCCTGCTCGGTGATGGGCCGGTCGCCGGTACATGCCGCACCCGCAGCGCCCGCCGCACCCGACCCGGCGCCGCCAGCGCGTTGCCACAGCCCGCGCATCACCTCGTCCAGGCTGGCGCCTTCGCCGCGCAATGTCAGGTCGAAGGCCAGCGCCACCAGCGCGCCCTTGAGGTAGTAGCTGATGGTGGCGTTGGGCGTGTTTTCGTCGGTTCGGTAGTACTTGACCCAGGCGTCGAAGCTGGACTGTGCGACGCTTTGCACCGCCCGGCCCGGCGTGGCCGCCACCGCATTGAGCGTCTTGGCCAGCAGCTTGAGGTAGCGCGCGGCGTCGATCAGGCCGCAGCGCAGCAAGATCAGATCGTCGTAGTAGGAGGTGAAGCCCTCGAAAAACCACAGCAGCCGGGTGTAGTTTTCTTGCTGGTGGTCCAGCGACACCAGTTCGGCCGGTTTGAGGCGCTTGACGTTCCAGGTGTGGAAGTACTCATGGCTGATCAGGCCCAGCAGCGTGACATAGCCATCGCCGTTGGCCAGCGGGTCCACCCGCTCGCGCGGCAGGTCGCGCCGGGCGGCGATCAGCGCGGTGCTGGCGCGGTGCTCCAGCCCGCCGTAGCCGTCGGCCACCGCGTTGAGCAAAAAGACGTAGCGCTGGAAAGGTGGCGGGCTGTTCGGCTCACCGCCGGGCTGGCCGCCGTGCCACAGCGCGATCTGCTGCGCGCAGATGCGCCGGGTATCCGCCAACAGGCGCTGACCGTCGAAGCCCGGCAAGGCGCCGGCCACCACCAGGTCGTGCGGCACCCCACCGGCCTGGAAGCTTGCGCGCCAGAACCGGCCCAGCTCGACCGGGTGGTCCACCAGCTCGTCGTAGTTGGCGGCGTCAAACGCCAGGGCCAGACTGCCCGGGGTGCTGGCCTGGGCCGTTGCCGGTTTGATAGTGGGTGCCATCGCTGTGGCAACCTGCCAGCCCGGCGGCAAACGGCCCAGTTGCAGCCGGTGCAGCCCCTGCTCGCGGCCCAGCACCCGCAGGCACAGGCTGCTGCCGTTGAAAAACCCCCGTGCGGCATCCAGAAACGCCGCCCGCACCGAGGTGTCGAAGGCATACACCCGGTAGCGCAGCACCAGCGCGCCGCGCCCGCTGCAGCGCACCTGCCAGCGTGTCTTGTCGAGTTGCTCGACAGCCAGCTCACGCTGCGCCTGCTGCGCCGTCAGGCCGGACAGGTGGCGGCCGAACTCACGCACCATGTAGCTGCCGGCAATCCACACCGGCAACGCCAGCTGCTGCTCGGCCGCCGGCCTGGGCACCGTCAGCGTGACCTGGTAGTGGTGGCTGTGCAGGTCGTCGAGCTCGACGCGGTAGAGGATCATCGGTGGCCTGGCGTGTTTGGGGGTTGCGCTTGAGGTTGTCATTGCCGCTGACCGGTGCTGTGAGCGGGATCGCATGCGCGTCCAGGCCGATCAGGTGCCGGCAGCACCCAGGAAGCAGCAGAGCGACGCCACCGTGGACAGGCGAAAGCGCAAGGTCAGCCAGTGGGCCACGCCCTGCACCGGGTAGACGCGGCGGTCCACCGCATAGCAGACCAACAGCATCACACCGTGCAGCACCAGGCCGGCATAGGGCGGCATCAGCACCGCCAGCCATGCCACCAGCGACGGCACCACGCCCCAGATGAACAGCGAGGCCGGCGGCGCCGAGAGGCGAAACGCCAGGCCCCAATGGATGCCACCCAGGAACGACACGATGATCGCAGCGTAGGCCGACAAGGCCAGCGTGACAAAGGCATGCAGGTCGGGCGCCAGCCTTATCCACACCAGCGCCGCGCCCAGCGCAAAGGGCACAAGCCCCAGGTGGCCCAGCATGCGGGCGGTGTCGGACAACGGGGGCTGGTAGACCGGGGCGGCGTGGCTCATGGCCGGCGATTGTCGCCGCGGACCGGGCTGCGCACACGGCCCGGAGATAGCGCCGCCCCTGCACGCACGGGGGCGTTGGTGCGGTCCGCTCGATCAGCGCTTGATCAGCCCTTCTTGGCCGCAGCCGCCATGCGGGACTCGATCTGCGCGGCCGGGATCGCGCCGGGCGCGCGGCTGCCGTCCTCGAACACCAGCGCGGGCGTGCCCTGCACCTTGTACTTGCGGCCCATCTCGGTGTTGCGGTCCAAGGCGCCGGCATCGCAGGCGCCCATCACCTTGGCCGGCGCCTGGCCGTCCACCATCCAGCTGCGCCAGGCCTTGCCAGGATCTTTGGCGCACCAGATGTCCTTGGACTTGGCGGTGGAATCGGGCCCCAGGATCGGGTAGAGAAAGGTGTAGATCGACACGTCCTTGAGCGCCAGCAGGTCTTTTTCCAGCCGCTTGCAGTAGCCGCAGTTCGGGTCACCGAACACCACCAGCTTGCGGGCGCCGGTGCCCTGCTTGACCAGCACCGCGTCTTTGAGCGGCAGGCTGGCAAAGTCGATCGCGGTGAGTTTGTCGATGCGGGCCTGGGTCAGGTCGGCCTTGCTCTTGGTGTCGATCAGCGCGCCCTGGATCAGGTAGTTGCCGTTCTCGTCGGTGTAGACGATGTCGGTGCCCAGGCGCACCTCGTACAGGCCGGCCATCGGCGTCTTGATGACCTCGTCGATCTTCGGGAAGTTGGGCAGACGCTCGGCCAGGTTCTTGCGGATCGCCGCCTCGTCGGCCAGCGCGGCGCCGCCGATCAGGCCGGCCAGCAGCGCGGTCAACAGGGTGTGGGTGACGCGGGCGAGCTTGGGCGTGGAAAGGGTCATCGGGGGTCCAGGGTAACGTCCAGCGTGAAAATCAGGCATCGAGCGCACGCTGGGTCAGCAGGCGCTTGATCGGAGTCAGGTGGTTGAGCAGAGTCATGCCGCGGTTGCGAAGTTCCCGCAGGCCGGGCTGGGGCTGGGCAAACAGGTGCAGCAGGCCGTCGGTCAGCAGCGCCATCGCCCGGGTCGGGCCGGCACGCTCACGCACGTAACGGCGCAGCAGGGTGTCGTCGCCCAGGCTGCGCCAGGCCTCGCGGGCCGCGATCTGACGCGCCAGCGCGGCCACGTCGGCCAGGCCCAGGTTCAAGCCCTGGCCGGCCAGCGGGTGCACCAGGTGGGCGGCATCACCCACCAGCACCCAGCCCGGGCCGCACAGCCGGTCGGCCTGGGCCAGTGCCAGCGGCCAGGCGGCACGCTCGCCGGCCAGTTGCAGCGTGCCGGCAGCGCCTGAGGTGGCCTCGTTCAGCGCGGCCTCGAACTCGGCCACCGGCGCATCCAGCAGCGCCTGGGCGCGGTCAGTGGGCAGCGACCAGACCAGCGCGCAGCTGCGCCCGGGCTGGGGCCGGTCGAACGGCAGCAGCGCCAGCACGTCGGGCGAGCGAAACCATTGCCGCGCAAGGTTGAGGTGCGGCGTGTCGGACACCAGGCGCGCCGCCAGCGCGGTATGGCCGTAGGCGTGGCGGTCAAACCGCACGCCCAGCGCCTGCCGGGTGGCGGACGTCTTGCCCTCGGCCAGCACCGTCAGCGCGGCGCTGGCCGCCTCTGGCGCGCCATCAGCCACCCAGGCCAGGTGGGGCGCAAACCGCGCCGCGGTGTGCAGCGCGGCGTCCAGCGCGGCGGCATCGACGATCCAGGCGAGGGCCTCGGTGCCCTGGCGCCAGGCCGAAAAATCGATGGCCCCACCGGGGCCGTCGCCCTCGATGTGCATGTCGTCCACCGGCGTCACGGCATCGGCCGGCAGCGCGTCCCAGACCCGCAGGTCGGTCAGCAGGCGGCGTGAGGCGGCGTTCAGGGCGTAGGCACGCACGTCCGGCGCGGGGGCGACCCCGCCAGCGCCGGCGGCGTTGACCGGGCCCGCGCCAGGACCGGCGCCAGCACCGGCCGCAACCAGGCCGACCTGCAGCCCCTGCCGCGCCAAGGCCAGCGCCAACGCCAGGCCCACGGCACCGTGGCCGCGGATGCACACATCGAGGGTTGTCATGGCTTGCATTGTAGAAAGCCAGGGTGACAACCGATCGGCCGAATAACATACCGGGTTCGAGGCGGCGCCGCCGGCGTGCATCCCCAGCTTGCCGGCCGCGGGCCCTTGCCGCCCTTCCCTGTCTAGAAAGCCCCTTATGAGCCTGCAATGCGGCATCGTGGGCCTGCCCAATGTGGGCAAGTCCACCCTTTTCAACGCCTTGACCCAAGCCGGCATCGCTGCCGAGAACTACCCGTTCTGCACCATCGAGCCCAATGTCGGCGTGGTGGAACTGCCCGACCCGCGCATGGCGAGCTTGAGCGCCATCGTCAAGCCCGAGCGCGAGGTGCCGGCCATCGTCGAGTTTGTCGACATCGCCGGCCTGGTGGCCGGGGCCAGCACCGGCGAGGGCCTGGGCAACAAGTTCCTGAGCCACATCCGCGAGACCGACGCCATCATCAACGTGGTGCGCTGTTTCGAGGACGAGAACGTGATCCACGTCGCCGGCCGCATCGACCCGATCAACGACATCGAGGTGATCCAGACCGAGCTCTGCCTGGCCGACCTGTCCACGGTCGAAAAAAGCCTGCACCGCTACGTCAAGGCCGCCCGCTCGGGCAACGACAAGGAGGCTGCGGCGCTGGTCAAGGTGCTGGAGAAATGCCAGGCCGCGCTGGACCAGGCCCAGCCGGTGCGCGGCATCGACTTCAGCAAGGAAGAGCGGGTGATCTTGAAACCGCTGTGCCTGATCACCGCCAAGCCGGCGATGTTCGTGGCCAACGTGGCCGAGGACGGTTTTGTGGGCAACCCGTTCCTGGACCGCCTGAGCGCCTACGCCGCCCTGCAAAACGCGCCGGTGGTGGCGATCTGCGCCAAGACCGAGGCCGAGTTGTCGGAGATGGCCGATGAAGACCGCACGATGTTCCTGGCCGAGATGGGCCAGGACGAGCCCGGCCTGAACCGGCTGATCCGCGCTGCCTTCAAGCTGCTGGGCCTGCAGACCTACTTCACCGCCGGTGTCAAGGAGGTGCGCGCCTGGACCATCCATGTCGGCGACACCGCGCCGCAGGCCGCCGGCGTGATCCACACCGATTTCGAGCGTGGTTTCATCCGTGCCCAGACCATCGCCTACGCCGACTTCATCGCCTTCAAGGGCGAGCAAGGCGCCAAGGACGCCGGCAAGATGCGGGCCGAAGGCAAGGAATACGTCGTCAAGGACGGTGACGTGCTGAACTTCCTGTTCAACGTCTGACGCACACTGGCGGGATGAATCCCCTGCCCGCCCCACCACTGCAGCGCAGGCTGCCGGGAGCCCGATGACATCACGGGGCCATAAGTCCACCTTGACCGCAACACCAAGCCAAGAGGGTTGGGCTGGCGCTGTCACTTCAGGTGGCGCTGGGGAGACGGGCGGCGCTGCGGACGGACCCGACCCCGCGCGCCAACGCGGTGGCCTGCTCTGGCCGGTGCTGCTGACAGCGCTGGGCTACTTCCTGGTGGGCAAGGTGGCACTGCTGCTGGCGATCCCGCCCGGCTATGCCTCACCGCTCTACCCCAGCGCGGGGCTGGCACTGGCGGCGACCCTGGTCTACGGCTGGCGCGCCCTGCCTGGCGTGGCGCTCGGCGCCATGGCGGCCAATGCGCCGCTAACCCCCCTGCGCGGGCTGGCCGACCTGGCCGGGCTGCTGGTGCCCTTGGTCACCGGGGTGGGTGCGGCACTGCAGGCCGGCATCGGCACGGCGCTGGTGCGCTGGCGGGTGCGGGGCCCGCTGGTGCTGGGCGAACCCCGCGACGTCGCCGCGTTCTGCCTGTTGGGCGGCCTGCTGGCCTGCACCGTCAACGCGTCGCTGTCCACGCTGGCCTTGGCGGTCGCGGGTGTGGTGCCGGCCGGCGCCCGGGCCTTCACCTGGTGGACCTGGTGGGGTGGCGACACGCTGGGGGTGCTGATCGGTGCGCCCATCGCCCTCACGCTGATCGGCCGGCCGCGCGCCGACTGGGCCGCCCGGCGCATCACGCTGGGCCTGCCACTGCTGGTGGCCACGGCGCTGTTGGCGGGCGCCACCGGGCTGGTGACACGTTGGGACACCGAGCGCAGCCAGCACAGCTTCTTGCGCGACGCCGCCACCATGGGCGCCACGCTGGACGCCGAAATGCGCCAGTCGCTGTATGCGCTGGAGGCGATACACGGCCTGTTCATCGGATCGCAGGAAGTCTCGGACAACGAGATGCGCCGGGTGTCCGCACCTTGGCTGGCGCTGCCGATCCATCTGCAGGCGATGGGCTTCAGCGAGCGTGTGGCGCGGGCCGACCTGACACGCTTCGAGGCCCGGGTGGCGCGCCAATCCGGTCGGCCGTACCGGGTCTTCGACCGTTTGGCCACTGCCACCGCCGACCCGGATGTGGTCGCCATCCGCTTTGTCGAGCCGATGGCGCCGAATCAGGCGGCGCTGGGCCTGAACGCGTTGTCGGTTGCAGCGGCACGCGACGCCATCCTGCGCAGTGCCCGTGACGACACACCTGCCGCCACCACTGGCTTCCGGCTCACCCAGGAGCGCGAAAACCAGGCCGGTGTGGTGGTCTACCGCGCCCTCTACCGGGCAACACGCGGTACGCCGTCAGGGGACCCCAACAGCGGCCAGCCGTCACCGGCGCAGCGCCCTGCCGCACTCAGCGGGGTGGTGTTTGTGTCGCTGCGCATGCAGCAGTCGGTGACCGCGGCCTTGCACGATGCGCCGGCCTACCTGCGCTGGTGCCTGCTCGAGCAAACCGCCGGCAGCGCCAGCCCGAATCGGCTGGCCGGCCCCGACGGCTGCAATACCGCGGCCCCCGCTGCGCTGCACCATGAACGGCCGATCGACTTTGCCGGACAGCGCTGGTTGCTGCGTGTCGATGCCGGGCTGGGCGACGTGCCCGACGCCGGTTTTGCCAACGCCTGGCTGTTCTCCACCGTCGGCCTGTTGTCGGCCGCGATGCTGGCCGCGCTGCTGCTGATGGTGACCGGCCGCACCCGGCGCATCGAAGCCGCGGTGGACGCCCGCACCCAGGACCTGCAACGCGAGGTGGCCGAGCGCCAGCGCGCCGACAGCGCGCTGAGCGAAAGCGAGCAGCGTTTTCGAAACATCTTCGACCAGGCGCCTATCGGCATCATCTACACCGACCTGGCGGGCCGGGTGCGTGATGCCAACCCCAAGCTGCGCGAGATGATCGGCTACAGCGCCGACGAGTTGGCCCGGCACACCCTGGGCGAGTTGACGCTCGACGACGACCGCAGTGCTACCGCGCACGAACTGGCCCGACTGTTGCAGGGCGATCTGCCGATGGTGCAACGCCGCAGCCGGCTGCGGCGTGGCGACGGCCAGATTCTCTGGGTGCAGATGAACCTGAGCGCGCTGCGCGGCCCCGACGGCCAGCCGCAGCGGCTGGTGGCGGTGGTCGAGGACATCACCGAGCGGCGCCTGCGCGAAGACGCCGAGCTCGGCCGCCACCAGGCCGAAACCGCCAACCGGGCCAAGAACGAGTTCCTGTCCCGCATGAGCCACGAGCTGCGCACGCCACTCAACGCCATGCTGGGCTTTGCCCAGCTGCTCGACCTGGACCGCCGGCCCGCGCTGGCGCCGCACCAGATGGCCTGGGTGGCGCAGGTGCTCAAGGCGGGTTGGCACCTGCTGGAGATGATCAACGACACGCTGGATTTGTCGCGCATCGACGCCGGCATGATGCGTATGAGCCTGGCACCGGTCGACCTGGGGCCGCTGGTGGCGCATTGCGTGGCGATGGTCGAGCCGGCCGCTGTGCGGCGCGGCATCACGCTGCAGGTGCAGCTGGCAGGCGATGCGCAGCATGTGCTGGGCGACGAGACCCGGCTCAAGCAGGTCATCAGCAACCTGCTGTCCAACGCCGTCAAATACAACACCCCCGGCGGTCGGGTCGAGGTCAGCACCCGGCGCGTTGCCGACAACCGGCTCGAGGTGCGGGTGCTCGACACCGGCCTGGGTCTGAGCCCGGCCCAGATGGCTGAGCTGTTCCAGCCCTTCAACCGCCTGGGCCGCGAGAGCAGTGACACCGAGGGCACCGGTATCGGCCTGGTGATCAGCCGCCGGCTGGCCGAGTTGATGGGCGGCGACCTGCATGCCGAACGCCCCGCCGGCCCCGGCCAGGGCGCCACCTTCGTGCTGACGCTGCCGGCCGCCGAGGCCGAGACCGGCGTCGATGCTGGCGAGGCCACCCCCGAGACCAGCGCCACACGCTACCGCCACCGGCTGGTGCACTACATCGAGGACAACGAGACCAATGTCGAGGTGATGCGCGGCATGCTGGCGCAGCGGCCCCAGGTGACGCTTGCGGTGTCCACGCTGGGCCTGGACGGCCTGCAGGCAGTGCGCCAGCAGCGGCCCGACCTGATCCTGCTGGACATGCACCTGCCCGACGTGGACGGGCTGGAGTTGCTGCGCCAGTTGCAGCGCGACCCGGCCTGTGCCGACATCCCCGTGGTGGTGGTCTCGGCCGACGCCACCCCGGGCCGCGTCGAGGACGCGCTGGCCGCCGGGGCCCGGCACTACCTCACCAAACCGCTGAACCTGACGGGCTTCCTGGCGGTGCTGGACGAACAGCTGGAGGCCATGGACACACGGTTCGGCTGAAGGGCCGCGGATGGGTGCGCGGCTGTTTGCAAAAGGCACCACGCCGCCAAAGTCTCCGCTCAAGACCCGCAGCATGCGCTGGCGGATGCCATCGATGGCGACGGTGAAACCCATCACGGCAAGGTCACCGCCAAGCTTTTGGCACTCATCTGCAGAGAGTGCTAATATTCCCGGAACCAAAGCCCCCGAGGTCACTCAGACCCCACCATGAACCTGTCTTCGCCCTCCGCTGCGCTGTCCATCCGTGACCCTTGGGCCCTGGTGCCCTCGCTCGGCAACCTGGATGCCTACATCTCGGCCGTGAACCGGTTGCCGATGCTGACGTCCGAGGAAGAGCAGCAGTTTGCCCGCCGCCTGCGCGACGAGGCCGACGTGCAGTCGGCCGGTCGTCTGGTGCTGTCGCATTTGCGGCTGGTGGTGTCGGTCTCGCGCCAGTACCTGGGCTACGGCCTGCCGCACGGCGACCTGATCCAGGAGGGCAACATCGGCCTGATGAAGGCCGTCAAGCGCTTCGACCCGGACCAGGGCGTGCGGCTGGTGAGCTACGCGCTGCACTGGATCAAGGCCGAGATCCACGAGTACATCCTCAAGAACTGGCGCATGGTCAAGCTGGCCACCACCAAGGCGCAGCGCAAGCTGTTTTTCAACCTGCGCTCGATGAAGCAGAGCTTCAAGAGCGGCGCCAGCGATGCCGACGCCCACCGCAACACCTTGTCGTCGGCCGAGGTCGCGCAGATGGCCGCCAAGCTCAACGTCAAGCCGGCCGAGGTGATCGAAATGGAAACCCGGCTGTCGGGCGGCGATGTGGCGCTGGACCCGCAGACCGACGACAACGAAGAGAGCTACGCCCCGATCGCCTACCTGGCCGACGACGCCAGCGAGCCGACCCGGGTGCTGGAGGCGCGCCGCCGCGACGCACTGTCGGGCGACGGCCTGGTGATGGCATTGGAGGTGCTGGACGCCCGCAGCCGCCGCATCGTCGAGGAGCGCTGGCTCAAGGTCAACGACGACAACTCGGGCGGCATGACGCTGCACGACCTGGCCGCCGAATACGGCGTCAGCGCCGAGCGCATCCGCCAGATCGAAGTGGCCGCGATGAAGAAGATGCGCAAGGCGCTGGAGCCTGCGGTCTGACGCTGAATCCAGTCCACAAAAAAGCCACCGCGAGGTGGCTTTTTCATGCCCGCCTTGCCCCCCGGCGTTCAGGGCTTTTCAGCCAGCAGAATCTTCAGGTCGTCGGTCAACGCCTGGGCGCCGCTGCCGTAGCGGGTGAACAGCCGCACCCGGCCCTGGGCATCAAACACGTATGAGCCGGCGGTGTGGTCCACGGTGTAGCTGGTGGCCGTCTTGCCCGGCACCTTGGCAAAAAACACCTTGAACTCCTTGGCGGCGGCCTGGACCTCGTCGGCGCTGCCGCGCAGGCCGATCAGGTCGGGGCCGAAGTTGGCGACATAGGCCTTGAGCAGCGCGGCGGTGTCGCGCTCGGGGTCCACCGTGACGAAGAGGCCCTGCACCCGGGCGCCGTCCGCGCCCAGGCCGCGCTTGACCTCGGCCAGTTCGGCCATCGTGGTCGGGCAGACGTCCGGACACTGGGTGTAGCCAAAAAACACCACCACCACACGGCCCTTGAAGTCGGCCAGCGTGCGGGCCTGGCCGTCGGCATCGGTCAGCGCCAGCTTGCGGGCGTATTCGGCGCCGGTGATGTCCACGCCCTTGAAGCTCGGCTTGGCAGCGACGCCGGGCGCACTGGCGTCACAGCCCGGCAGGCCAGTGGCCAGTCCGCCGACCAGGCCAATACCCGCAAGCGCCATCGCCGCCGACTGCAGCCAGCGACGACGGGGCGCGGCCAGGGGCAGGCAGGCTTCTAGCGACAGCGGTGTCAATTTGGGTTTCATGCGGTCAGTACCAGGGCATCAGGTAGTGGTCGAGCAGCAGCGCGGCAAACAGCAGCGACAAGTGCCAGATCGAGAATCGGAAGGTCTTGCGCGCCAGTGCGTCGCTGTAGTTGCGCCAAAGCGCCCAGCCGTAGCCAATGAAGCCGGCGCCCAGCAGCACCGCGCTGGCCAGGTAGACCCAGCCGCTCATGCCGATGACAAACGGCAGCAGCGTGCCGGCAAACAGCACCAGGGTGTAGAGCAGCACGTTCAGGCGGGTGAAATCCGAGCCGTGGGTGACCGGCAGCATCGGCAGGCCCGCCCGGCGGTAGTCCTCGACCCGGTACAGCGCCAGGGCCCAGAAGTGCGGCGGCGTCCAGAGGAAAATGATCAGGCACATCACCAGCGCTTCGGGGCCGACATCGCCGCGCATCGCCGCCCAGCCCAGCACCGGCGGCATGGCGCCCGAGGCGCCGCCGATCACGATGTTCTGCGGCGTCATCGGCTTGAGCACCACGGTGTAGATCACTGCATAGCCGACAAAGGTGGCGAAGGTCAGCCACATCGTCAATGGGTTGACCCACCAGTACAGCAGCGCGCTGCCCAGCCCGCACAGCACACCGGAAAACAGCAGCGCCTGCGTGCTGCTGAGGTCCCCCTTGGCGGTGGGCCGCCAGGCGGTGCGCGCCATCTTGCTGTCGATGACCTGCTCGACCAGGCAGTTGAAGGCGGCTGCCGCGCTGGCCACCAGCCAGATCCCCACGGTGGCCGGCAGCGCCAGCGACCAACGGGGCCAGCCGGGTTCAGCCATCAACATGCCGATCACCGCGCAAAACACGATGAGCTGCACCACCCGCGGCTTGGTCAGCGCCATGTACTGGCGCTAACGGGTGGGCGCCGGGTGGCTGGGGGAGAGGATCGAGGCAGTCATGGGCAACGAGGCGCGATTCTAGGCAGGGCGTGGGCCGCCAGCGGCCCGGGTGTGCAATACGGTGGCAACCGCTGGCATGCTTGCGATACCCGACCGGGCGGGCGCACGGTGGCCAGCCTGCAAACGGGCCCAGAGCGATGTCAGCAGCGCCACCAGCGCTGCGGCGCCGGCACTGTGGGCCAGGGCGGCCGCGATGGGCCAGCCCAGCACGACGTTGGACAGCCCGCTGCCGGCCTGCCACAGCAGCGCAGCCGCCAGCCACACGCCGTAACGGCGCAGGGCAAAGCCCGGTTGCCGCCACAAGCGCCAGGCCAGCCACACCAGCGCGCCCAGCGCCAGCACCGCGAACAGCCGGTGCGCCATGTGGATGGCCACCAGGGCCTCGAAGTTCAGGTAATCGCCGTGGCCGGCCCGGCCCAGTTCACGCAGCAGCGTGAAGCCCTGGCTGGCGTCCATCGCCGGCCACCACTGGCCGTTGCAGGCCGGGAACCCGGTGCACGCCAGCACGGCGTAGTTGGTACTGACCCAGCCGCCCAGCGCGATCTGCAGCACCAGCACGGCGAGCACGGCAGCCACGGCAGCAGGCCGGACGGGCCCCGGCTGCGCAACACCGGTCGCCCGTGCGCCCGACCCGTCGCCATCGGGCGCCAGCGGCCGGTTGCGGAAGGACTCATGCTGCAGCACCAGCAAGGCCAGCAGCACCATCGCGCCCAGCAGGTGCAGCGTGACGATGGCCGGGTAGAGCTTGAGGGTGACGGTGTACTTGCCAAACAGCCCCTGGACAATCACCCAGACCAGCGTGAGCGTTGCCCACCAGGGCGAATGTGGCAGTTGGCTGCGGGCGCGCCAACCGATGGCCGCGGACACCGCGATCAGCAGCCCCACTGTCATTGCCAGGTAGCGGTGAATCATCTCGATCCAGGCCTTGGCCACGGTGACCGGGCCGGTGGGCAGCAGGGTCGCCGCGGCATGGATGTCGGCGTGGGCGCCCAGCGGGCTGGCCTCGCCATAACAGCCGGGCCAGTCGGGGCAGCCCAGACCGGAATCCGATAGCCGGGTGAAGGCGCCAAACACGATCAGGTCGAAGGTCAGGAACAGCGTGATCGCTGTCAACGCTGCCAGGCGGGCAGTCAAGCTGCTGCCGCGTTGGCGCAGCCACCACCAGCCCAGTGGCAACAACGCGATGGCGCCGGCCAGCAGCACCAGCCGCAGCAGCGCAGGCAGGTCAACCGCAGGTAGGGATGGCATGGACCCGGCCTCAGGGTTTGCCGGCAGGCGCCGGGCCGGTCGCAGCCGGTGTGGCCGGCAGAGCCTGCAGCGCTGCCGGCAGGGCTTGCTGCATCGACGCAGTCGGGCCGACGATCAAGGCCTGGCGACCCGGCTTGTCCCAGCCCGCCGACCCGCGCAGCAAGCGGTCAACATCGCGCTTGAGCTTGGACGGGTCGGCGTTGGCCGGCGCCCGCATCATCCAGTCACCGACCGGATCGACGATGTAGAGGTGATCCTCCAGCGCCTGGCCGGGTGCCGCTTTCAGCCATCCGGTCACCACCGACCGGGGCAGGCGCAGGATGTTCATGGCCGGCGTCGCCAACAACGCCGATTGCAGCGCCGGCGACAGCGGTGTGTCGTCGATGACCAGCCAGAGCTTGTCGATGCGGTCGCTTTCACGGCCGGCCATCTCGCGCAGCTGGCGCTGCACGTACAGGCGTTTTTCGCAGGCAGCGGCACAGGCTCCGCCATCCACCACCACCAGCAGCCACTGCCCGGCCAGCCCGCGCAGCGCCTGAGGCTGGCCGGCCAGCGTTTGTGCGGCCACGTCCGGCATCGGCACGGCAGGTTGGATCAGCGTGCCATAAGCGGTACCGCCGCTGGGCCGGGCGATGAAATAGGTGTAGTAGCTGGCCAGCACCGGCGCGGCGCACACCAGCAGCACCAACAGCATCTTGACGCGGCCGCTGGCACGTTGAGACCCCGCCGCAACGCCCGGTTGCGGCAACGAATGCACGGTGAAGCCCAGCGGTTCAGGTTGGTTGGCCATGGGTACTCTTGAGACGGGGACGGATGATCTGGAACCAGAGCGCCAAGCCGGTGATCAGCGCACACAGCGCAAACCACTGGAAGGCGTAGCCGTGGTGCTTGCCGACATCGACCGCCGGTGCTGGCCACTGCCGCAGCAGAGGGTCGGTGGGCACGGCATTGGGTAAAACGGCGGCTGGCGTGGCGGCGGTTATGGCGACCTGGGGCGGGGCACCATCGACCTTGGCTTCGGCGTCCGCTAGGCGGGACGCCGACTCGCCCGGATCGTCCACCGCCGTATCCTGGGTCTGCTGCAGAGATACCGGCCGCAAGACCAGACCGATCTCGCTGGCAAATGATGACATGTCGAGATTTTGCCGGATCGGGCCAGACTCCATCCGGCCCAGCTCGAACAGCTTGGACGGCGGCGGGGCGATACGGCCGGTCACCTGCACCTCGCCGGCCGGTGTGGCCAAGGGCGCAAGCCGGTTGCGGTCGGTGAAATCACGGGGCGCCCAGCCGCGCTGCACCAACACGGCGTCACCGCTGGCCAGCAGCAAGGGGGTTACCACATAAAAACCTTGGCGTGCCGCCATCTGGCGGTTGTCCAGGTACACCGTGCGCTCGGCCAGCCAGCGCCCGCGCAGCGTGACGCGCCGGTAGTGCTGGTCGGCGGCCGCCGCCGGCGTGCGGGCCAGGTCGGCCTGCAACAGCGGCGGCAACCCGGCGCGCGACCCGATGCGCTCTTGCAGTGCAATCTTTTGATGCGCGCGGTCCAGTTGCCAGAAGCCCAGCCTGGCCGTGCCTGCGACCGCCAGCAGTGCCGCAACCAGGACCACCGTGCGCCGCCTGCGGCCCGCCGCCAACCGCCCCGTGCTCAACATGGCCTGACCCGGCGCGGATAATCAGGCCCCATGAAAACCATGATCGTCATCGCCCTCGTGCTGGTGCTCGCCTCGCTGGGCGGGGCTGGCTTGTTCATGTTGCGCAAGGGCGGCGGCGATGCAGCCGGGCGCGACAAGCGCATGGCGCGCGCGCTGGCGCTGCGGGTGGGGCTGTCGATCACGCTGTTTCTGTTCATCTTGCTGAGCTGGTCAATGGGCTGGATCCAGCCAACCGGCTTGCCGACCGGCCGCTGAGCACACCCGACCACCTGAAAAGACGCCCAGAAAAAACGCCGCTCGGGGCGGCGTTCTTGCGGTGCCGCGAGGGCGGTCAGAGCCAATAGACCAGGAAGTACAGGCCCAGCCAAACTACGTCCACGAAGTGCCAGTACCAGGCCGCACCCTCGAAGCCGAAGTGGCGGTCTGCGGTGAAATGGCCCTTCTGCAGCCGCAGCGTGATGAACAGCAGCATCAGCATGCCCACGAACACATGGAACCCGTGGAAGCCGGTCAGCAGAAAGAAGGTCGAGCCGAAGATGCCCGAAGTCAGCTTGAGGTTCAGGTCGCGGTAGGCATGGATGTACTCGTAGGCCTGGAAGCAAACGAAGGTGACGCCCAGCACCACGGTGATCCACATCCACGCAATCGTCTTGGCACGGTGACCGGCGAGCAGCGCATGGTGGGCGATGGTCAGGGTCAGGCCCGAGGTCAACAGGATCGCGGTGTTGATGGTCGGGATCGGCCATGGGCCCATCGTCGCAAAAGGTTCGACGGTATTGGCCGGCGAACCGGTGATGCCACCGCCGGCGCTGGGCCAGATCGCCTTGAAGTCGGGCCACAGGATCTGGTTGTCCAGGCTGCCGAGGACCGGGATCGAGTGCACCCGGGCCCAGTACAGCGCGCCGAAGAAGGCCGCAAAAAACATCACCTCGGAGAAGATGAACCAGCTCATGCTCCAGCGGAACGAAACATCGACCCGCTCGGAGTACAGCCCGCTCTCGCTCTCGCCGATGGCCTGCTTGAACCAGACAAACAGCGTGGACAGCAAGATCACCATGCCGAGGATCAGCGAGTACTCACCCCAGCCGACGCCGTTGATCCACTGGCCAGCGCCCAGGATCACAAAAAACAGGCCCAGCGCGGCCATCGCCGGATGCCGCGAAGGGCTGGGCACGAAGTAGTAGGGAGTGATCCCATGGGGCGTCGCAGCGGACATCGGTGTTGTTCTCCTGAAAACCTGAAAAATCTGAAACGTTTGAACTGAGCTTGCGGACTCAGTTGGCAACGCCACTGCCGACCACCCAGCGCACCAGCAGCACCAGCGTGGCCACAAATATCGCCGCGCCGACGATGCCGGCAATGATCACGTGCACCGGGTTGAGCTTGGCGACGTCTTGTGCATAGTCGGCCGAGCGGCGCACGCCAAAAAATGACCAGCCCACCGCCTGGATCGTCTGCAAGAACGAACCCTTGCGCGCAGCCGGATTGCTGTTTTCAGCGCGGTCAGGACGGCTCACAAGCGCTGCTCCGCGCTGACCGCCGCCACCTTGCCGGCCACCTCGAAAAAGGTGTACGACAAGGTGATCGTGGTCACATCCTTGGGCAGCTTGGCATCGACATAAAACACCACCGGCCACTGCCTGGATTCACCCGGCTTGAGGATGTACTCGTTGAAGCAGAAGCACTCGATCTTGTTGAAATGCGCGCCAGCCTGCATTGGCGCATAGCTCGGAATGGCTTGCGCGGCCATGGTCCGATTTTGCGTATTGCGAAACTCGTACATCACCGTGGTCATCTCGCCGGGGTGCACCTGCAGCGACCGGACCACCGGTGCAAATTCCCAAGGGCCGCGCGAATTGGCATCGAACTCGATCGTGACCTTGCGGCTCAAGTCGACCTGGGTACTGGCCTTGCGGCTCGGCGCACCCGCACCCGAGGTCACCCGCTCGCTCAGCGAAAGCACGTTGATGCCCAGCGCGTCGCAGATGGTGCGGTACATCGGCACCAGCGCGTAGCCAAAGCCGAACATCGCCAGGGTGATGACCACCAACTTGACCACCATGCGGCGGTTGTCGGCGTGCAGTCGCGCGAGTATCGAAGGCAGAGCCATGGCGGCGGAATCTCGACGTGAAAGGAGCGGGTTCAGCGGCCCAGCAGCACCATCTTGGTCATGAAACCAAGAAAGAACACGATGGCCACCGACGCCAGCACCCAGGCCAGACGCCGGTTGGCCTTGCGCTGGGATTCAGACAGACCGGCCATCACAACGACCGGGCTCAAGCCAGCACCCGGGTGGCGCTGACGTCGAGCTTGGGCGGGTTCTCGAAGCTGTGGAAGGGTGCCGGCGATGGCAGTTCCCACTCCAGGCCTTCAGCACCCTCCCACGGCTTGGCGGCCGCACGGGCACCGTGGCCACGCATCATCGGCACCACCACGAACAGGAAGAAGTACACCTGCATGAAGCCAAAGCCGAAGGCGCCAATCGACGCCAGCATGTTGAAGTCGGCGAACTGCATCGGGTAGTCGGCATAACGGCGCGGCATGCCGGCCAGCCCCAGGAAGTGCATCGGGAAAAACGTGACGTTGAAAAAGATCAGCGAGCCCCAGAAGTGGATCTGGCCACGGGTCTCGGAATACATCACGCCGGTCCACTTCGGGCCCCAGTAGTAGACGCCGGCAAACAGCGCGTACAGGGAGCCGGCCACCAACACGTAGTGGAAGTGCGCCACCACGTAATAGGTGTCCTGCAGCTGGATGTCGATCGGCGCCATCGCCAGGATCAGGCCGGTAAAGCCGCCGATCGTGAACACGAAGATGAAACCGACGGCCCACAACATCGGGGTCTCGAAGGTCATCGAACCGCGCCACATCGTGGCAATCCAGTTGAAGATCTTCACGCCGGTGGGCACCGCGATCAACATGGTCGCGTACATGAAGAACAGCTGACCGGTGACCGGCATGCCGGTGGCGTACATGTGGTGCGCCCAGACGATGAACGACAGGATCGCGATCGACGCGGTGGCGTAGACCATCGACGTGTAGCCAAAGAGGCGCTTGCGGGCAAAGGTCGGGATGATCGCGCTGACGATGCCGAAGGCCGGCAAGATCATGATGTAGACCTCGGGGTGGCCGAAGAACCAGAAAATATGCTGGTACATCACCGGGTCACCGCCGCCGGCGGGGTTGAAGAAGCTGGTACCGAAGTGGCGGTCCGTCAGCGTCATGGTGATGGCCCCAGCCAACACCGGCATCACCGCGATCAGCAGGTAAGCGGTGATCAGCCAGGTCCAGCAAAACAGCGGCATCTTCATCAACGTCATGCCGGGCGCACGCATGTTGAGGATGGTGACGATGATGTTGATCGAGCCCATGATGCTGGATGCACCCATGATGTGCATCGCAAAGATGCTGGTGTCCATCGACGGGCCCATCTGCAGCGTCAGCGGTGCGTAAAGCGTCCAACCGGCAGCCGGCGCGCCGCCGGGCATCGCGAAGCTGCCAACCAGCAGCACAGCAGCCGGGATCAGCAGCCAGAAGCTGAAGTTGTTCATGCGTGCGAAGGCCATGTCGGCCGCGCCGATCTGCATCGGAATCATCCAGTTCGCGAAGCCGACGAAGGCCGGCATGATCGCGCCGAACACCATGATCAGGCCGTGCATCGTGGTGAATGAGTTGAACAGCTGCGGGTTGAAAAACTGCAGCCCCGGCTGGAACAGCTCGGCGCGGATGCAGAGCGCCAAAATGCCGCCGACCATCAACATGGCGAACGAAAACAACAGGTACATCGTGCCGATGTCCTTGTGGTTCGTTGCGAACACCCAGCGCCGCCAGCCGGGCAAAGGGCCGTGGTCGTGGTGATCGTCGTGGTCGTGCGAGTGGTCTGGCGACCCGGGATGGAGGACGGCGCTCATGGGCGGTGCCTTTCAGCGATCAGTTCTGGAAATTCTGCGGAGGTCGAGACGGTCGAAATACTCAGTCGGTCATTTGCGCGCGGCGACAACGTCGGCGGGCTGCACGATCTGGCCGGTCTTGTTCGACCAGTGGTTCTTGGTGAAAGTGACCACAGCGGCGATCTCGGTGTCGGACAAAGACTTCCAGGCCGGCATCGCGCCGTTGTTCTGACCGTTCAACAACACCATGATTTGTTTGGTCTTGTCGGCGTCGGTGACCACCGCGGCACCATCGATCGCCTTGATCGGGCCTGCGCCCTTGCCGTCAGACCGGTGGCAGACCGCGCAGTTGGCGTTGTAGACCTTCTCGCCGCGCGCGGCCAGTGCGTCCAACGCCCAGACCTTGCTCGGGTCATCGGCCTTGGCAGCGAGTTCTTTCTTTTTGCCATCGACCCACTTGCTGTAATCGTCGGCCGACAACACCTTGACATGGATCGGCATGTAAGCGTGCTCTTTGCCGCACAGCTCGACACACTGGCCGTAGAAGTCGCCGGTTTTCTCGGCGCGGAACCAGGTGTCGCGCACGAAGCCGGGAATCGCATCTTGCTTGACGGCAAACGCCGGCACCATCCACGAGTGGATCACGTCGTTGGCCGTGGTGATGATGCGGATCTTCTTGTTGACCGGCACCACCAGCGGGTTGTCGACCTTGAGCAGGTAGTTGTCACCGGACGGGTGGCCCGAATCGGACATGTTGCGGTGCGCCACGTCCAGCGTGGAAACGAAGCCGATGCCTTCGCCCTCGCCTTTGAGGTAGTCGTAGCCCCACTTCCACTGCATGCCGGTGGTCTTGATGGTGAGGTCGGCGTTGCTGGTGTCCTTCATCGCCACCACGGT
>JBBQAH010000445.1:0-3686 GCA_038316145.1 Burkholderiales bacterium
TTCGAAGTTTAAATATCTAAAAACGTCGTGAAAAGTAAATCTGAAATGTCCTCCCATTTGTTTTTTTCGTTTTTTGATACGAACAATTTGATCATTTTAAAGTTGAGAACTCGCATTTCATGGGCTTCTTCAATTTCTTCAATTTCTTACCGATCGATTATTATAAGTTTTGGCTGAATTAGTTGAGAAGTGCAACAGTTATTGATGGGCGGAATTAGGTTCCAAAACGGGGGTGGGCGGAATTAGGTGCCAGCCCTTGTACTATGAGTATGGGACAACTGCCTATTTGTTATGAAGTTTGCGATAAAGAAGAATCCGTCGTAATAACGAATCAAGTAAATATATCGTAACATATCTAGTGTTTATATTATAAAAAAGTTAGGTTATAATTAATTTCACAAATTAAGTTCATGCCACAATGTTTTTTTCATTAATAACAATTACATTGAACGATACTAATGTTTACTCGTCCAACGTTTAATTGAGCGAAAAACAAATGTAGTAACCGAAATAAAAAAAACCATTTTCGTTAAATTATTGTACTAGTCAAGTTTAATACAATTATATGGTGCTTTTTTGCTTTTTGTAACTATGACAAGCTCACAGTATCTGTAACTTCTGTTATGTTCTGTAATCTAAACCCTATAAAATAACACATCTCCCGTTCACGAATGTAGTGTGACACTCAAAGTAACTCAACTCAACATTTTTTTGGCGGAAAACGTTTTGGATTCGGCGAAAGGGGAGGGACGGAAACGGGATGAACGCAACGAGAAAAAAAATCAACAGTCTCAACACGTCGCATCCCTAATTGCCTTTATAATTTGCTTTTAAAACGAAGTGTCACGTCTTCCCTCCGATTCCCATTTCCCTCCATCCATCCATCCATCCCAGCCGACACACCAGCCCCAGCCTCCAGCCCCGAAAGGCGCGATGGGCTAAGAGGAGGAGGAGTACAAGCAAAGATGCGTCCGCGAGCCCGTATGCATGCAGCAGATGTTCAAAATCACACTTCAATTTCATCCCTCTAGATCGTTTTAGTTAGCCAGCACACTGGTGGGCAGGGGTGTAGATTTTATTGTTGGCAAACGCGTGCGCGGGACGCCGCCTCCGGAAGAGCCATTCGCGATGCCCGGCCGCATTAAACAGCTGGGTGATGATCAGTTACCCATGTAGTTATACTCCCGCAGTACTATACACCGGTCCAACCAACAGCGTCATTTTGTAATACTTGCACATAGTTTGTGTGTTTTCGGGAGAATTTTAACCAGAACGAGGAGACGTATTATAGGCCCAGACGACAGCAGGGTTCAAGTGGCGCGACAAAGTGGCGCGGTTGCGCGTCGCCGTTCCGTCCACTTTGGTGCGTGCGCCTCGCGGTAATAGGACAATTTATAAGCCCTGCTATGCATGCAACACCAGTGTGTTTTTTTATCCCTGCTGCACTACACATGTATGGTAACGGTAGTTTACACCCCCGGCAGCTTAGCACACACAGCCAATTGCCTCTAGCCAAACAAACACGCGGTCCATGATCAATCGGCAAATATTAGGTCTTCCTCCCAGATCCGGCCCATGCAATCCGGCCGGCCCATTGTTACAGTGTGGTTGCACAATTTTCGAAACGAAACACTGAACTCACTTTTGGCATACTAATCGCGTGGCTCGCCCGGCCTGGTTGTGATTACCCTCGAACGTAACCGTGGATCCTTTCGACCCGTGACCTTTCCTGGCAATATTTGCCGCGGTTGAAACGCTGTCGACATTAAACATTTACTCGTTACTTTAGGTTTTAACGTCATCGGTTTGGAACACACTGATGCATATATGGAAGATACTCGATCAATGCACAATAATTCTAGGGTTCTTTAGAACGGATTCCGTATGGAACGATATTACAATATGTCCAGTGTAGTATATACGCATAACACGATTTAGGGAAGATAAACATATTACGTAATCAGAAAAACTAGATTTTTGAGACCCCCCACTCCCCATCGTAATCCACAATCAATCAATCAACTGGACTCTATAACATTAGCGTAAGAAAACGGCCAAAGACCCCCTCCCCCCCTCTTTGATTACGTAATATGTTTATCTTCCATTATCTGAACAGTAGTATAGTGTACATGTCACATTACATTACCGGTACATTGTTGGTCTTCATTACTTCCTCATATCATTACGCCGATACACAGGGCACAAATTTATTTCCAAATAACGATTTTTATAATAAAAATTACAGAAACACGGCTCCTAATTATATAATATACAACATAATTTAAGTTTACGGATTACCTCCAGAAATAACCAACATATACGGCTGCTCGCCATACACAAGTACCCGGTACACTGCGGTACAGTGGTGTCAAATGGGCAAAAAACAAGACAGGACCGCGGATGCTTCTGGATAATGTTACTAAATGACTGAGTTACGGTATAATAACTATGCCTTTCGCTTTTCCATTAGGGTATGTTCATTGTTAGCTTCCCGTATACGGTGCTAAAGGGCGGCTACTGGGCCATCATAGCCATGGTCTTTTTCGCGTGGATCTGCTGTCACACGGGCAAAATTCTCGTCTACTGTCTTTATGAGCCAAATCTGGATGGGGTACCGGTCCGGGTCCGGAGCTCTTACATGGATATAGCGACGGCTGTCTGGGGTCCACGTTGGTAATACTACCATTATACACTGTACAATACATAATAGTCATAACATGGTTGTTATGTATGGTTGTATTATACATTGTTGTATTATATATTTAACTCATTCTGCCCTTCAGGGGTGGTGCTCTGGTCACCATTGCCCAACTCATTGAACTCTTGATGACCTGCATTTTGTACGTGGTCCTGTGCGGCGACCTGATGGAGGGCAGTTTCCCCGGTGCCGCGATCGGTGCCACCGGGTGGATGGTTTTGTGCGCCATCTCCCTCTTTTCCTGCGCATTCCTGCGCAATCTCCAGTCCGTGTCCTTCTTAAGCTTCTGGTGCACGGTGGCCCACATCATCATCAACGCGATCATTCTCACGTACTGCATATCGCAGATTGGGGACTGGCACTGGGGCGCGGTCAAGCTCGAGATTGACATTTACTCCTTCCCCATTGCACTGGGAATTGTTGTATTCAGGTACGGGAAGTCCTTATAACTAACTAACTAACTACTAACTAAACCAACTAACTAAGCTAGCTAGTTAGCTAACATAAATCACAAGTTAGAAGTAATTATCCTGGTTAACTTGCCTAACCGCTTTACGGCAACTCTCTCCTGTTGTTATACATGTAATGTAATATATACAGAGCAATAACAACCTGGTGACCGGGCATTTCCCATGAAAGTGAAAAAGTGAATCTATTTTGTGGATCATTACAGTTATACATCGCAAATTTTCTTACCGACACTGGAGGGTAACATGTCTAAGCCGCAACAGTTTAACAAGATGCTGGACTGGAGCCATCTCGCGGCAGCCATCTTTAAAGCGCTTTTCGCCTACATCGGCTTCCTGACCTGGGGCCTGCACACGGAGGAGGAGATCACCAACAACCTGCCCACTCAGGGCTTCAAGGCGACCGTCAACATTATTCTCGTCATCAAGGCGCTCCTTAGCTATCCGCTTCCGTTTTTCGCCGGTAAATCTGACGTTATAATTTTACAAATTTACGTAAACGTAAACCCGTGGAAACAAAT
>JBBQAH010000150.1:0-7310 GCA_038316145.1 Burkholderiales bacterium
GCGCATTCCAGGATGCCGGGCAGCTGCGACAGCACATCCTCGACCTCGTTGGGGTAGACGTTGAAGCCCGAGACCAGGATCATGTCTTTCTTGCGGTCGACGATCCGGAAGTAGCCCCGCTCGTCCACCGTGCCGATGTCGCCGGTGCGAAAAAAACCGTCCGCCGTCATCACCTTGGCGGTCTCGTCGGGCCGCTGCCAGTAGCCGGCCATCACTTGCGGGCCGCGGATCGCGATCTCGCCGGCGGCACCGGGCGGCACCTCGTGGCCATCGTCGTCGAGCAGGGCAAGTTCGGTGTTGGGCATGGGCAGGCCGATGGTACCCGTGAAGGCGGTGGCATCCACCGGATTGCAGGTGGCCGACGGGCTGGTTTCGCTCAGGCCGTAGCCCTCGCAGATCGGGCAGCCGGTTTTCTCCAGCCACAGCCGTGCCGTGCCCTGTGTGACCGCCATGCCACCGCCCACCGATATCTTGAGTTGGCTCCAGTCCACGCTGTCAAAGTCGGGGTGGTTGGCCATGGCCGCAAACAGCGTATTGACCGCCGGAAAGCTGTGGAAGGGCTGCGCCGCCAGGTCCTTGAACACCGCGGACATGTCGCGCGGGTTGGCGATCAGGATGTTGCAGCCGCCCATGCGCAGGCCCAGCATCATGTTGGTGTTGAAACCGAAGATGTGATAGAGCGGCAGCGCGCAGACGGTGACGATCTGCTCGCCGGCCGGGATTTTTTTCAATGCCGGCTGGTACCAGGCCTCAGCTTGCAGGATGTTGGCCACCAGGTTCTTGTGCAGCAGCACCGCGCCCTTGCTGACGCCGGTGGTGCCGCCGGTGTACTGCAGCACGGCGATGTCGTCCGGCCCCAGCTTGGCGGGCGCCAGGCTCATGCGCCGGCCCTTGGCCAGGGTGTCGTTGAAGCGTGTGGCGGCCACATTGGCCGGCAGAACAAACGCCGGCACCAGGTTCTTGACACGCCGCACCACATGGTTGATGAGCGCGCCCTTGACCAGGCCCATCATGTCGCCGATGGCCGCCAGCACCACGGTCTTGGTGGGCACCTGCGCGATCACCTGCGCCAGTGTGCCGGCAAAGTTCTCCATCACGACGATGGCCTTGGCACCCGAATCCTTGAGCTGGTGCTCCAACTCACGCGGGGTGTAGAGCGGGTTGATGTTGACCACCACCAGCCCGGCCCGCAGGATGGCCGCCACCGCTACCGGGTATTGCGGCACGTTGGGCATCATGATCGCCACCCGGTCGCCGCGCACCAGACCCTGGCCCTGCAGCCAGGCCGCCATGGCCCGCGAGGCGTCGTCGATCTCGCCAAAACTGAAGGCCCGGCCCATGAAACGGTACGCCGGCTTGTCGCGGTACTTGCGAAAGCTCTCGTCGATCAAGGCCACCAGCGACGGGTAGACGTCGGTGCGGATTTCCGCAGGCACGCCGGCGGGGTATTGTTTGAGCCAGATCTTCTGCATCGAATCACTCCAGGACTGGGGTCGATTCTGACTGAGGGCTGACAGGCGGGGCCTCAGGACATTCGATAGCTGGCGCCAGACATTTGCCGGCGTGGTGCCAAAAAAAAGGCCGGATCGACCGGCCTTTCAGGGGCAACGCGGTTGCGCCGTGTTATTCGATCGCCTTGACCATGTCCTCGACCACCTTCTTGGCGTCGCCGAACACCATCATGGTCTTGTCCATGTAGAACAGCTCGTTGTCCAGGCCGGCGTAACCGGCGGCCATCGAGCGCTTGTTGACGATGATGGTCTTGGCCTTGTAGGCCTCCAGGATCGGCATGCCGTAGATCGCGCTGCCCTTGATGTGGGCGGCAGGGTTCACCACGTCGTTGGCGCCCAGGATGATGGCCACGTCGGCCTGGCCGAACTCGCCATTGATGTCCTCCATCTCGAACACTTGGTCGTAAGGCACCTCGGCCTCGGCCAGCAGCACGTTCATGTGGCCGGGCATGCGGCCGGCCACCGGGTGGATGGCGTACTTGACCGTGATGCCCTTCTCGGTCAGCTTGGCCGCCAGCTCCTTGACGGCATGCTGGGCGCGCGCCACCGCCAGGCCGTAGCCCGGCACGATGATCACGGTCTCGGCATTGCCCAGCACAAAGGCGGCGTCGTCGGCGCTGCCGCTCTTGACCGGGCGCTGCACCGCGCTGCCCGCCACGGCCGTGGTGGCCTCACCGCCAAAACCGCCGCCGATGACGTTGAAAAACGAGCGGTTCATGGCTTTGCACATGATGTAGCTCAGGATCGCGCCCGAGCTGCCCACCAGCGAGCCGGCAACGATCAGCATGGCGTTGTTCAGGCTGAATCCGATGCCCGCCGCGGCCCAGCCCGAGTAGCTGTTGAGCATCGACACCACCACCGGCATGTCGGCGCCGCCGATCGGGATGATCAGCGTCACGCCGATCACGAAGGCCACCACCAGCATCGCAAAAAACGCCGGCCAGCTCTCGGTGAAGGTGAACACCAGGCCCAGGCCCAGCATCAGCAGGCCCAAGATCAGGTTGAGCTTGTGCTGGCCGGCAAACTGCACCGGCGCACCCTGAAACAGCCGGAACTTGTAGGTGCCGCTCAACTTGCCGAAGGCGATCACCGAGCCGCTGAAGGTGATGGCGCCGATGGCTGCACCCAGGAACAGCTCCAGCCGGTTGCCGGCCGGGATGGCCACGCCTTTTTCGAGGCCGTGCAGCATGGCCGCCGGCTCGACCACCGCCGCTATCGCGATAAAGACCGCGGCCAGGCCGATCATGCTGTGGAAAAACGCCACCAGCTCGGGCATCTTGGTCATCTCGACCGTCTTGGCGCGGTAGGCGCCGTAGACCCCGCCCGCCACCAGGCCCAGCAGCACCCAGGCCATGCCGGACGCGCTGCCGCCGGACAGCTTGACGATCAGCGCCGCCGTGGTGAGCACGGCGATCGCCATGCCGACCATGCCGAACAGGTTGCCGCGGATCGAGCTGGTGGGGTGCGACAGGCCCTTGAGCGCCTGGATGAAGCAGACGCTGGCCACCAAATACAGCAGCGTGACGAGGTTCATGCTCATGCTGCGTCTCCCGACTTCTTCAGGTCAGTGGCCGGCGCCTTCTTTTCCTTCTTGCGGAACATCTCCAGCATGCGCCGGGTGACCAAAAAGCCGCCGAAGATGTTGACCGAGGCCAGTGCCACGGCCAGCACGCCCATCGTCTTGCCCAGGGTGGTCTCGGTCATCGCGGCGGCCAGCATGGCGCCGACGATGACGATGGCCGAGATCGCGTTGGTGACCGCCATCAGCGGGGTGTGCAGCGCGGGCGTGACGGTCCAGACGACGTGGTAACCGACGTAGATGGCCAGTACGAAGATGATCAGGTTGGTGACGGTGGGGCTGAGGATGTCCATGGCTTGTCCTTGGTCCTTCTTGTGGGGGGCTTATTTGCGCAACACGCTGCCGGACTGCGTCATCAGGCAGGCCGCCACGATGTCGTCGTCCATCGGCACGGCGACAGTGGCAGCGTCCTTGGCCAGCACCAGCTTCAAAAAGTCGAGCACGTTGCGGGCATACAGGGCGGACGCATCGGCCGCCACCAGCGCGGCCAGGTTGGTCTCGCCCACCAGCGTGACGCCGTGCCTGACGACGGTCTTGTCGGCCTCGGACAGGGGGCAATTGCCACCGCCCAGCTCGCCCTGCAGATTCGGCCCTTTGCCGGCGGCGATATCGATGATCACCGAGCCCGGCTTCATCGATTTGACCATCGCCTCGGTGATCAGGGTGGGCGCGGCGCGGCCCGGGATCAGCGCGGTGCTGATCACGATGTCGGCCAGCGCCACCCGCTTGGCGACCTCGACCTGCTGACGCGCCAGCCAGCTGGGCGGCATGGGCTTGGCATAGCCGCCCACGCCCACGGCGGCCTCTTTCTCCTCGGGCGTGTCGTAGGACACCTCGATGAACTTGCCGCCCAGCGACTCGATCTGCTCCTTGACCGAGGGCCGCACGTCGCTGGCCTCGATCACCGCGCCAAGCCGCTTGGCGGTAGCGATGGCCTGCAAGCCGGCCACGCCGACGCCCAGGATCACCACCCGCGCGGCCTTGACCGTGCCGGCCGCCGTCATCAGCATCGGGAAGAAGCGCTGGTAGCGGTCGGCCGCGATCATCACCGCCTTGTAGCCGGCGATGTTGGCCTGGCTGGACAGCACGTCCATGCTCTGCGCCCGGGTGGTGCGGGGGGCGGCCTCCAGCGCAAAGCTGGTCAGGCCAGCGGCGGCAATCGCTGCCAGCCCGGCCGCATCAAACGGGTTGAGCATGCCCACCAGCGCCGCGCCGGGCTTCATCAGCGCCAACTCGTCGGCCTGCGGCGCGCGCACCTTGAGCACCAGGTCGGCGCCCAGCGCACCAGCGCGGTCGGTGATCTCGGCGCCAGCGGCGAGGTAAGCCTCGTCGGTGACCGAGGCGGCCACGCCGGCACCCGACTGGATGCAAACGCTATGGCCCTGGGCCTTGAGCTTCTTGGCCGTCTCTGGGGTGACGGCGACACGGGTTTCACCCGCCAGCGTCTCGGTGGGTACGCCTATCTGCATGCAGTTCTCCTCACGGGCTCGCCATTGGGGATCGGGGCGGCTCCTGCGCGGCAGCTTACCCGACTTCAACTTTGCAGCGGCTGCGCGCACGCCGCGTGCCGGGCATGCAGGGGTGTTGCTGCACGTCACCACAGCAGTTCGGCCGCGCCGCTACCATGTCCCTACATGGTCGAGACCCGATGGAAACCCAGCGTCACCGTGGCGGCAATCGTCTGGCGGATCATCGACGGCGTGCCGCGCTACCTGATGGTCGAAGAGCACACCGCCGAGGGCCTGCGGCTCAACAACCCGGCCGGCCACCTCGACCCGGGTGAGTCCCCGCTGCAGGCCGTTGTGCGCGAGTGTCTGGAAGAAACCGCCTGTGCCTTTGTGCCCCAGGCCTTGCTGGGCGTGTACCTGTCGCGTTTTGTGCGGCCGGCCCAAGCTGAAAGCCCGGCCGAGGACATCACCTACCTGCGTTTTGCCTACACCGGCACGGTGGGTGAGCCCGAGGCCGGCCGGGCGCTCGACACCGGCATCGTGCAAACGCTATGGCTCACGGCCGACGAATTGCGGGCCAGCGCGGCGCGCCACCGCAGCCCACTGATCCTGCGCTGCCTGGACGACCTGCTGGCCGGCGTGCGCCATCCGCTGGAAACCGTCTGGGCCGACCCGTCGCTGCAGCAGCCGCGACGGCTGGGCTGAGCGGGGCCGGGTCAGACACACGGGACCAGACCTATGGGCGACATCTTGCATTTCGGGTCGGTATCGGTGCACCTGGGCGAAAAGTCCGGCAAGTACCCCGACGGCAACCAGGTGCTGGTGCGCGGCGCCGACACCCGGGTCGCCTTCGACACGCCGCAGGTGGCCCAGCGCATCGGCGCTGACTTCGACACGGTGGACCTGGTGATCCTTGGCCATGTGCATGAAGACCACATGGCCGGCCTGCCGCGGGTGCCGCGCGCCGCTGTGCAGGTGCACCAGGCCGACCTGGCCGCCGCCCAGTCCTGGGCCGGCCTGTCACACCACTACGGCTACCCCGACGCGGTGCTGGCGCCGCTGCGCAGCCGCATCGAGGCGCAATTCGACTACCAGCCCCGTCCCGACGCCACCGCCTACCAGGACGGCACGGCCTGGGCGCTGGGCGGCGGCGTGCAGGTGCGTGCCCACCACATGCCGGGCCACACCGCCGGCCATTGCGTGCTGGTGGTTGAAAACGAGGGCCTGGCGTTCATCGGCGATATCGACCTGTCGGGTTTTGGGCCGTATTACGGCGACGCCACCTCCAACCTGAGCGACTTCCGCCGAACGCTGGCAGCGGTGGCCGGGCTGGACGTGCAGACCTGGGTCACCTCGCACCACCGCGGCGTGATCACCGAGCGGGCGCACTTTCTGGCCTCGCTGGCGGCGTTTGCCGCCAAGATCGACCAGCGCAGTGAGCGGCTGCTGGCCTTGCTGGCCGAAGGCCCGCGGGGCCTGGACGAATTGGCGCAGCACGGCCTGCTCTACCCGCCCGGGCATGACGCGCCCTGGGCCGGCTTTGCCGAGCGCCGCAGCATCGGCCTGCACCTGGGGGAACTGGTCGCCGACGGCCGTGTGCGCTTGCTGGACGACGGCCGCTACCTGGCCCTGTGAGCGCCCCCAAGGCGGCGGAAAAAGCCCCCCGCCGCCCCCCTGTGGGCCCCTGAGGGGGAGGAGTCAACTCGGGAGCGGCCCAGCGTTGACTCATGAGGTGCTGGCCTTCCGCCGCCGCTTCGGCGTTGACGTGACCACCTTGTTCAACATGAGCGAGGTGTCTTGCCCGTTGATCTCTGACCTGAACCCGACGCAGCTGGGCGGCTGCGGCCGGCCACGTGACGGCATGCAGGTGCGCATCGTCGACGCGCATGACAACGAGGTTGCGCCCGGCACAGTGGGCGAGCTGATCGTGCGCGGCGACGCGCCCTGGACGCTGAACCACGGCTACAACGCAGACGCCGAGGCCACCGCGCGGGCCTGGCGCAACGGCTGGTTTCACACCGGCGACGCGTTCCGCCAGGGCGCCGATGGTGAGTTCTTCTTCGTCGACCGCATCAAAGACGCGATCCGCCGGCGCGGCGAAAACATCTCGTCCTTCGAGGTGGAAAGCGCCGTCATGCTGCACCCCGCCGTGCGCGAGGCGGCCGCGCTGGCCGTGCCCAGCGCCGATTCGGAAGACGAGGTGCTGGTGGCCGTGGCGCTGGTGGACGGCCACACGCTGGACCCGGCCGAGCTGATCGACTTTTTGCGCCCGCGGCTGGCGCACTTCATGATCCCGCGCTACCTGCGGGTGCTGCCCGAGCTGCCCAAGACGCCCACCGCCAAGGTACAGAAGGTGGCGCTGCGGGCCGAGGGCATCACCGCCGACACCTGGGATCGCGAGCGCGCCGGCATCCGCATCTCGCGTGATCGGTTTTGACCCACCACGCATCCTGGACGCCCGATAAACCCCAGCCAGACCCGCCACGCGTCCGGCGTGGCCAGCTGCGTCAACCCGCCCAAGCTGGGGTAAACCAGCCCGGCTGGCGGTCGCACCAGCGACCCGCGGGTCATGCACGATCCCGTATCCTCTGGCGACAAGCCCAGGCACTGGGCCACCCATCCCACGGAGACATGATGCGTTTTCAGCCCCTGCTGTTGGCCAGCCTGGCCGCCCTCACCACCTTGACCGCAACCATCGCCGGTGCGCAGGGTTTCCCCACCAAGCCGATCCGGCGGGTGGTCACTTTCCCTGCCGCGGGCGCGCCCGACATC
>JBBQAH010000169.1:0-5932 GCA_038316145.1 Burkholderiales bacterium
AGCCCACTGTTGACATCAATGCATGTGACATATCACCGCCCTTCGTTGGTGTACCAAACCCAGAGGCCCCCGACCAGGGGCCACCATCGCAACACTTTAGGCGCCTGTCGGATCCGCGCCATCCCCTGGTTGAGGGACACCCATCGGAACGCGCCATCCGCTGTGTCAACACTCACTTGAACGGGTCAAGCAATTTGCACGCCACCTGTTGAATCCCCTATGTTTTCAAGGGTTTAGCAATTTCGTTCGCAGGGCGCCCGGCGGTAATGTAAAAAAAGCTGACACTATCAAGCCGCAGTCCGAATCACCATCAGGCGCCCCAGCCGCGACGTGAACTCACCCCGGTTGCCGGGCTGGCGTTGGTGGGGCGTATGCTGCAGGCGGTGCGCCCGGTGCTGGCGTGCATCGTTGGCGTCGAGCCAACGCTACGCCTGCGCAAGGACGCCCGCGCGGTCGAGTGGTTCGATTCTGGCCGCCGATGATCGAGACCTTGGCGATTGGCCACTGCGTCATGGCTGGCGTTGCTCGGCTTGAAGCTGCCCCATTGCCCTTGCCGCGCGCACACTCCCCTCTTGCGGCATCGTGCGGTCCCGCAATTCAAGCGCAAAACGCTTGTCGCGGTCGTTTTGCTGCAGTGGCCGCGCTGTCGGCCACTGGTGCAAGGCCCTGTTTATCTCCGATGACGGATCGGCATGGCGTGGCGCGGCGTGGTACCGGGCGAGGTCGCTGGGATCCAAGATGGCCAGCGCCCGCCCGCAATGCCGTCGCTCGTGATGACCGTGATCCGGCGCCTATTTGCCAATGCAGAAGTTGCCAAATATCTCGCCCAGCAAGTCATCGGCGCTGAACGCGCCGGTGATCTCGCTCAAGGTGTCGTGCGCCAGGCGCAACTCTTCGGCAAACAGGTCCAGCGCGGTATCGCCCACAGCGGCATGACCGCGTGCCGCCAGCAGGTGGGTTGCGGTGCGCTGCAACGCCAGCAGATGGCGCTTGCGGGCTATGAACACGCCTTCGGTCGAAGCTTGCCAGCCGGCGCGTTGCAGCAGGGCCTGGCGTAGCGCGTCCAGCCCTGCGCCGGTACGGGCCGACAACACGATGTCGCCCGGCTGGGGGCTGCCGGTGGCGTTGTCAAGGCGCGTGGGCACGGCGTCCGCCTTGTTGTGCACATGCACGACGCGCGCTGACAGCAGCTCGCCCTCGACCGCCAAACGCGCGGCGATCAAGGCCTCGGCGGTCTCGTAAGCGGCTTGGCCGCGCCGCGTCAGGTCGTGCAGAAAGATCACCGCATCGGCTTCGGTGATCGCTGCCCAGCTGCGCGCCATGCCGATGCGCTCAACCTCGTCGGCGGCTTCGTGCTCGGCGCGCAACCCGGCGGTGTCGATCACATGCACCGGCACGCCCTCGATCTGTATCGTCTCGCTGACTTTGTCGCGGGTGGTGCCCGGGATCGCGGTGACGATGGCCAGCTCGGCACCCGCCAAGGCGTTGAGCAGCGAGCTTTTGCCCACGTTGGGCTGCCCCGCCAGCACAACTTGCAAGCCTTCGCGCAGCAGCGCACCCTGGCGCGCGCGTGCCATCACGCCGGCGAGCGTGGCCTCGATCGCATCGAGTTGGCCGTGGGCATCGGCTTGCTGCAAGAAGTCGATCTCCTCCTCCGGAAAATCCAGCGTCGCCTCGACCAGCAGGCGCAGCCGCACGGTACGCTGGCGCAGCGCATCGATCTCGTGGGAGAACGCACCCGACAAGGACCGGCCGGCCGAGCGCGCTGCAGCTTCGGTGCTGGCGTCGATCAGGTCGGCCACGGCCTCGGCCTGGGCCAGGTCGAGCTTGTCGTTCAGGAACGCACGCTGGGTGAACTCACCCGGCTGTGCCAAGCGCAAGCCGGGCAGCTGCGGCAGAGCGGTCTGAGGGTCAGGCTCGGCGGCGGCGGCCAGGCAGCGCGCCAGCAGCAGTTGCAACACCACCGGGCCGCCGTGGGCCTGCAGCTCCAGCACGTCCTCGCCGGTATAGGACTGCGGCGCCGGAAACCACAGCGCCAGGCCCTGGTCGATGGCCTGACCGTTGCCGTCCTTGAACGGGCCGTAGCAGGCCTGGCGCGCCGGCAAGTGCTTGCCGCACAACGCCACCACCAACGCACCCAGGCCGCGGCCTGACACCCGCACGATGCCCACCGCACCCCGCCCCGGGGCGGTGGCGATGGCGACGATGGGGTCAAGGTGCTGGTGCAGCGACACCCACCGCATTGTCTGCGAAGGGTGCAAGTGGCCCCGAACCGCCCCGAACGGCCGCAACAGGCCGCGCGACGGGGCGCGACGGTCCTCGCCGGGACGCAAGTGGCCGCAAATGGCGCGGGGTGGAGCGCCGGGTGGCTCGCGTGAGCTGCCCGTCTTGTACGCCCCAGGTCCGGCGCTGGGCTGCGCCGGAGGTCCCCGCGTTGATCGGTGGTCGGTGCCGTCGGGCTTGCAGCCGAAGGGCACCTTGAGACCGATCATCGGCCGTTCGCGGGCGGCGTCAATCCCCGAACGAGGGGTAGGCCGGCGGGTTTGTGCAGCCCGTCACGGCCGGTCGTGGGCCCGTTTGTAAGCGGGCATGTCCGCTGCGGCGCAAGGGTCGGTCAGCCCGCTATTTAACGCCCAGCTTCTTGTTGATGTACCACTGCTGGGCGATGCCCAGGATGTTGTTCGTCAGCCAGTACAGCACCAGGCCCGCCGGGAAGTAGAAGAACATCACCGAGAACACCAGCGGCATGATCCACATCATCTTGGCCTGCACCGGATCGGGTGGCGTGGGGTTGAGCCAGGTCTGGAACATCGTGGACGCGGTCATCAGCAGCGGCAGGATGAAAAACGGGTCCTTGGTGGACAGGTCGTGGATCCAGCCGATCCAGGGTGCATTGCGCATTTCGACGGTGGACAGCAACACCCAGTACAGCGCGATGAAAAACGGCATCTGCACAAAGATCGGCAGGCAGCCGCCCAGCGGGTTGACTTTTTCTTCGCGGTAGATGCGCATCATCTCCTGCTGCATCTGCTGCGGCTGGTCCTTGTAGCGCTCGCGCATCTCCATCACCTTGGGGTTGACGGCCTTCATCTTGGCCATCGACTTGTAGGCATGGGCATTGAGCGCGTAAAACGCAATCTTGAGCAGCACCACCAGCGCGACGATCGCCCAGCCCCAGTTGCCGATCAGCGTGTGCAACTGGTCCAACAGCCAGAACAGCGGCTTGGACAGGATGGTCAGCCAACCGTAGTCCTTGACCAGTTCCAGGCCGGGCGCCAGGGCTTCGAGCTTTTTTTCCTCCTGCGGGCCGGCAAACAGCGTGGCCACATGGGTCTTGGTGGCGCCGGGCGCCACCTCACCCAGCGGCAGCACCATCGCGATCGAGTACAGGTTGTCGCTGACCTTGGCGGTGCGGAACTCACGCAACACCTTGTCGGGCGACAGCCAGGCGCTGGCAAAGTAGTGCTGCACCATCGCCACCCAGCCGCCGTCGCTGGTCTTGTCGTGCTCGGCCTTGGCTTTTTCGATGTCCTTGAAGTCGATTTTCTTGAACTTGCTGGCCTCGGTGTACATCGCCGGGCCGGTGAAGGTGGAATAAAAACTCGACTCACCGGCCGGCGCATTGCCGTCGCGCGTGAGTTGCAGGTAAAGCTGCGGCGTGATCGCGGCGTTTGACCCGTTGGTGAACTCATGCTTGACCTGGGCGGTGTACCCGCCTCGGGTGAAGGTGAAGGTCTTGACCAGCTTGTTGCCGCCAAAGTCTGGCGAAACAAAGCTGATGCTCAGGTCACGAACGCCGTCCTTGAGCACACGCTCGCCGGGCTGCACCTGCATCACCGTCAAATGGTTGGGCAACGCAATGCCGGGCTGGGTGGTGACCAGGCCGGTCTGCGCCAGATACACCCGCTTGGCACTGTGGTCGAACAGCACCACACGCTGCTTGTCGTCGGCCGCATCGGCGTAGTTCAGCAACTCGAGCCGGACGAGGTCGCCGCCCTTGGCGTCGAAGGTGGCCTTCAGCACATCGGTGGTGAGGCTGACCTGCTCGGTGGACACCGGCACCGCACCGCTGGTCACCAGCGCCGCGCCGGGTGTGGCCGCAGCGCCCGGGGCCGCTGGCACCGCACCGGCGGTAGAAGGCAAGGGCACCCCTGCCGGATTGGCCGCCGAGGCCGGGCCGGACAGGCTGGCCGGCGCTGCGCCAGCCACCGCCACGGCGGCCGGTTTGGGCGCAAACATCGACGTGCCGCCGTTGTGCCTGGTCCAGGCATCCCACAACAGGAAGAGCGAGACGGAGAACACCACCCAGAGGATGGTGCGGCGCATGTCGGTCATGGGCGGGTCTTCGAAGAAAGCAATCGGGTGAACAGGCGGGGCGCAACGTCGGGCACGGGATCACAACCGCCGTTGCACAAGGGATTGCAGCGCAGGATGCGCCGCACAGCCAGATAACTGCCGGCCGCCGCACCGTGCTGGTGCAGGGCGGCCAGGGCATAGGCCGAACAAGTGGGCTCGAACCGGCAGGCGTTGCCCAGCCACGGTTTGAGAAAAAACCGGTAGCCGCGCACCAGCCCGGTCAGGCCACGGCGCGGCAGGTCTTGCAGCAGCTTAGACAAGGTGGGGCGCTCGACCGTCATCGCGGAGGGCTTGCGGCCGGCTCAGCGCCGCACGGACGCCCGTTGCAACAGCTGCTGCAACTCGTCATGTGCGGTACGCCGCAACGGATCCGACGCCGGGCTGGTGAACAGCTTGCGATCAAACGGTGCCTTCAGCCGCAGGACCCACAAGCCTGACGGCAAGCTGTCCGCCCGGGACGCCATCACCTCGCGCATTTGCCGCTTGAGCAGGTTGCGCGTGACGGACCGCTTGGCGTGCCGCTTGGGCACCACCAGCCCCAGCCAGCACCCGGTCAGCGGCAGTCGAGGCGACTCATCCACAGCCGGTGGGCAACTGTGTGCACCACCTGTGGATAACTCTTGCACAACTCCCCTTTTTAGCGGCCTTTTGGCCACGCTGGGGCGTGCAGCGAGGTGGTGCACCGAGAAGTGGGCACTGCGCGCGTGCGGCGCTGTGGACAGCACGGACTGGAAATCAGCCGACCGCAAGATGTGCCCGACCACCGCCCGAGCAGCCCCTGGCAGGGCGGGCGTCACAGCGCAGGCCAGGGGTGTGGGGCGCAAGCGAGCCGGACCGTCACCAGCGCAGCCCGGCCGAGTTCAGACCAGCGACAGGCGCTTGCGGCCCTTGGCACGGCGTGCGGCGATGACCGCGCGGCCACCGCGCGTCTTCATGCGTACGAGGAAACCGTGCGTGCGGGCGCGGCGGGTCTTGGAAGGCTGGTAGGTGCGCTTCATGGTCTTGTCCTTGAGGTTAGGCCCCCGCCAAACCACTGTCGCCATCAAGCGTCTTGCGCCGCAGTTTGCGGACAGACGGACATTGCAGAGGTTGCCAGGCGACGCATGCTTGCGAGCGCCAGCCGCAGCAGAAAAAAGCGCTGCGCGTTGGGGAAACCCACTATTAGAGCAAAAACTTCGTTTGCGGTCAAACACTCGCACTACAAACCGCGGCATGGCGGGCCTGGTGGCGGGCACCACCGGGCTGTGGATAACTGTGGCTCGCAGGCCCTGGAGGACTACAATGCAGCCGCTCAAAGAACCACTTGTCCACAATGAGCCCAGACCTCTGGCAGCGTGGCTGCGAGCTACTCGCCACCGAACTGCCCGAACAACAATTCAACACCTGGATCCGGCCCTTGCCGGGCGCCGACATCGTCGATGGCGGGCCCGACGGCGCGGTGGCCCAGGTGCGTGTGCCCAACCGGTTCAAGCTCGACTGGATCCGGTCTCAGTACAGCGCCCGCATCGAGGCCATCCTGACCGGCCTGGCCGGCAAGCCGGTGCGGTTGGAGTTGTCGCTGGCCCCGCGCGACGCC
>JBBQAH010000381.1:0-3637 GCA_038316145.1 Burkholderiales bacterium
AGGCGGAGAGGGGGAGGGAGGGGGTCTACGGAATCTTACGTACATTGTTAAGGGTCCAGTTGATTGATTAATTTGTCTTGCATGGGGGGGGGGGGTCAGAAAATCTGGATTTTTGTCTTACGTAATATGTTTGTGGTCCCTAAGAAACAGCTGAAAGCTGCATCCCTGAATGCAGTTTCAGTCTGGTGGTCTCTATCTTTCATGTAACGAAGTCATTTTTCTGCAAGAGTGAGAATATCAGTAGACACCTTTCCGTTGTGAGTACTTGTTGACTGTAGCACTACTGGAAATATCAGTCGTATTTTAAATTGCCAATGAATGAGCCACGGAGTATTATACGCGCTGGTTCAGTTAATCGATAGAGAACAGGGGAAATGTTTGTTTTCGTACACCTATCTACTGTGGCGTACCACTTAAATCGATCCAACCAAGCAATCAAGCCAAGGAATTAATGTCCAGTAACTGTAATTTTTCAGTTATTGGGTTTTTCAAAGTTTAATCATTTATGGCAAATGAGATACGCGCAGCTCGGGCAGCCAACACCAGATCGCCAAGCGCTTTGGGTATTCACGAAGTTATCATTCCTCTGCTTTATTTTAATCATTTCCAAACAAACATTCCTCTTTTGTTTAGTCATCAGACTGGTTGGACGGGATTGATCGTCAACTGCATCAACATCCTCGCTGGAACTGGCCACTTGGGAGTGGTCCGATCCGGGAGCCAGCAGTAATCGGTGACCTTTTGCCCTGATCAAGCTGTTTATCAGGACAGACGGAGTATAAGTTATTTAAGATATTATAGTGGAAGCAATGATCACAGAGTACCTTCCGGTGATTGGACAGGTTTTTTTTAATCCCTCCACATGACAGTTTTATTGCCCACACCCCGTGGTTTTTCTCATCATTGTCTTTTGCTTCCGGTGCATGTCCATTAAGTACTGCCAGCTTAATTGCTGTATTTGTGCACTCCATGACTTCTTTAATACCTGTGCCGCATAGTGATTATTTTTTCTTTTGGTTTACCGTATCTGTAGTTCACAACTTTTATTTTTTCTGAGTCTTCAGAGTTTTACTACCCCAAGTTTCAGTACGTTCAAAGTTGTTCAAAACAGACGTGGCCCGGTCATAAACGGCGGAGTTTATTGAAATGACACCAGTAAACTATGTACAAGGATTGGCACCCAATTCCGGATATGAATAACTGTTTCACTTCTTGATTGATTCAACCCAAAGAAGCTAGAGTAAGAGAACGCAATTACCCGAGGGGCGCCCCAATTCGCCCCTTTTAGTCCCGCCCCGTGAGGTAATGGGGTAACTGTTGCGTGGGGCAGAAAACGCTTCAACAACGTTTTTCGCTAGTTTGAAATAACCTCGACCTGTCCCGGCTGAAAATCATGGACGGTTACCTGAACTATTTTTTGGAATGGATGGAGTGGCGGGCAATGCATGGCGTGCATGTAAAATGTCGAAAGGTCCCTGGATTTGGCAAAAGAACAGTCAGGTCATTACTTCACGGGGCGGGACTAAAAGGGGTGAATTGGGGCGCCCCTCTGGACATTGCCTTCTCTTAGTCTAGCTTCTTTGGATTCAACCCAAACTGAGACAAATTGAAGGATAAGAATTTGAAGATATAGCTGAATCCCACAAAGTGTTAGTTTTTACCTTGAGAATGATGAAATTGTTCGTATCAAAAAAACAGAAACAAACGGGGGACGGATGTTTGAGATGAACTTTTTCGCGTTTTCGGATATTGAAATTTGGAAAAGTATACCTTTCTTGATTTCTGAATTTGTATGTAATTATTCCTGTTCGATTAAGGCCAGTTTGAGCTGAATCAGATCAGAAATGAAGAAGCAGACATAAAAAATGTCCGGAATTGGGAGTCAAAACACGCTGTCCGGAATTGGGTGCCAATCCTTGTACAGTACACTGTATAAACGTCCAATAAAGCAATGACGTATTAACGCAGTGGATTGCTGATCGTTCGTCTTATACTCTGTATTGATTGTATGACTCGGACGAATGAGTAGAAATCCACCGATGACGTCCTTACCTTATTAGAGGGTCTACTATAAGTACTCAGTTGATTTAAATACCGAAATGGGCTACTTATTGTTGCAGTTTTCTTTGTCACAAAAAAAGGTCATTACGCTCGCTGAGGAAGCCGCTGCTGGAGCAACGATTTATCGGCCTGATCCGTCATGTTCGAGGGTTTTGTTGGAGTAGTGGAGGACGATTCTGGCAGGGTGACTACCCTGGTGGTGGATGGTTCCGTGGACTTTTCCGTGCTGTTCCGCGTGGAGGACGCGATGGCCGTGGCGGTCGATGGAGATGCTGAAGTGGTTTCCGTGGTCGCCGTGGTGATCGGCGTTGTTGGTGCGGTTGTCGCTGCTGGGGCAGTGGCGTTTGTGACCTCGGGGGTTCCCGACGTGGCCGTGCTGTTGCTGTTGGTCACTGGCGGATTCGGTGTCGTGGTCTGAGCTGTCTCGTTGGAGGTGGTGCCGAGGGTGTCAAGCGTGGGTCCGGTAGGCGGTCCTGCGGATGTGACGTTGGAGGATGGGGTGGTGCTGCTGTTGCTGTTGGCGGTGGTGGTCATGGGTGGTAGGGTGGTGGGTGCTGGGGGCGGTGCCACCGTGGTCATCTCGTGGTGTCGATCTGCATGCAAATGAGCGAACAACAACGTTTTTGTATGAATTGGTCAATCTCTGGGGTGTTTTTTTTCTCTCGCTACAGATGGAGGCCAAGTATAATTGGCTGAGGAAAATGCCTTCTTTCATTCCATGAAAAATCACATGCTACCGGTAGTGTGGTAAACGTGTTCGAGAAAGAATTCCTCGGTTAGGTGAGGCGCATTTAAAGTTCGTGACATCCCGTCAGTCAAGTAAGAGTTCCTTTCAATAACTATCAACTTTAATTCAAGTAAAGACATCGCTACAAGGATTGGCACCCAATTCCGGACAGCGTGTTTTTGACTCGAATTCCGGACATTTTTTATCCCTGCTTCTTCATTTCTGTTCTGATTCGGCCCACACTTGCCTTAATCGAACGTGAATAAAATACGTACAAAATCGGAAATTAAGAAAGGTACGGGGATGAAACTTTAAATTGGGCCACCCGACAAAAAGGAATGTAAGTCGGGCCACAAGCAAACTTTTTTTCCAAACGATTCCCGCTCTGGTATCATTAAATCAAGCTGAAAATCCTCTAGAAACTCCGATAGTCAAAACCGAGCCAAGTCTGAAATCTGAATTTACAAAAACAAAAAACGGTCTGAAAAATACGTACACCAGAATGCTTTTCGTTTTTTATTTTTTAAAATTCAGATATTAATCATCGTTCGATTTTAATTGTTGGGCTATTTAAAGGAATTTGAGCCCGATTTAATGATACCAAAGCCAGAATTGTTTGGAAAAAAAGTTTGCTTGTGGCCCGACTTTCATTCCTTTTTGTTGGGTGGCCCGACTTAAAGTTTCATCCTCGTAAAGTTTTCGAAGTTTAAATATCCAAAAACGCGGAAAATTCCATCTCAAATATCCGCCCCCCGTTTGTTTTTTTGTTTTTTGAGACGAACAATTTCACCATTTTCAAGTGGAATTTCTTAAAATGCTATGACAGTTTTTATGCCGGCTTCTTCATTC
>JBBQAH010000188.1:0-5031 GCA_038316145.1 Burkholderiales bacterium
CTGGCCGCCGACCAGCTGATGAACGCGCCGCGGCTGTACGCCACCTTCTTGCTGTGGATGCTGTCCGAGCTGTTCGAGCTGCTGCCCGAGGTGGGCGACCTGGACAAGCCCAAGCTGGTGTTTTTCTTCGACGAGGCGCATCTGCTGTTCAAGGACGCACCGCCGGCGCTGGTCGAGCGCATCGAGCTGGTGGTGCGGCTGGTGCGCAGCAAGGGCGTGGGGGTGTACTTCGTGACGCAAAACCCGCTGGACCTGCCCGATACCGTGCTGGGCCAACTGGGCAACCGGGTGCAGCATGCCTTGCGCGCCTTCACACCACGCGACCAGAAGGCGGTCAAGGCGGCGGCCAGCACGATGCGCGCCAATCCTGGGCTGGATGTCGAGACCGCCATCACCGAACTGGCCGTGGGCGAGGCGCTGGTGAGCTTGCTGGACGAGCAGGGCCGGCCCTGCCCGACCGAGCGGGTGTTTGTGCTGCCGCCGGGCAGCCAGATCGGGCCGATCACGCCGGCGCAACGCCAGGCCTTGATCGCCGGGTCGCTGGTGGCGGGGGTGTACGACAAGACGGTGGACCGGGAATCGGCCTACGAGCGCATCAAGGGACGCACGGCACCGCCGGCCGGTGGCGCGACCCCCGGTGCCGGGGCGGGCGGCGCGGGGGGCGCTCCCGGCGCGGGGCGCAGCATGGCGGACGAGGCCCAGGCCGCAGCGCGAGGCGGCAGCAACACCAACACCGGCGGCGCAAAAACCAGCCCGCTGCCCCCGGCCGACCCGGCCGGCGGCGGGCTGATGGACGGCTTGAAGGACATGGTGTTCGGCAGCACCGGCCCCCGCGGCGGTCGCCATGCCGGCCTGGCGCAGACGGCCGCCACGTCGGCGATGCGCTCGATCGGCTCAGCGGTGGGGCGAGAGCTGATCCGCGGTGTGCTGGGCTCGTTCCTGGGTGGCGGTGGGCGGCGGCGCTAGACCCGCACTCACCGGCGCTGCCACCGGCCCCACCGGCCTCAATCCCCGCCGCCCACCTTGCCCCGCAGCGCCTTGACCTGCCCGCGCTGCACCTTGCCCTCCACCCGGCGGCGCTGCGAGCCGCGGGTCGGCTTGGTGGCACGCCGCAGCAGCGGCACATGGGCGGCCTCCAGGATCAAGGCGCGCAGCCGCTCGACCGCATCGGCCCGGTTACGCTCCAGGCTGCGGTGGTCTTGCGCCTTGATCACCACCACGCCGTCACCGCTGATGCGCTGATCGCGCCAGGCCAGCAGGCGTACTTTTACCGAGTCTGGCAGGCTGGACGCGCCGATGTCGTAGCGCAGGTGCACCGCATTGCTCACCTTGTTGACGTTTTGGCCGCCGGCGCCCTGCGCCCGAATCGCGCTGAACTCGATCTCGTCTTCGAGCGGATGCAGCAACAGCCCGGCCGACGCAGGCATCATGGTCGGACTTTTACTTGTTCAGGAGCAGGCATGTTCGGTGTGGCGGACTACGGTGCGTTTGTGGTGGCGGTGATTGTCTTCCTGGCCATCCCCGGGCCGGGCAACCTGGCGCTGATCACCTCCACCGGCAAGGGCGGCGTGCTGGGCGGGCTGGCTGCCACGTCGGGCCTGATCGCCGGCGACCAGGTGCTGATGTGGCTGGCCGTGGCCGGCGTGGCCGCGCTGTTGGCGGCGTCACCGCTGGTGTTTGCCGGCGTGCAGTGGCTGGGCGCAGCCTACCTGGCCTGGCTGGGCTGGCGCTTGATCACGGCCAAACCGGGGGATGCGCCGGTGCTGCAGATGCGCGCCGGCCATTACTTCCGCCAGGCCTTCACGATCACGCTGCTCAACCCCAAGGCGATCGTGTTCTACATGGCGTTTTTCCCGTTGTTTGTCGATCCGGCACACCACCAGGGCCTGGTCACCTTCGGCTTCATGGCCGCCACCGTGGCCGGGCTGACCGCGGTCTACTGCCTGTTGGCGGTGACGCTGACCCATCACTTTGCCGACCGCCTGCGCGCCAACCCGCGCATCACCCGCTGGATGAACCGGGTGGCCGGCACGATGCTGGTGGGCTTCGGGCTTAAGCTGGCGCTGTCGCGCTGACGCCCACGCCGCGCTTCGCAACGGCGCACCGGCGCCGTGGGGATAGGGGGTCGGATCGCTGGGCCGGGCCTTATCCAGGCAAACCGTGTCAGCATGGACAACGGACAACAAGAGGGGTGGAACCATGGGCAAACTGGTGTTGCTGATCGCCATGGCGCTGGCAGGCGCTGCGGGTTACTACATAGGATCGTGGTCGGGGCGCGACGCCTTGCAGGCACTGTCCAAGGCCAAGGACCTGGGCGCACAGGCACAGGCAGAGCACGACAAGGCCGTGAAATCGCTGCAGGACAAGGTGGCCGGCATGACCACCGACTACGAGCAGGGCAAGCAAAAGCTGGCAGCCGATCACCAACAGGCCAAGAGCGAATTCACGGCCACGCTGGCCCGGCGAGACGAGCGCATTGCCGCGCTGGGCAAGAGCAACAGCGGCACCGTCACGCAGCTGGCCGCCGCGCGCGTCGCCGCTGCCAACGCCAATGCCAACACCGGCAGCACGCCGGCTGAAAAAGCCAGGCTGCAGGCCGACATCGACCGCCTTGAAAAAGAGGTGGCAGCGCAGAAGACACTCATCGCCGGCCTGGAATGCTCCAAGGTCCAGGTGCCCGAAGAACTGCTGGCCCCGCTGCGGGTGGGGAGCGCACGATGAACCGCCAAGACATTGCGCAGCGCGCCGCCGCCGGGGTGGTGCTCGCGCTGTTGACTGCTTGTGCACCCACCCTGCCGGTCATCGTCAAACCGGTGGACTGCCCCGTGCCGGCCGAGGCCCTGACCCGCCGTTGTGATGGTCCTCGACCGCTGCCCGCACCTGGCGCGGCCGTCAGCTATGCCGACCTGATCGGCATCGGCATCGAAGACCGCAACGCACTGCGGGCCTGTGCCAAGGACTACCAGTACCTCGCAGGCGTGGTGGCCGAATGCCAGAAGGCGATCAAGGACTACAACGACAAGCTGGTCGAGATCAACCAGAAGATCGCGAACAAGCCTTGAGTGCCCGGCCCGCACCATGACCTGGTCTGCGCCGGTACGCGATCAGATCGGCCTGGACGAGATCGTCTCGTTCACCAGCCTGCTGAACCGGCCATCGCGGGCGGTGATGCAGCGCATCGGCATGGTCGATACGGGGAAGGACTTCGACCACCCTGCCCTGCCCGAGCGCAGCCCGCTGCGCCGGCATTGGCTGTACCGGCTGGACCGTAGCTTGTGGGCCGCCCAGCGGGCGCAGGACTGACCGGCCGGGTCGGTCCGTCACCACCCTCGCGCCAGATACTCGACCTTGTCCCGATGAACAAGCCCCCTCCAGCGCCACGCCCACCCCTGCCCGCGGGGATATGGATGCTGGGTTTTGTCAGCCTGCTGATGGATGTCTCGTCCGAGATGATCCACAGCCTGCTGCCCCTGTTCATGGTCACTGCGCTGGGCGCCAGCGCGTTCACCGTGGGGCTGATCGAGGGCGCGGCCGAAGCCACGGCGTTGATCGTCAAGGTGTTCTCGGGCGCCCTGAGCGACTGGTTGGGCCGGCGAAAGGGCCTGGCGCTGCTGGGCTACGGCCTGGGCGCGCTGAGCAAACCGCTGTTTGCGCTGGCCGGCGGTATCGGCTGGGTCGTGACGGCACGGTTGATCGACCGGGTGGGCAAGGGCATCCGGGGCGCCCCGCGCGACGCGCTGGTAGCCGATATTGCGCCGCCAGCGGTGCGTGGCGCCGCTTTTGGCCTGCGTCAATCGCTCGACACCGTGGGGGCGTTTGCCGGGCCGCTGCTGGCGGTGGGCCTGATGCTGCTGTGGGCCAACGACTTTCGGGCGGTGTTCTGGGTGGCCGTGCTGCCGGCGGTGGCATCGGTGCTGCTGCTGTGGCTGGGCGTCAAGGAGCCCGCAGCCCGGCCGGGCACCCCGCGCGTCAACCCCATCTCTCGCACGGCATTGCGCCAGTTGGGGCCCGACTTCTGGTGGGTCGTCGTGTTGGGCGGGCTTTTCACACTGGCCCGGTTCTCGGAGGCCTTTCTGGTGCTGCGGGCCCAGCAATCGGGCATGCCGCTGGCATGGGTGCCGCTGGTGATGGTGGCGATGAACCTGGTCTATGCGGCCTCGGCCTACCCGTTTGGCCGCTTGTCCGACTGGCTGCGCGTGCAGGCCGGTCGCGCCGGCCCGGGTACTGGCCAGCCCGCCGACGCCGCAACCCTTGCCCGCGCAGCACAACGCAGCCACCATCGCATGCTGGTGCTCGGCCTGCTGCTGCTGATCGCCGCCGACTGCGTGCTGGCGGCCAGTCCCCATTGGGCAGTGGTGCTGGCCGGTGTAGCGATCTGGGGCCTGCACCTGGGCCTGACCCAGGGCCTGCTGGCCACGATGGTGGCCGACACCGCACCGCCGGCATTGCGCGGCACGGCCTACGGCATGTTCAATCTGGTCAGCGGCGTGGCCTTGTTGTTGGCAAGCGTGCTGGCCGGATTGCTGTGGGACCGTCTTGGCGCGGCGTGGACCTTCTGGGCCGGCGCGTTGATTTGCGTGCTGACGCTGGTTGTTTTGCTGGTGCGGCGCGCTGCACGATGACGGCCTTCGATCCGCCAGCCCCTTGCCACAGGCGGCGGGTGTCGGCTCGTTGCGGTCGTTCGATTGATTGGAATGCCGCCGTTCGACGGGTGCGCCGAATGGCAACCAAGGCCGTCGGGCAACCGGCTCCCTCCATGTCCTCCGATGCCGGCCAGGGGGCCGACATCTCCCCCTTTACTTACGGGATCCGGTCACCCAACGCCCTTGGCCGCCGCCACCGTTGCTGCGTGCGTTGGCTTGAAAACCCAGCGCGCGCAGCAGGTGGCGTAGCGCCGGGTCGGCCCAGCTGCGGTCCAACCGGCCCAGCCAGCGTGATCGCGGAAAGCGCGCCGCCAGGCCCGACAGCACGATCAGCTCTTGCGCCAGGCGCAACGGCCTTGGTTGCCTCGCGCCGCAAGTCGAACGTCAG
>JBBQAH010000142.1:0-8264 GCA_038316145.1 Burkholderiales bacterium
GTGCCTGCCCGGGCTGGACCCGGCCGCCCGGGCAAGTCTGGTGCGCGAGCACTTCGGCTGGCTGGCGCGCAGCCTGCTGGAGCGTGGCCTGCTGTGGTATGCCTCACCGGCCCGGCTCAAGTCGCTGATCCAGGTCGAGGGTGATGTCGGTTTTGCCGAGCGCAGCGACAAGCCGGTGATGTGGCTGGTGCCGCACTTCGTGGCGCTGGACGTGGCGGGCGCGGCCACCCAGCTCTTCCAGGGCCGCCAGGTTGCGTCGATCTACCAGGCCCAGAGCAACACCGTGTTCGACGAGGCAATGCGGCGCGGCCGGCTGCGGTTTGGCCTGGCCGAGGTGTTTGCCCGCAGCGAGCGGGCGCTGCCGCTGGTGCGGGCGATCCGCCGGGGGCGGGTGTTTTTCAACCTGCCGGACATGGATTTTGGAGCGCGGGACGCGGCGTTTGTGCCGTTTTTTGGCGTGCCGGCGGCCACGCTGCTGGCGCCGGCGCGCATGGCCAGGGCGCTCGGCATGACGGTGCAGCCGGTGCTGGCCGAGATCCTGCCAGGCGGCGCGGGCTACCGGGTGCGGTTCCTGCCGCCCTGGACCGACTTTCCCGGCGATGACGACGTCCAGGCCGCCAGCCGCATCAACCAGTGGATCGCCGACGAGATCGTGCGCAACCCGGCGCAGTACCTGTGGGTGCACAAGCGCTTCAAGACCCGGCCTGAGGGTGAGCCCGGCTTGTATTGACGGGTGGGCCCGGACACGGCGCCGCCGCCGCGCCGGTCACGCCCCATCCTCAGTAAGGGTGACGCCATGCGTTGCGTCTCTCCAGATACTGCAGGCATCAGTGACCAGCCTGGGGGCGCAAGATGTTCAACCAGTTCTTTTCAACGTGGCTGCGGCGGCCCGCCGCGCAGGACTCGGCAGTGGTCGTCTTGGTCGCATTGGGCGCAGCGCTGGCACTGATCACCACGCTGGTGCTGGCGGTCTGACGCGGCAGCCGTGCCGGCGCTACAGGCCCTGTGCAACAGGCATGGGTTGTGGTTTGCGCTGCCGGTACAGCGGCAGTGTTGCCGGTCGATCTCAAGCCAGCGCCAGGCCGGTCAGGTAAAGCAGCAACGCCAACGACAAGCCGCGCAGCGGCATATCAAACCAGTAGCGCCAGGCCAGCACCACGTAGCTGACCAGCACCACGGCGCCCAAGCCCTGCAGGTAGGCCGAGTTGAACAAGCGGTCCGGCGACACCCAGGCGAGGTGGCCGTAGACGGCCGCCCACAGCAGCGCGCCCAGGCTGTGGCTGGCATTGAAGCCCAGCCAGGCGCGCCAGACGCTGGTCTGGCGTGTGATCACCAGGGTTGAGGCTTGCATTGCGGTGCGCAGTGCCGGGTCGCTGGGCAGGAGCCGTCGGCCCGCAAAAGTAAAGACCAGGTGCGCCGCACCCAGCAAACCGACAACGGTGGCACTGGCCAATACAAAAAAGTCAGGGGACATGGGGCGGGGGTGTTTGTGAAGCGTGGTGAACGTCGGGCTGGCTGGCCGGTCGGCGTTTGCGGACCTGCTGCCCGATACTCTACGCAGCCCGCCCTGTGGGCGCCACTCGCCTGCTGCTCAGGTATTGCCTCATGGCTTCGTCCCGCCCCCGCCCTGCATCCGGACCCTCTCGCCGTGCACCGGTCCAGGCACGCGCCCAGCGCACGATCGCGGCCATTTTGGAGGCCGCGGCTCAGGTTGTGCTGCGGGATGGCGAGGCCGGTTTTTCCACCAACCGCATCGCCGAACGAGCCGGTGTGTCGATAGGCACGCTGTACCAGTACTTTCCGGACAAGGCGGCGATCCTGGACCGCCTGGTGCTGGATTGGCGCAACCAGGCCCTGGCCCAGATCGACCAGGCGCTGGCTGCCGCCACCCTTGCGCCCGAGACGCCGGCGGCAAGCGAAGTGGCCGTTGCCCGCGATCTGGTGCGGGCGGTGCTGCAGGCCTTTGGCGGCGGCGATGCGGCGCAGCGCCCGCTGGCGCGGCTGGCCTGGCGCAGCGATACCGACAACCAGATCGCGCGGTCGATGCGGGTCACGGCCGAGCGTCTGGGCTTGCGCTTGCTGCCTTGGGCTGCAGCTCGGGGCTGGCAAATCTCGCCCGAGCAGGTCTACATCGCGACCCGCGCCGTGCTGGGCGCGCTGCGCTTTGCATCGATCGAGGACTCGCCGCTGCTCGATTCGGTGGCCTTCGAGCAAGGCTTGACGCGCATCGCGCTCACGGTGCTGCTGCCGGCCGATAATCTGCCCCATGCGACTTAAGTTCACCAAGATGCAGGGCGCGGGCAACGACTTTGTGGTGCTCGATGCCACCCGGGCGCCGATCGAGCTGTCGCGCGAGCAACTGCGCCGGCTGGGTGACCGCCGCTTCGGTGTGGGTGCCGACCAGATCCTGCTCGTCGAGCCGCCGCGGGATGCGGGCATCGACTTCCGCTACCGCATCTTCAACAACACCGGCGACGAGGTCGAGCATTGCGGCAACGGCGCACGCTGCTTTGTGCGCTTTGTGCATGACCGGGGCTTGAGCGACAAGCGCACGCTGCGTGTCCAGACCGTCAACAACCTGTTGCTGCTGCACCTGCAGGACGACGGCCGGGTCACGGTGGACATGAACCGGCCGGTGTTCGATCTGGCGCGGCTGCCGTTTGACGCCACCGGGCTGGTGTCGCGGCAGGAGGCTGGGTTCGAGCTGTGGCCGCTGGACGTGGGCGAGGGCCGGCGGGTCGAGGTGGCGCTGCTGTCGATGGGCAACCCGCATGCCGTGCACCGGGTGGCGGACGTGCGCGAGGCGCCGGTGGCCGAGCTGGGCCCGCGCATCGAGCAGCAGCCGCGTTTTGCCCGCAAGGTCAACGCCGGCTTCATGCAGGTGGTCTCGCGCCGGCAGATCGCACTGCGGGTCTACGAGCGTGACGCCGGCGAGACCCTGGCCTGCGGCACCGGCGCCTGTGCGGCAGTGGTGGCCGGCATCCGGCTGGGCTGGCTGGACCGTTTGGTGGACGTGCAGGCCCGGGGCGGTGTGTTGACCATCGAATGGCCCGACGACGAGGCCCCGGTGTTGATGACCGGGCCGGCTGAAACCGTGTTTGAAGGGGAAATTGAACTGTGAGTATCGAAGGCGCCATCACCGAGACCGACATCGCCAACTACCTGGCCAACACGCCCGGGTTCTTCGAGCGCAATGCCGACCTGCTGGCCAGCATCCAGCTGACCAGCCCACACGGCCAGCGCGCCGTGTCGCTGCAGCAGCGGCAAATGGAAATGCTGCGCGACAAGATCAAGGGCCTGGAGCAAAAGATCATGGAGATGATCCGCCACGGCCAGGACAATGTCGCCATTGCCGACCGGCTGCACCGCTTCACCCGCGCGATTTTGCTGGCCGGCAACCCGGGTGCATTGCCCGACGTGCTGCTGGGCTCGCTGCAGCATGAGTTCATGATCCCGCAGGCGGCCCTGCGGCTGTGGGGCGCCGACGCGGCGTTTGCGTCGCTGCCCTTCACCCAGGGCGCCAGCGACGACACCCGCAGCTTTGCCAAGAGTTTGAGCGTGCCCTATTGCGGGCTGAACGCCGGGTTCGAGCCGGTCGCCTGGCTGGAGGATGCCGCCACCGTGATGTCGGTGGCGCTGATCCCGCTGCGCACGGGTGAAGCCCAAGGTTTTGCAGGGACTGGCAGTACGGGCGGGGCCGGCGAGGTGGTCGGCCTGCTGGTGCTGGGGTCGCCCGACCCCACCCGTTACAGCGCCGAGATGGGTACCGAGTTCCTGACGCGCATCGGCGAGGTGGCCAGCGCCGGGCTGACCCGCCTGTTGCCGCTGCGCTAGGCGCAGCATGTCGGCGCCGCTGCCGCCCACGGCATCGCCTGCCGGGCTGGCCGACGGCATCACCCGCTTTTTGCAGCACCTGCGGGTCGAGCGCCGACTGGCGGCGCGCACCCTGACGATGTATGCCGACGCCTTGGGCTGGCTGCAGCAGATGGCCGCGGACGACGGCATCGACCTGCCCAAAGCCCAGACCCACCATGTTCGGGGCTGGACCGCCCGCCTCCGGGAGCGCGGCCTGGGGCCGCGCAGCATCGCGATTGCGCTGGCGGCCTGGCGCGGGCTGTACCGCCACTGGGGCCGCGAGCGGCTGATCACCCACAACCCGGTGGACGGCATCCGCGCGCCCAAGGCGCCCAAGCCGCTGCCCAAGGCGCTCAACGTCGACCAGGCGGTGGCGCTGGCGCAGCAGGTGCCCAGCAGCGACAACCCGGCGCTGCCAGCGCGCGACCACTGCATCGTCGAGCTGCTCTACGGCTGTGGCCTGCGGGTGGGTGAGCTGGTCGGGCTGGACCTGCTCGCCGGCACGGCGGCGGCCGGCGGGCTCGCCGCGCCGGACGCCACCGCCCATCTGCTGGGCAAGGGCGGCACACGCCGCAGCGTCCCGGTCGGTGGCCCGGCGCTGCAGGCGCTGGCGGCCTGGCTGCTGGTGCGCAGCGCGCTGGCCGCGCCAGGCGAGGCCGCGCTGTTTGTCAGCCAGCGCGGCACCCGTTTGTCGGCCAGCCAGGTGCGATCGCGCCTGCAAAAGCTGGCGGGCGATGCCGGGCTGGCCACCCGGGTGCACCCGCACATGCTGCGGCACAGCTTTGCCTCGCACCTGCTGCAGTCCAGTGGCGACCTGCGCGCGGTGCAAGAGCTGTTGGGCCATGCCAGCATCACCACCACCCAGGTCTACACCAAGCTCGATTTTCAGCACCTGGCCAAGGTGTACGACGCGGCGCATCCGCGTGCCAAACGCAAATAGCCGCGGAAGTCGGGAGTCGCAGCTCAGCGCAAGCGGGTATCGGCACTGGCCCATTGACGCGTCAGGTCGGCTGCCACCACAGCGGCCTCAGCCGTGCGGCCCTGCGCCGCCAAAGCCCGCTGCAAGCCCCGCAACGCCCAGCCACTGGCTGGCCAGACAGCCAGGTCAGCGCGGAAGGTTTTTTCGGCCGCTGCGGGCTGGCCGGCGCGCAGTTGCAGATCACCCAGCGCAGGCCGCATGCCAGCGCCCAACAGCGGCGGTTCGGCGTCGTCGGCCAGCTTGACGGCGGCCAGCGCCAGGGTAAGCGTGGCGATGGCGTCGGCATTGCGGCCTTCGGCCAGGTCACCCCGGCCCTCCATCAGCGCAGCAAACCAGGCGAATTGGCTGTTGTGGCCGCGCCAATCTTTGCTGACGGCAAAGCCCTGGGCCTTCAGCTCGGTGGCCAGGCTGTCGTCCAACGCCAATGCACGCTGGTTTTCAGCGGTGGCATCGGCAAAGCGGCCCACCCGAACATGGATGTGCGAGGGCATGTGCACCAGGTGCGGCGATGCCGGCGCCAGCGTGCCCAGCCGGTCGGCCGCAGCCACCGCCATGTGCACCCGCGGGCTGGCGTCAACGGTGTGGATCAGGTAGTGGTTCAGGCCGGTATGTTCGGGCTGCAGGGCCAGCGCGGCGGCCAGGCGGCCGGCGGCGCTGCCGTCGTCACGCCACCAGTCGTCGCGGGTGGCCACCATCTCGGCCTCGGCCCACAGCGACAGCAGGTCAGCGTCGTCTGGCCAACGCTCAATCAGGCTGTGCAACCGGTCGGCGTAGGCGATGTCGAGCGGGTGGGCGGCCTTGCCGCCGGGGCGGGCGCACACGTCGGCCAGCATCGGCGCGGGCAGCGGGGTGCCGGCGCCCTGGCCATAGCGCAGTGCCATCGCGTCGATCAGGGCCTGCTCGCGCGCTGTGGCGCCAGTGGCGCGGCGCTGGGCCAGGTCGGCATAGCGCAGCGCCTGCGCCATATCACCCCGCTCAGTCGCATTGATGTTGGGGCCCAACTGCCAGGCCACGCCCCAGGCGCACATTGCGCAGTTGGGGTCGGCGGCCAGTGCAGCTTTGAACATGCGCACCGCCTCGGCCTCGTTGAATGCGTAAGCCTGCCGCAGGCCTTGGTTGAAGTGCGCCTGGGCTGTGGCCGAGCCAGTGGCGATGGCAAAGCCGGCGTTGCCATAACCCGCCAACTGCGGCGCAGTGGCGGCCAGGTCGAGCTGCAGCCCGGGCAGGGCGCAGGCCACCAGCAGCGCGGCGCCTGCCCATGCGGTGTGGCGCAGCGTGCGCGAGAAGATGGCGTTAGCGATGATGGGCTCCCGGTGGCTGGCTGTACCGGGTTGTAGGCGCCGCCGCCCGGGGTGTCAACGGTCGGCGTGTGGGCGGCGTTTTGGCGGCGTTTTGGCGGCGGTTGGGTGGCGTTTCGGCGGCGTTATGGTGGCGTTTTGGCGGCGTGTGGGCGGCGTGTGGGCGGCGTGTGGGCAGCGTGTGGGCGTCGCGCGGGCCAGCCGGATCCAGGGCACTGCGACAATCCGCCAATGAAAACCATCCGCCTGCGCGACGGCAAAGAGCGCTCGCTGCAGCGCCGCCACCCCTGGGTGTTCGAGGGCAGCATCGCACGCGGCAGTGCCGATGCCGGCGAGACGGTGCGGGTCGAGTCCCATGCCGGTGAGTTCTTGGCCTGGGGCGCGTACAGCCCGAGCTCGATGTTCCGGGTGCGGGCCTGGAGCTTTGACGAGGCCGAGCGCATCGACGCCGCCTTCTTCGACCGCCGGCTGCGCCGCGCGATCACGCTGCGCGCCCGGCTGGCCATCCCCAGCGACGGCCAGCGCCTGGTGCACGGTGAGGCCGACGGCCTGCCCGGGCTGATCGTCGACCGCTACGGCGACACCCTCAGCGCGCAATTCCTGTCGGCCGGCGCCGAGCGCTGGCGCGGCGTGATCGCCGATGCGCTGCTGGCCGCTACCGGCTTGGCCCGGCTCTACGAGCGCTCGGACGCCAGCGTGCGGGCGCGAGAAGGCCTGGACAAACGGGTCGGCTGGCTGCGCGGCGACGGTGCGACCGACCTGGTCATCACCGAAAACGGCTGGCGCCTGGGCGTGGATGTGGCCACCGGCCACAAGACCGGCTACTACCTCGACCAGCGTGAAAACCGCCGGCGTTTTGCCGAGCTGGTGCGGCAACTCGGCTGCCGCAGCGTGTTCAACGGCTACAGCTACACCGGCGGTTTCAGCGTGGCCGCGCTGGCCGGTGGCGCCACGCAAGTGCTCAGCGTCGATTCATCCGGCCCGGCGCTGGCCCTGGCGCGCGACAACATCGTCCGCAACGGTTTTGATCTGGCCGGCTGCGAGTTTGCCGATGCCGATGTCAACGCGGCGTTGCGTCAGGCGCTGGCCGCCGGCCGCAGTTTTGATGCCATCGTGCTCGACCCGCCCAAGTTTGCGCCCACGGCGGCCCATGCCGAGCGCGCCGCACGGGCCTACAAGGACATCAACCGCCTGGCTTTGCAACTGCTGGCGCCGGGCGGCTTGCTGCTGACCTTCAGTTGCTCGGGCGGCGTCAATGCCGACCTGTTCCACAAGATCGTCGCCGGGGCCGGGCTGGACGGGGGGGTCAATGCCGCCATCCTGCAGCGGCTGGAGGGTGCTTGCGACCACCCCACCACGATCGAGTTCCCGGAAGGGGAGTACCTCAAAGGGCTGGCGCTGCTCAAGCAGCAGTGATCAGGCTGGGGTGATCAGGCTGGGCTGATCAGGCTGACGTGAGCGTCACCGCCGGCTCGAACTTGGCCCGATGCGTCGCAAAAAAGCTCTTGACGTTGCGCACGTTGGCATCCTGGGTGAACAGGCGCTGCACCAGCGCGTGGTAGCTGGCCATGTCGGCCACCCAAAGCACCAGCACAAAATCAGGCCCCGGCGAGACCCGGTAACACTGCTGCACAGCGGCTTCAGCCACCGCGCGGGTCTCGAACGCCGCCAGGTGCTCGGCGCCTTGGCGGTCCAGCGTGACCTCGACCACCGCGCTCAGGCCGCCCATCAGGGTGGGCGAGACGATGGCGATCTGGCGCTCGATGATGCCGGCCTCGACCAGCCGCCGCACCCGCCGCAAAGCGGTGGCCGGCGAGACATGGGCAGCCTCGGCCAGGGCCTGGTTGGCGCGTGAAGCATCGGCTTGCAGCAAGGCCAGCAAACGTTGATCGATGTCGTCGAGGGCTTCGGGCATAGACATTACTGATCTATAAAGTTTGATTCTTGAAATTATCTTGCAAGAAAATTTCATTGAGACTGAAAATTTCTCAATGAGTTGAATTTTGCACACTTATTTCTCAGCACCTTGTCTACGATGCGGCTCCTGCAGCGCAACAACAAAGGCATCAACCATGTGTGGCATCGTCGCAGCGGTCAGCAACCGCAACATCGTCCCGGTCCTGGTCGAGGGC
>JBBQAH010000370.1:0-1788 GCA_038316145.1 Burkholderiales bacterium
AACTAGAAGAAACAGCAGAATCCCACAAAGTGCCGGTTTTCAACTCGAAAATGATGAAATTGTTCGTCTCAAAAAACAACAAACAAGCGGGGGCCAGATATTTGAGATGGACTTTTTTGGGTTTTCGGACATGTAAACTTCAAGAACTTTATCTTTCTTGATTACTGAATTTATATGTAATTATTCCCCTTCGATTAAGGCCAGCGTGGGCTGAATCGGATCAGAAATGAAGAAGCAGGCATAAAAATTGTCCGGAATTGGGGGTCAAAACACGCTGTCCGGAATTGGGTGCCAATCCTTGTGCGCCAGTCGACTCAAATCAAATCTGAAGCAGTTTGTTCAAAGAGGAAAAAATTTCTGACGGGATTACACGAACTTCGTGCGACTGACGGAATTGAGCAAACTCTTATTTAACAAGGACACATGGCTCACCTGGAATCCGCACTTTGATTTTTCCACTTTTTCCAAATGCCCCTTCAATGAATCCGGTCTCCCCCGTGGACAGGGTCACTTTCATTCGTTCAAACTTGCTCGTGTCCGTTTCCTTCTTCATCATGTTCCGCACAATGACCGTATACTCATCCTGAACCCTCTCCACCGTCCCCACTCGCTGCTTCACCTTGAAAATCTTGAGCTTGGCCAGCTGCGTGGCGTGGTAGTCCTTTTCCGTGAAGACTTCCAGGAGGTGACCGGAAAAGGCCAATCGGCAGGCGTTTTGGTGAATGTCTGCGTCGAGTTTCGACGCGATCATCAACTGGCCTTTCTGACCGACGATCGGTGTCTCAAAGTCCAGTAAGGCAAATGTGGAAGCGCTTTCCGTTGGTGATTGATCTTCCGTCAGTTCGTCTAAATATTGGAATTCTTTGGCAAAGTTGAAGGCTTCACTAGAAATCTCCAACAAAGTGTCGCTGCGAAACAATTCCAGTTTTGCCATCACAGTCTCATGACCTGAAAAAAAACAGACAATAACATTATCTCATTTATTCTTCACCAAATCGATTGAAAACCAATAAGATAAAATAAATAATCAAACAATAACTATATTAATGCAATAAATTAAATTGAAATTCCGTCGTTTATTCATTCTATATTTTCATAAGCAAACAGCCAAATTTATATACAGAAAATTATAAAATACTTATAAATTATATTATCGTAACCTAGCCAAGAAAGAAGTTCAGCTACATATACAAAAGAAAGGATTTGCTAAAAATGCTGAATTAAAAAGGTGAAAATTTCAAACATTATTTAAAGGAAAATTGCAAAACAGAAAAAATCTGTGCTAGCAAAATGAAATATCTGCCTAAAAGGCGAAAGCGACACTACAGCTATGAATTGAAATTTGAAAAGTGGATTTCATCGATAATTACTGACCCACAGACACGTGCATTTTCGCTCGCGTTTTGATGGACTGCTTAAAGTAGGGGATTTTGTTGACGCGGACAATGGCGCCGTAAAAAGCGTGCAGTGTTCCAGGAGTCGCTGCAAATCCGCGTTCCATGAGCTTAGCGTCGAAGTTCGGCACGCAAATACCAACGCGGTCACCCTAAAAATGGGCGGGACGAAAATGAATTAATACAATACTCACTATGACGAATTGAAGAGTAATGTTTAAAATATCGATTGCTTGATTGATTGATTGAAGGAATTATGATCGATCGATCGATTGATTTATTGATTGACTGATCGACCAAATTGTCATGGATTGATTGCTTGATTGATTGACGGAATTATTTATCGATCCATTGATCGATTGATTGATCGATGGAATTGTTTATCAATCAATCG
>JBBQAH010000496.1:0-1579 GCA_038316145.1 Burkholderiales bacterium
GTGTTAGGGCTCGCTGATCCGATACATTGGAACAGAGCGGTTCTTCCGCGCTGTCCAAGGTCCCCATCGTCTAGCCCGGCCTAGGACACCACCCTTTCACGGTGAGAACGGGGGTTCGAATCCCCCTGGGGACGCCAATCAAATTCAGGAGTTACCGGGATTCCGGTAACTCCTTTTCTTTTGACTGTGATAAAAATGTGATAATTTCCCCGTAGCTCTCTTCTCGAGCTGGCTGATTGCGCTTGCAAGGTGCTTCGGCCCGATGTGGGCGTAACGTCGGGTCATGCGCGTGTCCTTGTGTCCCATGAGGTCAGCGAGAGTATCGAGATCCACCCCCGCCTGTCTTTTTCCATGAAGCGAAACAGTGCCGCAGATCGTGGAACCGGAAATTCGTGATCTCCGCCCCCTTCACCGCCTCTTTGAATTCTGGAGTGAGCGCTAACCCCGCAGCTTGCTGCGGGGTTAGCGAGCGAATACGATAATGCCTTTTACCATAAGAATCGATATTCCCTGCAGCTTGCTGCAGGGAGCTTCAATGGCCGCTGCACCTGCATCGCGGTATACGGCTTTCCGTCCGGATGACAGAACACGAGCGGCGTGTTGAGGTGTGTTACCTTCATGGCTTCCTTCAGGGCATCATAAGCGCTATATTTATTGCCAAGAGGAGATTGTCCGAGATCCGAATCACCCGATACTGGGAAGGAGGTCAATAATGAAGAAGATAACTTTTATATCAGCTCTTCTGATACTGTTTCTTGTCGTCACCTCTGCGGTTTTTGCTCAAGGCGGGATGCATCGCGGCGCAGGCAGCGGGGGCTGGGGCATGAACTCCGCTTATACCAGGATGTACAATCCTAAAACAGTAGAAACCATCCACGGAACCGTGGACCGCATCGACGAGGTGAGCCCTCAGAAAGGGATGTCCCAGGGGGTACATTTGACCGTGAAGACCGAGAAAGGACCGGTGTCCGTACACCTGGGGCCGGCATGGTATCTGCGCAATCAGGACGTAATCATCAAGACCGGTGATCAGGTCGAGATAACCGGTTCGCAGATCGAGTTTAACGGGAAACCGGCCATCATCGCTAAGCAGGTGGTAAAAGGAGATGACGTCTTGACGCTGCGGGACGACACCGGCACTCCGGCCTGGAGCGGGTGGAGAAGACGTTCAGGTTAGAGAATTTCTACTCGCTCAGCTTGCTCAGAACGAAAGCGATCAGGAATCCGATTACCGTGATCAGGCCCGCAAAGTTATGTGCGACTTCAAAGGCCTCGGGGATCATCGTGTCCGAAATCATGGCAAGGATCGCACCGGCCGCTACTGCCGAGGTAGCGGCCACTATATTGTCAGAGAAGTTCTGGAAAACAGAATAGCCGATGAGCGATGAGATCCCGCAGGCAACGGCGATAGCTCCCCAGACACCGAAGATATAGGCAGCTGTCCTGCCCGATTTTTTCATCCCGACGGAACTGGAAAGGCCTTCGGGAATATTGGACAGGAAAATCGCGACGACGGTAATTAAGCTGACTCCTGCGCCGCCGATAAGACTCAGCCCGATGACGATCGATTCAGGGATGC
>JBBQAH010000074.1:0-14361 GCA_038316145.1 Burkholderiales bacterium
CCTTGATGAAGGGCAGCGCCGACGGCATGTTGTCGAAAATGATCGGCACCTGGCCGGCCACCGTGTCGTTGAGCGCCGGCCCCGCACCGCGGTACGGGATGTGCGTGAAGAAGGTGCCCGACAGGTTCTTGAACAGCTCCATCTGCAAATGACCGATGCCGCCGGTGCCCGAGCTGGCATAGCTGTACTTGCCGGGGTTCTTCTCGAGCTCGGCCAGGAAGCCCTTGTAGTCCTTGGCCGGGAACGAGGGGTGCACCGCGATCACATTGGGCGTGGCCGCCACGTTGGTGATGGGCGTGAAGTCGGTGATCGGGTTGTAGGCGATGCGCGGGTTGATGGCCGGGTTGGCGGCCGTGGTCGACACCGTGGCCATGCCCAGCGCGTAACCGTCGGGCGTGGCCTTGGCGGTTTCGTTGGCGCCGACCGATCCACCGCCCCCGGCCTTGTTCTCGACGATCAAGGTCTGGCCCAGGATCGGGCCGATCTTCTCGGCGATGACCCGGGCCACGATGTCGGTGGTGCCGCCGGGGGCAAACGGCACCACCAAGCGCACCGGTTTGGTCGGGTAGGCCTGCGCCAGTGCGGGCAGCGGCGCCAGCGTGGCAAGCACGGCGGCGCTCAGGGCCGACAGCAAAAAGTGGAATCGCTTCATGTCGAGGAGGTCTCCAGGGTCTGGCGTTGGAACTGACGCCAGTCGGATTGTGACCCCGGCGCGGCGGCGAAGTTTCAGGTCGGCTGGCCCAGCAGGCCGGCGCGCAGCCGCTCGTCGCTGACATGCTCGCCGACAAACACCCGCAGCAAGGCGCCATAAAAATCCTCGCCCGGGATCGCGGCACCGAGCTGTCGGCCGTTGTGCCAGAACACCATACCCTGCCCTGGCAGAAAGTCGAGGTTGACGGCGTCGCCCTTGTGGATCTCGCCCAGCGGGCGCAGCAGCGCGTCGAACAGGGCCACACGCTCGGCCAGGCGCGCCCGCACCTCGGGCGGGTTGTTGCGCTCGATACCCTGGTGGAAGGCTTTGATGAACTCGTCGGCGGGCACGTCGATCAGCAGGCGCATCTGCAGCCGCTTGGCGCCGGCTTGGGCCACCACCGTGTCGGCATTGCTGGCGCGCTGGCCCAGGTAAAGGCCGGCGGCATAACCCTTGAACATGAACCTGGCCCGCAAGCCGGTGCCATTGAGCAGCAACGCTTGCCCGGCCAACTGAACCTGCGGCTCGAAGCGCACGCCGCCGATCGGGTTGACCGGCTCGGCGGCCCAGGCGTTGGATCCCGGTGCCAACGGCCCCAGCAGACCGACCAGCAGCGGGACAGACCAAAAGAGGCGGGCAAGGCGGGCGGGCAGGTTCATGGCGTGGTGGAGCGGGTGGTAACCCCTGTCTAACGCCGCAGGCAGCGCGCCGGCTGACCGGTGGTGCGCAATCGGGGCCCCGCCGGCAGCCGGCGGCACTGCATTCTGGGCGTGCAGGCCCACCGCCGTCACGCCGCCAGCACGCCGCCAGCACGCCGCCAGCACGCCGCCATCCTGCCGCCAGCACGCTGGCACACTCGACCCATGCCCGACCTGTCCCTGCTGCTGCCCGACTTTGCGCTGATCGCCTCGGGTTTCCTGATCTGCCGCTACACCGGCCTGGACCGCCCGGTCTGGGACGGCGCCGAACGGCTGGTTTACTTTTTACTGTTTCCGGTGCTGTTGTTCTACGCCATCGTGCGCAACCCGATCCACCCCGGCGAGATGCTGGCTTTCGGGGGCAGCGCGGTGGCGGTGACCAGCGTGGGCATCGTGCTGGCGTATGCGCTGGCACGGGCGCCCGGCGTCGACCCGGTGTTGCATGCCAGCGGTGCGCAGTGCGCCTTCCGGTTCAACAGCTATGTCGCGCTGGCACTGGCCGAGCGCCTGGCCGGTGCGCCCGGCCTGGCCTGGCAGGCGCTGATCGTCTCGCTGTGTGTGCCGCTGTGCAACGTCGCCGCGGTCTGGCCGCTGGCACGCCAGGGTGGCCACGGTTACCTGCGCGAGCTGCTGCGCAACCCGCTGATCCTGGCCACGGTGTCGGGTCTGGCCGCCAACCTGGGCGGCCTGCAGCTGCCGGACCTGGCGGCCACCACGATGGCGCGCATCGGTGCTGCGGCGCTGCCGCTGGGCTTGATGGCGGTGGGCGCCGGCCTGCGTTTTGGGGCGCTGCGCCAGTCGCCCGGGTTGGCCAGCGGCCTGCTGGCGATCCGCCACCTGGCGATGCCGGCGGTGGCCATCCCGCTGGTGATCTGGCTCGGCCTGCCGCCGGCCCAGCAAGCGGTGATCGTGGCGTTTTCCGCCATGCCCACGGCCAGCAGCGCCTACGTGCTGGCCGCCCGGATGGGGGGCAACGGCGCCTATGTCGCCGGCCTGGTCACCGTGTCCACGCTGCTGGCGATGGCGGGGCTGCCGGCGGCGTTGGCGATGCTGGCCTGGTTGCGCTGACAGGTTGGCGCTGCGTGTGCGGTGCTGGCGGCTGAGCGTCCGGCCGTGCCCGCTGCCTGCTGCCTGCTCAGGGCGTCCCGCCTCGAAGCCGGGCGACGGTGGCCGGCAGATCGGCCCAAGGCGGCTGGCCGGGTGCAAAGCGCTGGCGCATCCAGCCGGCCAGCTCGGCCACCTGGGCATCGTCCAAGGCCTGGCGGAACGCCGGCATGTGGCCGATGGCCGGAAACGCCGGCTGCCAGATGCCGTCCAGCACCGTGCGCACCAGGTTGTCGGGCCGCGCGCTGTGCAGGTTGATGTTCAAGGCCAGCGGCTGGTTGAGCCCCTGCACCTCGGGGCCGTCGCCATCGTGGTGGCAGGCGCCGCAAGCCGACTCGAACAGGCGCTGCGACGCGCCCGGCAACGTTGCGGACCGGGCGGCGGCGACCCGGGCCGCCGCATCAACCGGTGCTGCGGCCGGCTGCAGCGCCACCAGGTAGTGCGCCATCGCCCGCACGTCGGCCTCGGGCACGCTGGCCAGCCCCTGGACCACCGACGCCATCGGCCCACCGGCGATGCCGTGCTCGGCATGGTGGCCGCTGCGCAGGTACTGCAGCATCGCGGCCTCGGTCCAGGGCACGGGTGCCCGGCTCAATGCCCCGAGCGGCGGTGCTTCCCAACCGTCGGCCAGCGCACCCGCCAGGTAGGCGCTGGCGGATTTCTCGGCGCCCAGTGCGTTGCGCGGCGTGTGGCAGGCGCCGCAGTGGCCCAGGCCGTTGACCAGGTAGGCGCCGCGTTGCCACAGTGCCGAGCGGCCGATGTCGGGCATGGCCGTGGCTGCCGCCTGGTCGGCTGCGGCGGCGGGCACCACGCCCGGCTGCAGGTAGAGCGCGGTCCACAGCCCCAGCAGCGGCCGCAGGTTGAACGGAAAGGCCAGCCGGGTCTCGGGCACCCGGACCACGGCTGGCGGCTGCGACATCAGGTGGGCATAGACCGCCTGCAGGTCGTCGTCGGTGGTCTGGCTGAAGGCCGTGAACGGGAAGGCGGGGTACAGCCGGTGGCCGTCACGCGACACACCCTGGCGCATCGCCCGCTGAAAAGCCGAAAACGACCACTGACCGATGCCAGTGGTCGGGTCGGGCGTGAGGTTGCTGCTGTAAACCGTGCCAAACGGCGTGGCCAGTGGCCGGCCGCCGGCATTGGGCAGGCCACCGTCGGCGGTGTGACAGGCCACGCAGTTGCCAATGGCCGCCAGCTCGGACCCACGGGCCAGCAATTGCGCGCTGTACACCCCCGCCGCGCTGGCCGCAACCGGCGCAATCGCCGGCCGCCAGCCCAGTGCCGCAGCACCCAGGCCGAGCACGCCTGCCACCAGCGCACCCGCCAGGGCCCAGATCGATTTGCTGCGGCGCTGGGGGTCGGCGGCGAGCGCCTGATCGGCCGGCGGCAGGCGATCGGGCACCGGCGCCAGGACCCCATCAGCCGGACGCGGCGCAGCGGGCGGGCTGCCTGCAGGCACTGCCGTCCCCGCCTCGCCGTTGACAGTCCCGAGCGCGGCGGCCTGCAACGCCGCCCGCACCACCTCGGGCGTGAACGGTGGCTGGCGCAGCCGCACCCCGGTGGCATCGAAGATCGCATTGGCAATCGCCGCCGTGCCCGGCACCGACGCCGACTCGCCCACGCCGAGTGCCGGCTCACCCGGGCGCGGCATCAGCAGCACGTCGACCGTGGGCACCTCGCGGAAGTTGAGGATCGGGTAGCTGCCCCACTCACGGCTGGCCGGCGTGCGGGTGACCGGATCGATGCGCAGCTGCTCCTTGAGCGCCCGGCTGGTGGTTTGCAGCACGTTGCCGTGCACCTGCTGCTGCACACCCAGGGGGTTGATCATCAGGCCGGCGTCGTGGCCCACCACCACCCGGGCCACGTGCACCTCGCCGGTTGTGCGGTTGACCTCGACATCGGCCACCCAGGCGGCCCAGGCCGCGCCAAAACCAGGGAATTTGCTGTGGATGTAGCGGGCATAGGCAAAACCCTGGCCTTGCAGCCAGTCGCCTCGCGCTGGGGTGGCTTGCCGGGGCGCCGTATGCGGCCGCCAGCCCGCCTTGTCGGCGGTGGCCCGCACCAGCTCTGCGGCGCGCGGATCGGTCAATTGGCGCAGCCGGTAGTCCACCGGGTCGACACCGGCGGCGCTGGCCAGCTCGTCGATGAAGCTCTCGTGGGCAAACGAGTTGGGCAGCGCCGACACCCCCCGCAGCCAGCTGGCCCGCAGGATCGGCGCCATGTCGTTGACGGTGATGCGCTGGTGGGCGTAGCCATAGGGCGGCACGGCGGTGCGGTCGCCCATTTCGAAGGCCTGGGCCACCGCAGGCACCGTGCCGGTGAGCAGCAGGGCCAGCGTGGGCGCACCGTTGCTGGGGTAGCTGGTGGCAAAGTCGTAGCCCATCGGCGAGCCGTCGGCCGCCAGCCCGCCACGCACCTGCATCAGCTGGGCGGCGCCCTTGGGCTCCCAAAGGTGTTCTTGCTCGCGGCTGAGCTGCACCCGTACCGGCCGACCGACAGCCCGCGACAGCAGCAGCGCATCGGCCGTCACGTCGTCGGCGCCGTTGCGGCCGTAACAACCCGAGGCCTCCAGCCGGATCACCTCAATAGTGGCGGCCGGCAGGCCGGTGAGCTTGGCCAGGTCGGCACGCAGCACATGCGGGTTCTGGCTGCCGGTCCAGACCGTGGCCGCATCAAAACGCCAGTCGGCCAGCGCGCAGGACGGGCCGATGGATGCGTGCAGCTGGTACGGCCAGACATAGGTGCGGTCGAGCCGGGTGGCGGCGCCCGCGAGCGCGCCGTCCACATCGCCCTGCTGGGCGACGATGCGCGGCGTGCTGGGGTGGGCGCTGATCGCCTGCGCCAGATCAATCAGCGGCGGCGCGGGCGTGAACGGCGCCCAGGTGACCGCCAAGGCCTGCACCGCAGCGTCAGCCTGGTCCTCACGCTGGGCGACGATGCCGATGAAATCGCCGATGACGACGATCTTCTCGATGCCGGGCAGGTGCGCGACCGAAGCCTCGTCCACCGCCAGCAACGAGCGGCCGACAAAGTCACCCGCGTCCAGCCCGGCGTATGGTGGGCGCAGCACCCGGCCGTGCAGCATGCCCGGCAGGCGCTTGTCGTGCACATAGACCGCTGCGCCGGTGGCCTTGGCCAGCAGGTCCACCCGGGGCACGGACTGACCGACGAGCTGGTAATCAGCGACCGGCTTGGTGGCTGTGCCGAGGGTCAGGATCAGCTCGACATGCTGTCCGGCCAGCAGCTCGGCGTAGTCGATCTGCCGGCCGTCGGGTGCCATCACCCGCCCGGCCTGGGTGGTTAGCAGTTCGGCAGCCAGCGCCCAGCGCTCGGCTGCTGCCGCCACCAGCCAGGCACGGGCCTGGGCGGCCGCGGCGCGCAGTGGCTGGGCATGCAGCTGCAGGGAGGTGCTGGCGATGGTCGGGCCCTGGTTGGGCGCGCGGGCGGTGTCGCCCAGCACCACCTGCACCGCAGCCATCGGCAGGTCCAGCTCCTCGGCGGCGATCTGGCCGTAGGCGGTGCGGATGCCGGTGCCCAGGTCGACGTGGCCGACCAGTGCGATGGCGCCGGTGCGGCAGTCGGAACCTGCAACCTCGCCGGCTGGACCCTCCCCGCCCGGAGGGCTCCCGGCATCAAAAACCGCCAGCAGGATCTCCAAGCCCTCGGCCGGGTCGCCGGCCACCACCGGCGGCTGGCCGCGCGCCGGCGGCGGCGGCGCGGGCGGGTCACGCAGCACCAGCAGCACGCTGCCGGCGCGGCGGAAGTCGGCGCGGCTGCGCCAGGTGTTGGCGGGGCCGGTCATGGCGCCACCCGATTTGCTGCGGCCATGCTGTCGGCGGCCAGTTTCACCGCCGCCAGGATCTCGATATGGCTGCCACACCGGCACAGGTTGTGCGACAGCGCCGCCCGCACCTGTGCCTCGGTGGGCTGTGGTGAACGCCGCAGCAAGGACACGGTGGCGATGATCATGCCGTTGAGGCAGTAGCCGCACTGCGCGGCCTGCGCCGCCACAAACGCCTGCTGCACCGGGTGCGGCGCCGCGGCGCTGCCCAGGCCTTCCAGCGTGGTCACCTCGCGCCCGGCCACCCCGGCCAGCGGCAGCGCGCAAGACCGTGCCGCACGGCCGTCGATCAGCACCATGCAGGCGCCGCATTGCCCCAGGCCGCAGCCGTACTTGGGCCCGTTCAGCCCCAGGTCGTTGCGCAGCACCGTGAGCAGCGGCACGGCACCGTCCACAGCCAGGGATTCAACCCGGCCGTTGACGTGCAGCAGGACAGCGGCCGGGCTCAAGCGCGCAGAGGGCCGGATCAGGCCAGCTCGATGTCGCCACTCTGGATGCGCTTGACGCCCTTGGCCGTCATCTGCTTCCAGGCCGCCGCCAGCGAGCCGTTCAGGTCGATGGCCCGGCAGGCGTCCTCGACCACAAACACCTCGAAGCCGGCGGCGCGCGCGTCCATCGCCGTCCAGCCGACGCAAAAATCAGTCGCCAGGCCGGTGACGTAAACCGTCTTGATGCCACGCGCCTTGAGGTAGCCGGCCAGGCCGGTCACGGTCTTGCGGTCCGCCTCCTGGAACGCCGAATAACTGTCCACGCCCTTGTTGTAGCCCTTGCGGATGACCAGCTGGGCCGTGGGCAGTTTGAGGTCCTTGTGCAGCGCGGCGTCCTCGGTGCCTTGCACGCAGTGGTCGGGCCACAGTACCTGGGTGCCGTACTTCAGCGTGGTGGTCTCGAACGGCTTTTTGCCGCTGTGGGTGCTGGCAAACGAGGCATGGCCGGCGGTGTGCCAGTCTTGCGTCACGACGATGTTGCTGAAGGCTGCCGAGAGCTTGTTGATCACCGGCACCACCTCCTCGCCCTTGGCCACCGGCAGCGTGCCGCCGGTGACAAAGCAGTTCTGCACATCGACCACCAGCAGCACAGCGCTGGCGCCGGGCTTGAGCTTGGCTGCCGCCATCAATGGCAGGGCTGCGGTGGCAGCGCCGGCCGCCAGGGATTGCAGCAGGATGCGGCGGGACAGCAGGGATGGGCTGGTCTTCATGGGTCTCTCCGGTGGGTGGCACAGTGAGGGAACAGGGATGCGGTTGCTCTGCGTGCGTGGCGGCGATCAGATCGACAGGTAAGCGCGGCGCACGTCCTCATTGGCCGCCAGCTCGGACATGCTGGACTGGTGGCGGATCTGGCCTTTTTCCAGCACATAGGCCCGGTCGCAGACCAGCTCGGCAAAGTGCATGTTCTGCTCGCACAGCAGGATGCTGACGCCCTGGGCTTTGAGCGCCAGGATCATCTGCGCCATCTGCTCGACGATCAAGGGGGCCACACCCTCGCTGGGCTCGTCCAGCAGCACCAGCAGTGGGTTGCCCATCAGCGTGCGGGCCACCGTCAGCATTTGCTGCTCACCACCACTCATGCGGCCGCCAAGGCGGTTGGGCATCTCGCCCAGGTTGGGGAACAGGGCGAACAGCGCCTCGGGTGTCCATCCCGGCGCGGCACTGCCGTCGGGCCAACGCCGGGGCGGCTGACGGCCGACTTCGAGGTTCTCCAGCACCGTCAGGTCACTGAAGATGCGGCGGTCTTCGGGCACAAAACCCAGGCCGGCGCGGGCAATAGTGTGCGGCTCGGCCTTGCTGATGTCGCGGCCCAGAAAGCTGACCGACCCGCTGCGCCGCGCCAGCATGCCCATCAGCGCCTTGAGCGTGGTGCTCTTGCCCGCACCGTTGCGGCCCATCAGCGCCACCACCTCACCGCGCCCTACCTGCAGGCCCACGTCGAACAAGATCTGCGCGGCGCCGTACCAGGCGCACAGGCCGGTTGCCGCCAGCAAGGGGGTGTCGGCTGAGGTTGCGGCCGGCTGGCTCATGGCTTGGTCTTCTCGAACGTCTTGCCCGAGCCAAAGTACACCGCCTGCACCTGCGGATGGTCGCGGATCTCGGCCGGTGACCCTGAAGCGATCAGCCGGCCCCGCGCCAGCACGATCAGCCGGTCGGCATAGGCAAACACCACGTCCATGCTGTGCTCGGTGAACAGCACGCCCAGGCCGCGCTCGAGCACCAGGCGCTTGGTCAGCGCCATCAAATCATTGCGCTCTTGCGGCGCCATGCCGGCAGTGGGCTCGTCCATCAACAACAGCTTGGGGCTGTTGGCCAGCGCAATCGCCAGCTCGACCCGCTTGACGTCGCCGTAAGCCAGCACGCTGCAGGGGCGCTCGGCCTGTTCGGCCATGCCGACCTGGCGCAGCAGGGCCAGCGCATCGCCGCGTCGGTAGGCCGCTGCCCGCTGCCACATCGAAAACAGCCGGTCGTCGGCCGAGATCAATGCCATCTGCACGTTTTCGATCACGGTGAGCGAGGCAAAGGTTTCGGCAATCTGGAAGGTGCGGCCCACGCCCTGCTTCCAGATCTCACGCGGTTTGCGGCCGATCAACTCTTGCCCGGCCAGCCGGATCGAGCCCGAATCGGCCTTGAGCTGGCCGTTGACCATGTTGAAGGTGGTGGACTTGCCAGCGCCGTTGGGGCCGATCAGTGCCAGCAGTTCGCCTTGCGCGACCGTGAAGTTGATGCCGTCCACCGCGCGGTTGCCGCCGAAGGACTTGCCGAGGTTGCTGACTTGAAGCAAGGTCATAGCCGCTTTTTTCGGTCGAAGAGTTGCCCGACAAAGCCGGCAATGCCCATCGGAAACACCAGCACCAGCAGCAGCACGATGCCGCCCAGCAGCGCGCGCCAGTAGTCGGTGGAGCGGGCGACCGTGTCTTGCAGCCAGGTGAAGCTGACGGCGCCCACGACGGGACCGGTGAGCGTCTGCACCCCGCCCAGCAGCACCATCACCAGGCCATCGACCGACTTGCCCACGGCCATGCTGTCGGGCGAGATGCTGCCCTTGCTGAAGGCGTAGAGCGCACCCGCCAGACCGGCAAAAACGGCAGCCACGACAAACGCGGCCCACTGGATGCGCGGCACATCCATGCCGATGGCATCAGCACGCAACGGTGAATCGCGGCTGGCACGCATGGCAAAACCAAACGGCGAAAACAGGATGCGGCGCAGCGCCAGCACGCCACCCGCCACGGCCAGCAGCGTCAGCAGGTAGTAGGCGCGCTTGTCGCTCAGCCAGGCGGCCGGCCAGACGCCGGTCAGGCCATTGCTGCCGCCGGTGAAGTCGTCCCATTGAAAGGTGATGGCCCAGATGATCTGGGCAAACGCGAGTGTCAGCATCGCCAGATAAACGCCTGAGAGCCGCACACAGAACCAGCCCAACAGCACGGCACCGGCGCCGGCCAGCAGCGGTGCGGCCAGCAGCGCGGCCTCCATAGCCCAACCGGCCTTGAGCATCAGCAGCGCCGCCGCATAAGCGCCCAGGCCGAAGTAGGCGGCGTGGCCAAACGAATGCATGCCCGCCGGCCCCATGATGAAGTGCAGGCTGGTGGCAAACAGCGCGGCAGTCAGCAGATCGATCGCCAGCACGGTGGTGTACGGGCTGCCGGCCGTGAGCCAGGGCAGCGCCAGCAGGCCCAGGCCCAGCAGCGCAGCGGTGATCTGCAGCGCGCGGCCGGCCGGCCGCAATGGCGGCTCGATGGCAGTCGTATTGCGGCTGGGCGCCTGCGGCCGGCCGAGCAGGCCCCAGGGGCGCCAGACCAGCACCACCGCCATCACCAGAAATTCAGCCACCAGCGTGAGCTTGGAAAAGCTGAAGTCGATGCCAAACCACGTCACCGTGCCGATGCCGACGCACATCGCCTTGATCTCGGCGATCAACAGCGCGGCCACAAACGCACCCGGGATCGACCCCATGCCGCCCACCACCACCACCACAAACGCATCCCCGATGGTCAGCAGGTCGAGGTTGAGCGAGGCCGGCTCACGCGGCAGCTGCAGCGCGCCGCCCAGGCCGGCCAGCAGCGCACCCAGCGCAAACACGCTGGTGAACAACCACGACTGGTTGACCCCGAGCGCGCCGACCATCTCGCGGTCTTGCGTAGCGGCGCGCACCAGCGTGCCCCAGCGGGTGCGGGTCAGCAGCAGCCACAAGGCACCCAGCACCACCGGGCCGACGACGATCAGCAACAGGTCGTAACTGGGAAAGCGCCGGCCCAGGATGTCGACCGCCCCGCCCAGGCCCGGCGCACGCGGGCCCAGCAAGTCCTCGGGGCCCCACAGCCACAGCGCGGCGTCCTTGATCACCAGCACCAGTGCAAAAGTGGCGAGCAACTGGAACAGCTCGGGCGCGCGGTAGATGCGGCGCAGCAGCAGCACCTCGACCACCGCGCCGATCACGCCCACTGCCAGCGCCGCCAGCACCAGCGCCGGCCAGAAACCCAGCACCGGCCCCAGCCGCTCCACCGCGCTGTAGGCGATGTACACACCCAGCATGAAAAACGAGCCGTGTGCAAAGTTGACGATGCGGGTGACGCCGAAGATCAGCGACAGCCCCGCCGCCACCAGGAACAGCGACGACGCGCCGGCCAGGCCGTTGAGCAGTTGGACGAGAAAACCGGACAGGGTCATGCGCAATTCAGGGTGTCGTCAGGCGCGGTAAGCCCGGTCAAGTGGCCGCAGCCGATCAAGCAGCCGCCGCGAAGCTGGCGCTGCCAGTCCGCCTTTGGAGAGAGTCAATCCTGCGGTCGCAGCTTCTTCACCTCAGCATCCGTGGGCTGGTACTTCGCGCCGTCCAGGTAGACATAGTCCACCATCGTGCCCTTGCCCTTGTCGTTCTTGGTCTTGCCCACAAAGGCGCCCATCGTGCTTTGGTGGTCTATCGCGCGGTAGGTGGCCTTGCCGAAGGGGGTCATCAGCTCCAGGCCGCGGAAGGCGGTGATCAGCTTTTCGGTGTCGGTGCTCTTGGCCTTGGTGATGCCGGCGGCCAGGCTCTTGATCGCCGTGTAACCCACCACCGAGCCCAGCCGCGGGTAGTCGTTGTACTTGCCGTGGTAGGCCAGGAAAAACGCCTTGTGCTCAGGCGTCTGGATGCCGTACCAGGGGTAGCCGGTGACGATCCAGCCGTTGGGGGACTCGTCTTTGAGCGGGTCGAGGTACTCGGGCTCGCCGGTCAGCATGCTGACCACTTCACGGCCCTGGAACAGGCCGCGGGTATTGCCCTCGCGCACAAACTTGGCCAGGTCCGCACCGAACAGCACGTTGAAGATCGCGTCCGGCTTGGCATCGGCCAGCGCCTGCACCACGCTGCCGGCGTCCAGCTTGCCCAGCGGCGGCGCCTGCTCGGCCACGAACTCGACATCGGGCTGTGCCGCCTTGAGCAGCGCCTTGAAGGTGGCCACCGCGCTCTGGCCATATTCGTAGTTGGGGTAGACGACGGCCCAGCGCTTTTTCTTGAGCTTGACCGCCTCGGGCACCAGCATCGCCGACTGCATGTAGGTGGACGGGCGCAGGCGGAAGGTGTACCGGTTGCCGCTTTGCCAGACGATCTTGTCGGTCAGCGGCTCACTGGCGAGGTAGAAGAACTTCTTCTGCTTGGCAAAGTCGGTCAGCGCCAGGCCGATGTTGGACAGGAAAGCACCGGTCAGCACGTCCACCTGCTCGCGCGAGACCAGCTCTTCGGCAGCGCGCACCGCGTCGCCCGGGTTGGCGTTGTCGTCGCGGGTGATCAGCACCACTTTTTTGCCGATCAGGCCGCCGCCAGCGTTGATCTCCTCCACCGCCAGCTCCATGCCCTTTTTGTAGGGTTCGAGAAAGGCCGGCTGGGCCTTGTAGCTGTTGACCTCGCCGATCTTGATCACGCCCTGGGCCTGGGCGTGAGCCCCGGGCAGCGCGGCCAGTGTGGTGAGCGCGGCCAGGCTGGCGCGCGCGGCAAGGGCAACAACGGTTCTGCGGATCATGGGGTCATCCTCGAGGTATGAAACAAAAACGCAACGATAACTTGGGCACAGCGGAGGCGGCGCTGCCTAGCGCAGGCCGTCCACGCCCTGAATGTCTTGCACCTGCAGGCCGCCGATGCGGGGCAACGGCCGGCCACTGTCGGTCACCGCCACGGCCACCACGATCTCGTCGGCACGTGGCGCGTCGCTGATGCGGGCTTCGATGGCATCGAAGTGGCTGCGCACAAACGCCGCGTCCTTGTGGCCCAGCGGCACGTCGACCGCCGTGCCCACGCCGCCCTGCTTCTTGGCCGACGGCACCAGCGCGGCGCCTTTTTCAACCGCCTTGCGCAGCGGCGCGCCCAGCTTGGGGTGCAGGATCGCGGCGGCATGCTCCAGCTCGCCCGCCTCACCGACGATGGCCGCCTTGCCGTAGCTCTGCGCCTGGGCCGGCGTGATGCCCAGCGCCGCCACGCAGCGCTGGCCCAGCAGTGCGCCGAGCTGCTCACCGATGTTGACCAAATCATCCAGGTTCTCGACATAGCGGCCGGCGCAGGGGTTGGTGATCACCGCCATCGCCAGGGCGCGGCGGGTGGGCGGGCTCACGTCGCGGCCCATCTCACGGTGGGTCTCATCGACTTGCACCACGATCTTGCGGATGCAGGACGGCAGGGTGTCGGTCATGGCTGGCCTTTTGTCGGGTTGGCGGGGTGGGTCACTCCTTATCACTCTATCACTGAGCGTAATTGCTTTCATCGGCACGCTCGCCGGTGGGCTGGGCGGGCGATCGCGAGCTTCTGAATGAATGGCCCGAGGCGGAGGGCGCTCCGCGGCACACGCGACGCAGTCTCGCCTGCCCACACGCACGACGCAAGATAACACGCCCTGAACCGCTCGGTGGCAAGTTGGCCTCGATTCCGCGCCCAGTGCGCATCAGGCCGCGATCGTCGCGCTGCTGGTGTCGCTCCACGGCCCCATCGCGCCGCGTCGCGTGACCCAGCGCGCGAGCGAAACGGCCACACTCATCGCGGTTTTCGCGGCAACTCTGCGGTTCACTCGGCTCGCGCAACCATCCACATGTTGTCGCTGGTTGGAAAGCGGTCGCCTATGCCAAAGCGCGCCACCCCAAATCCCGCCGCTACGATCGTTGCACGAAGCGTGCGGGGCGTGAAATATGTCACATGATCGGGGAAGCGATAGCCGCACCACTTTGCCCCGGTCACTCGACGATTCCAAGAGTTCAGGTTTGGCACTTTGATGATGATGCTGCCGTTTGGTTTGAGGCAGCGGTGGAGGATCCGTAGCGATTCAAGCGGTCTGGGCTCGTGCTCGAGGTACGCCAGCTAAGTCACGCTGACGAACGACACCTTCTTCCGCTCGAAGACCGACATCATCCGGGCGAAGTCCATCAGCGAGCGGCTGAGGCGATCGACTTTGTAGACCACGACGCAGTCGACCTTGCCCGCGTCGATGTCGGCCATGAGCTGCTGAACGGCGGGACGTTCCATGTTGCCGCCGGTGTACCCGCCGTCGTCATACTTGTCCGGGAGGCAGACCCACCCCTCGGCCTTCTGGCTGGCGATGTACGCCTCGCCACTTTCGCGCTGGGCGTCGAGCGAGTTGAACTCCTGCTCGAGCCCCTCCTCGCTGCTCTTGCGGGTGTAGATGGCGCAGCGGATCAGCGCGGGCTTGCGGACGGGCTGCTCGCCGCCGGATGGCCTGCGGGTTTGGGCAGAGAACGTGGTCATACTGGTGCCCCCTCAACGCGCCGTCCGGTGACCGCGTCGAGCCCGAGGCTTTCAGCGAAGAACTTCAGGCCGTTCCAGTGGCTCCCGGTGATCGCGTTGGCCACCGCCGACAGCGAGCGGTAGACCTTGCCCTCATACTCGAACCCGCGGGGGAGCACGATCACGCATAGGTGGCGGCCCTTGTACTCGCGCCAGAGCGTCGTGCCGGGCATCGGCTCGATGCTCTTGCGGGGCATCCGGATCGATGCGATCGCCGCGCCGGCGTTGTGGGTTGGCGGGGCCGTGCCCTTTGGGATGCGGCTTTCGCCCGGGGT
>JBBQAH010000475.1:0-5707 GCA_038316145.1 Burkholderiales bacterium
CCTTTTGGAACCTAATTCCGGCCACTGACAGCTGTTTCACTTCTCAACTGATTGAGAATAAACGAACGATTATAATCAGAAGAAATTGCAGCAGTCAACAAAGTGCGGGTTTTCCGCTTGAAACTGATCAAAATATTCATCTCAAAAAGTACCTCTTCAACGAAGTCCATACTGGAAATTACTTTTTTACGGTATCTTAGATACTTGAACTTCGAAAACTATATTTTACATAGTTTCTGGACTTGTGTCGAATTATTTCTGTTCGATTAAATGAAGTGGGGGCTGAACCAGGTCGGAAATAGAGAAGCAGGAACAAATGAAAATGGCCGGAATTAGGTTCCAGCCCTTGTACATTCAACGTGAGTTTAGTACTCTTTACGATACATAATTTTAGCGAGTGTGGGAAATGCTGTTGCCGTCACTTCTTGGCTGTGCTGCCAGTGCGCAGCTCAGACCACAGCTCAATTAGTCAAAAACACTGGTATCGGTATAACTGTATCATTATAACTGTGACTGTCTGTGGTACCGTTAAACTGACTTTTAACAGAACGAGAACGATGGGAGAAAACCTGACACGAGGGATGAGCTGGACAGGTATGTTGATGCGTTATGTTTATATGTTTGTATGTTTGTGTGTCTGTGTTTGTTTTCGAAGTCACACTAATTGCGTTCAGCGGAAAACGCAAGTGTGCACATGCAGTGATTTGCGTTCAAGCAAGCAAATCACAATGAATTTGACCACACTGACTAATTACTGAAGTATCTTCTGGTACGAGGATTGGCACCTAATTCCGGACATTTTTTATGCCTTCTTCATTTCTGATCTGATTCAGCCCACACTGGCCTTAATCCAACGGAAATAATTCCATACAAATTCACAAATCAGGAAAGGTATAGTTTTCGATGTTTAAATATCAGAAAACGCGAAAAAGTCCATCTCAAATATCCGCCCCCCGTTTGTTTTTTGTTTTTTGAGACGAACAATTTCATTATTTTCAAGTTGAAAACTTGCACTTACTTGTGAATCGAAAGGCGTTAGCAGATTTTGAGTTCCTGGTCAGAGAACTAAGACAATGGGCATGAAACTTTCGAGAAGGTTCCGGTGGTCAACTTTCATGCCCACTTTGTTGGTTTGCTGACAAAAAAAAATCCAAATCTGCCAACACCATTCGATTCAAAATCACAAACTACATTTAAAGTGGCTCGTGTCGATGAGATAGCAAGGTATTGAAAAAGTTGATAAATGTCCGGATCTACCGGTAACAGCCTTGGAGGAGTGAGTCAATCAATCAATCAAGCATTGAAATGTATCGTAAATGTCCATGGGTATTATTGACTTTTCATTAATTCTGTGGTTCGAAGTTGTACTCCGACAACGGTAATATTATTTTTCAGCACTATCAGTTGGACTGTAGTTTGCGTGGAATCATTTTGGAAGTAATCTGATTTCAACAGTTGCAACAGTTCCCGAGTTAGTGGGATTCTGCTATTTCATCAAATTCTTATCGTTCGATTTATCTGACAAGGGAAGGTAGGGTATTGTCAAAATCCGATTCAAACGAACAGTATTTTTTTCAAGAGTACCTCCCCAGATATGTTTGAAAAAAATAGTGACATACGGCTGAATGAGCCGCTTCGGCCGGGAGAAGAATGGGAATTTTTGCTGTGCTCCATACAAGTCTTCGGTTGATTGACTTGATTGATTCGATTCACTCTTTGTACAGCTCTGCCGGACAAATTTCAACTTTTTTTTGAAAACTCTTCAGATCTGTTCCATACAATTGTCCTAAATGTACTTTTCAATTCTGAACGGAATGGCCTTGGCAGTTTTTGATTTTCTCAGTCGGGGCACCGAGATATCGGGTCTGGAAGTTTTCTTGGCCGTTGACCGAAATTTCGCGGTTCGACGTCTTGGCTAAATATCTCCGCTCCCTGATGAGAAAATAAAAATCTGCCAAGGCCATTCCATTCAGAATTGAAAAGTACATTCAGGACGATTCTTTGGAACAGATCTGTAAAGTTTTCCAAAAAGTTGAAATTTGTCCGGCAGAGCTGTACACAGAGGGAATCGAATCAATCAAGTCAATCAACCGAAGACTTGTATGGAGCACAGCAAAAATTCCCATTCTTCTCCCGGCCGAACCGGCTCATTCAGCCGTATGTCACTATTTTTCTCAAACATATCTGGGGAAGTACTCTTGAAAAAAATACTGTTCGTTCGAATCGGATTTTGACAATACCCTACCTTCCCTTGTGAGTTTGGGTTGAATCACTTGAAAAGCGAAACAGTTATTGTATGTCCGGAATTGGGAGTCAAAACACACTGTCCGGAGTTAGGTGCCAATCCTTGTACAGTAAGTAAGTACGGTTCTATTGCGACGTTTATTGTACCACGTAATGGAAGATAAACATATTACGTAATCAGAGAGGGAGGGGGTCTTTGGCCCTCTTCCTACGCTAACCTTATAGGGTCCAGGTGATTGATTGATTTTCGATTACGATGGGATGGGGGTCCAAAAACCTCGTTTTCTAATTATGTAATATGTTTATCTTCCCTAAAGCGACCACTGAAGGCAGTAGGTACAGAGTAAGAAATCATACTGACATGTCATAGTGGAGATTGTTGTGTGTTATTACATGAAATAAATGTTTAGAACATTACTATTTTCTGCTTACGATTTTAGAGATCAAACTGAAGTGGTGCGACTGCGAATCACCCAGTGGAGACTTAATGTATTAAACCGTCAATTGTTATAAACTCGTTTTATTAACTGTTGCATCGCCAACTACTTGCCGTGACATTACTGCCTTTTGCACAATTATAAATTATTGTATTTAATTACAACATTGCTCCAGGATTGCCAGTACATTACAAAATTTTAGCATTATTCACTCTTTACATACTTCTAGTAGAATGCTTTATCTTTATGTTGAAAGCACAGTAAGAAATACTTGGTATGAAAAAATTAAATAGTTGACATTTCTTAAATATCTTTGCAGATTAATTTTCTTGTAGATAAATAGCATGGAAAAACGGGTCACGCACAAATTTTTGGCTATCCCCAGTGTCTCCATTATTATATACTATAGACAGCGAGCAATCACAAAGAGTCAAGTCTTGCAAGTATTCATGAAAGACAGCTCATACATAAAATTTTTCGTTTCCAAGCCCACCTTTTTAGTGAAATCAATGGATCGCAAATCGAGACCCATAAGATTTGGCCGGGCACTAAACAGGGCAAAACCTCTCTTTTCCAGGTAGTGGAACATCAAGGACCGTTGCCGAATTATGCCGCGCCACGTGCCGAATCGAGCCACTGGATGAATTTCCATCACCAATTGTGAGATGTTATACATTAGGCTCGTGTCCTCCATGGCTTCCCGAATAACCGCCCATTCCGCTCCCTCTACGTCTAGCTTGAGCACGCTAACCTGCGGCGAGAACTTGCTCAGGAAACAAGATGAAATTACTTTATGAATTTTTTATAAATTACCAAGTATGTTATGGTATAAGTGAAAAACAAGACGTCAAAACATAAACATACAATGAACATCATTCGATTTAATGCATAATTGCATATAATGAATATTAAGATGTAAGTAATTTATGTTTAAAACAATGTCAACAATATAACAAAAACTTCGTTCGTTTAACTAACAATAGCTCATATTAAAACTACGTTTAAAATGAAAAGCAGTGTTATATAATGTAATATAACGTACTGTTTTCTAATATAAGATAAAATAGTGTCAAATAATACTATGTAATGTAATGTGATACAAAACATATGTAGTATAACGTAATACAATATAATACACTGTAACGTGACGCAATATAATGTAATTTATTATAACATAATGTAATCCAGTGTACTGTAAGGTACTGTAATGCACTGTACTGTAATGTAATGTAATAAAATATAACTTAATATGATGTAATGTAATGTAAGTAATGCAATGTAAATATAATGTAATGTAGTGTAGTTTAATGTAATACAATAAAATGTAAGTTAATATGATGTAATGTAATGTAAGTAATGTAATGTAAATATAATGTAATATAGTGTAGTTTAATGTAATAAAATAAAATGTAAGTTAATATGATGTAATGTAATGTAAGTAATGGAATGTACTGTAATGTAATTTAATAAAATATAACTTAATATTATGTAATGTAATGTATGTAATGTAATGTAAATATAATGTAATGAAGTGTAATGTAATGTAATGTAATAAAATGTAAGTTAATAGGATGTAATGTAATGTTAGTAATGTAATGTTAATATAATGTAATGTAGTGTAGTGTAATGTAATGCAATGTAATGTAATGCCATATAATGTAATATAATGTTATGTTATGTTATGTTATGTATCGTAAGTCAATAACATTTATGTAATTAATATAAAGCAATTTGATGCACTGAAAGAAAAGATTGGGGACTGCATTTAATTAATTAATGTAAATGTTAATTACAACCGTCAGCTTAATTTGTAAGCCTACCTGTCGCGAGTCATGTCCCAGTCTACGGCGAATGTCGCGATAAGTCGATAGATCCCAGCCCGGCTCCACCTTGGCATCGCTGGTCGCCAAGCCCCAGTTATGGAACCAGTGTCTTGCGCCCCGTTTGTGATCCGGCAGTCCGATGGACGGGTCAAAGGAGTGCACCTCACATCCGGCTCCATGCATCGCATCGTCGAACGACCAGTCCTTCGACACGCCAAACGAGTAGACCAGACAGTCGGTCATGTCCCGGGGCAGCCGGTCCAAGCAGAGGGCGTATTGGCCGTCAACGAAGCCGAAGGACTTGCCTTGGCCGCCGATCTTCTGCACCAACTGGCAGGCCAGCTCGGTCGGTTGGTTGATGAACGCGGACAGGCGTTGTAGCTCCATTTCTGAGCTGCCGTTTCCGGCAGGTGGGATGTACCGCAGTGGGCCATGGTGAGGCTCCCAAAGGGTCCAGGTTAACCAGAGCTGGCAGCCGTGGCGGATGCGATGCTGGTGGTTGGTACAATTGACTTGACCCCTTGACACGGGGATCCAGTTGTGGAGGAAGTAAAGCCGGTGTAAGAAATCGTAGAGTTTTAAGGCGAGATTCTCCTCCGTTTCTCCCGCGTGAGTTGTTGCTCTTTCTATTGTTAAGTTATTATTCTACAGTGAAACTAAAACAATTTACTACCGGGTGGAAACATAATTTTTGGAATAAATTTCAGCAGCGACAGCGCGTGGCTGGTAAATGATAAAAATGCACTTTTTGGTTTATTGAATATGGATTTTAGCTGTCATAGAAGCAAACTATGTAATATTCTCCCCTTCGATTTTGATTATTTACGTATTGATCAATAGAGCAAAAAATAGTGTGAAGTATGGTGCTCAAGACAGCGGCAGACATTCACTTTTAGATGCTTGAAAAACAGGTCAAACTTTGCCCAAGTTCAAAGCAAACCAGTATGAATGTTGGATGATGCATTGGTTGATTGGTGAAAATGACTGTACCAAATGACATCGACGTTTCATTTTCAGCAATCAATCAATCAATCGTCCAAAAATCATACTGGTTTGCATTGGAAATGGTCAAACTTTAACCTTTTTTTCAAGCATCTAAAAGTGAATGTCTGCCGCTGTCTTGAGCACCATAGTTCACACTATTTTTCGCTCTATTGATCAATACGTAAATAATCAAAATCGGAGGGGGGAATAGTACATAGT
>JBBQAH010000491.1:0-1626 GCA_038316145.1 Burkholderiales bacterium
CATTCATTCAGTTAATGAATGGTTGATTGAGTGATTGACTTTGATGGTATTTGATTGATTTTATTCATTCATGATTCGATTGATTGATTGTTTGATTAAACTTATTTATTGGTTGATTGATTGATTAAAGGGTTGATTGATTGATTGATGAGGGCTTGAATTGATTGATGGATTCATGAGAACTCGATTGATTGATGAATCGATTGTTTGTTGACTCTTTATAGATAAGATGTGTTTATTTATTTATTATTTGGCTTCCTTGTACAGTGATTCCCAGTTCGGCTAATCTCTACCTTACCGCCTTGTCCGACGAGGAAGACTGGAAGACGACGGTGGGCCTGTGGGACAACGCGTACGGCCTCAAGTTCGAATGTCTTCGTCGTCACACCCTGCGTTTCCCTTCTGTTCACGCCACGGATCCCCTTTCCGTTATGTCGGAGACGATTACTCTGCGCAAGTTCAATCTGATGACATGTTGCGTCGCTGATTTGGATTTTATCACCGAAACCACTTTCACCCCTACTAAGACATGCAACATCACTGCGCTGGTGGGATTCTTCGACGTTGGCTATGATGTCGAGAAAGACATTCACAAGGTAAGTCACGAGTACTGTATTATCAGTCTTAAATAATTACGAGGTTAATTACTGAAAATCTCATAACTGGCTTTTAAAGTTCGTGCAATCCCGCCATTTTGCGTGGGATTTTACTCCCAAAGAACGAACTTTTCTTTCACCTTTTGATTTTATTTATTCGAATTGAATTGAATATTGGATTGAATTTAGCAATGTTTGAAGGGTTAAAATGAACATCATGGCTGTATTTCAAAGTACTCTAACGAAGGCTTGTTGACGGGATTGCACTAACTTATTATTTGATGACTTTTGTTTTGTTGATTGATCTATTACCTTGTCAATTGATTGTTTGATTGGTTTATTTGCCGCTTCAGTGCAACTCACGCGTTGTTCTCCTTATTTCAGATTATGTTCTGCACCTCCCCAGCCGATGCGACGACCCATTGGGCACAGTCAGTCTTTTATCTAGACCAAGTGTTTCCCGTCAAAGAAGGTAACAGTTTGGAGCTCGACGAATTCTGTATTAAAATTTTTCTTTATAAAGTTATTATTCCTACGCCAAATTTTTTATTTACCGCAATTCCCTTTGTCTTTTGCTAACAGGTTTCCCGGTTTCTCTGACGGCGGACGTAAGGAAGACGCGAGACGACAAGCGCGGTCTGACTGTCTCTCTGCGCATGACAAACTCAGACGGCCTTTCATGGAAGCAGACTTACGAACTGTAGCTCATGTCTAATTTGGTTTTTTTTAAAGTAACTTTTCTCTTGGGACAGTTGTGGCAATTAATTTTCGATTAATTTTTCCGGTAGCACCATAACTCGAAGGAGTTTTTTTATTATACAAGTAATACTACCCCATCGGCAAATCGATCAGTCAATCGGACTATGGTGTTAACTGTTGGTTCAAAATCAGATCATTGGATTCGTTTCGTGAATTAATTAATCTATGGATGGATCAATCCAAAGATTTCGTTTTCGGATGTATGTAAATTATAATCCAGCGTATTGCTGTACTGATGTTTATCATGTAAAAGCTTTCATTGGAGATGTTG
>JBBQAH010000419.1:0-2567 GCA_038316145.1 Burkholderiales bacterium
CTTTGTGATTATTTGCTGGTGTGCGCTTTTGGCGTATGACTAGATCAACTAATACACCCACAGTATTATGTTAGTACCTGTAATCTTTCTCATAACACGGTAATTATGAATACAGCCACCCTGACACCACTACACGATTAAAGCAGTCAGCTGAACATCCGCCTAGCTGCCTGAGCATCAAGTTTTAACAATTCAATCACGACCTTTCGTATGTACAGATAATCCGGACAAATATTCAGGTGTGGTATTTCTATTTTCTGAGTTGAGCCTAGTGATATTCTTTGGTTTACTCACCACCGTAATTGTCATTATGTACCTTATTAGCGTTTGATACCTGATAAAGGGGTGAGATGGCGACAAATGCGCATCGTCATTTACGGGGGCAGCTGCAAAACCGCGTTGGCCGTGATATATATACCCTACATTTCTGTCATTTTAACAAACTGTTTAATACAGATACCGGAGTTCTAAAAATACACGTTCATTTTCAAAAGTAATTACTCAAATAATAAGCCTCAACGGACAACCGCAAAAATGTCAAAAGAAGCACTACTGGCGAGTTTCAAACCAAGAATTTTATGGAAAATCAAGCATATCATGGCTTGGTATTGGAATTATGGAGCTACAGTACGGTACAGTATGTATATGGCTTAGCGTTAACACATTGGTATTGTCGCTATAGCACATTGGCGACAGCTGGAATTGTGGAGCTACAGTCATTGTCGGACTGGGTAGTAGAATGGGTGTATGACCTGATTAGGAGGGGCAATTGTAGAGCTACAGTCATTGTGGCTATTGGTATTATGGCTTCAGTCCACTGATTACGAATTCAGGAAAGCCAGTTATCTTGAAAAAAAGGTGGGCGTGGGTTTAAGGGACATAACCTTAAAGACAGAGACTTATGACGCCGCGGACCGTTCAGTCAGCGACGCGCAGCCAGCCACCGAACTTGCTACGTAATCAAAATCAAGCAGAATCTTGACCCGTCAGAGTCACAGCTGGAAGTGACCACAGTTCATGTAACACTCTCATCTATGAGGAGGGCTTAATGCCACAAGACTACTGCTCGCAATTTCCTGTTTAGCGCTGCAAGGCAGGCCGACGCAAAACTCAGAACAGACGGGTGTAATCAGGACCAGGACGCAGAAACTGCATACCACTGAGCCACACTGCCGCTACCACTGCATGTAACAGTTTTTATTCTAAGTATTTTCTGCCACGAAAAACTAAGCTGGTTGCATCCAAGGCCCTCCAATGCCCACCAGCAAGTCTCCCAGGGTTTTTGGAAGTCCTCTATCTGACCCAAATACCTCACTACAAACTTCCGACAGAATTATGGCATGGTTAGGCGGTGTAAAGTGCCCAGTTCACTTGGTTAATTTGCCGGTGTCATTCAGCAGATTACCTTTATTCAGCTAAAGTACTGTTTGTACATTCGTCAAAACAAATATTAGATCAGCTGCATACTGGCAGTCGTTTGCACTGGCAGTTAAAACGATGCTCAAGTCCCATTACAGGGACTCTGCTGAATGAATAACGCAAAGCTCCATATCATTTGGGCACTTTACACCGTCCCACCATGCCATAATTCTGTCGGAAGTTTGTATGTCGCATAAAAACCATGTCACGACATGTTCACGATGTCCACCACTGTCACACTGTATTCATGTCATATGACTTGTCCATTACTGTACCACTACACCCGTCACGTTTCCACATGCCCCCATCTGTCTCACATGTCATCTATCACCATGTGCCAGGCCACTCTATCATGTCGATTGAGCCACCATATTTCATAATGTTTCACGCTGTTCCACCATGATTCATATCCAATTCTGGCTAGTGGATACGGTAGATAGAGTAGCTGGCGGGTGGAATTCGATTTATTTTTGTTTTGAGGATGAAGTGTGTGCAGAGCAGAAGTTCGAAGATTGAAGATTGCGGTTGCTAATTTGCAAAAAATTAGACTGCAGGGTTTACGGGTCTTTGGCTATTGCTTACTGGGTGGTAAATAGTAAGTAGCCGGTGGGGAACAGTGGGTATTGGCAGTTGTGGTACGTAGCGGTTAGTGCGTATTGTGTAGTGTTAAATGAGTAATTGGTAGTCGTCAGTAGATTGTGGATGTCATTTAAGGGGAGACTGTTAGAGCTTTTTGTATTGGGTGCTAATGGTGTTCTGTTAATGGGTGATTGTAGTGCTGGGGTTAGAGGCTAGAGGATATAGCATAAGCGTTGGAGGAAAGGGTAAGGGTCAGACGCTTGAATGCTTAAGGATACAGGGCGGAAGATAAAGGGTGGAGTGTTAACGGGAGATGGTAGAAGGTAGCAGGTACGGGGTAGAATAAGAGGCTAGATTACTTAAAAATAACGGACGAAGTTTTGAGGGTGGAGTTGGGTAGATGGTAGATGGTACCGGGTACTGGGTAGCAGGTAGAGGGGAAATGGTAGAGGGTAGAGGGTAGAGGGTAGAGGGTAGAGGGTAGAGGGTAGAGGGTAGAGGGTAGAGGGTAGAGGGTAGAGGGTCGATTAATTAGAATTAACGGACGAGGTTGTAGGGGTGGGGTTGGG
>JBBQAH010000264.1:0-1563 GCA_038316145.1 Burkholderiales bacterium
GGCGTCGAGGCGATCATGAAGTACCAGTTCGACACCGCGTTGACCGTGTAGTTGGGGTCCACGATGCGCGCGGCTTCTTGCGAAAGACCCGCCAGCAGGGGGTCGATGGTGCCGATCAGCAGATTGGCCGAATAGCCGCCCGAGACGCCGGCGAAGGCGGCGGCCATGCCGAGGATCGGATGTCGCCCGGCCGCAACGAACACCAGTGCCGCCAGCGGCACCAGCAGCACGTAGCCGATCTCGCTGGCCATGTTCGACATGACGCCGGCGAACACCATCACCGGGCTCAGCAGATAGCGCGGCGCCGACAGCACCAGCAGGCGCAGGCTGGCGCCGATCAGGCCCGAGTGCTCGGCCACGCCAATGCCCAGCAGCGCGACCAGCACCGTGCCCAGCGGTGCGAAATCGGTGAAGTTCTTCACCATGCTGGTCGAGATGCGGTGCAGGCCTTCCAGTGAAAACAGGTTGACCACGTTGATGGTGGCGCCGGTCGACGGATGCTGCGCGCTGATCTCAAGCCAGGTTGCGATGCCGGACATGATCACCACCGCCAGCGCAAGCAGCGCAAACAGCGTGGCCGGATGCGGCAGCGCGTTGCCGCCGCGCTCGACGATGTTCAGAAAGGTATCGATGGCGGAGCGCTTTCTGGGGGCGGCGGGCAGTGAACTCATCGGCGGGTCTCGTATCGGTTCGCGCGGCGCAGCGTGCCGCGGGGCTGAGGACTATAGGCGGCGCAGCGCGCCGGGGGAATCGAAAATCGGGAGTCGGGAGTCGGGAGTCGAGAATCGGGAATCGGGAATCGAGAATCGGGAATCGAGAATCGGAAATCGCAGGAAGTCCGCGCGTCAACTGCCAGCAGCGTTCACTGCTCCCCAAGCTGCGGCGGCGTGTGCAGGCTGGCGAGTGCTTCAGCAGCGCGCGAATCGACGGCTGTTGCGATTCCCGATTCCCGATTCCCCACTCCCAGTTTCCTGATGCTCACTTCCACAGCATCCCCAGCACGCTGCGAAACGGCAGCAGGGCCAGGCGGAAGGCTTCGCCGCTCCAGCTGAGCAGGCGCGCCTGGTCGATGCCGGAGAGGCCGCGCAGCAGATCGGCGAGGTTGCCGACGCCGGTGCCCGGGAGTTTGCACAGCGCCTGTGCGCGCTTGACGACCGTGTAAGTGCTGGCGACCGCCGCGGTGATCTCGGCGAGGACGCTGGCGACCGGCAGCACGCGGGCAGCGACGGTGCCGACCAGGCCCGAGCCAAACTGCTTGAGGATGGCCTCCAGGCTGCGCTTGGAAAGCTGCTGCGCCCCGATATTGGCGGCGGTGGCCAGCAGCACCACGCCGCGCTGCTCGGGGTCGGAGAGTTCGACTTCGTAGAGGTCGATGATCGAGCGAACCAGGGCCTTCTGCACCTGCGCCAGCGCCACGGTTTCGGCCAGCGGGCCGAGCACGGTGGGTGCCAGTCGGCCGATCAACGGCACCCGGCGGGTCAGGCTTGAGATCGCGGCGGCGGTGCCCGCTTTCAGGCAGGCGGTGCGCACCAGTGCATCGAAGGCGGTCTGGCGCTGTGCGGC
>JBBQAH010000173.1:0-5703 GCA_038316145.1 Burkholderiales bacterium
CTGTTAATCCGTAGGTCCCAGGTTCGAGCCCTGGTCGAGGAGCCAATAAAGTCAAAGGGTCAGCTTCATTTCGGGCTGACCCTTTTGTCATTGGTGGGGTGGATTTTCTCCCCCGCGCTGCGGCCTGCCATCCTTCGCGGCCGGTATGAAAGCCCAGCAACGCCTAGTGTGGACCGTCGCCCGCGAAGGGCGCCTGCACGGTGAGCCAGATCTCGTTTCGCCGCAGAAACCACGGCGTGAGCGGCGGGTTGTAAGGCGACAGCGTTGGCTCTACCGCCCAAGGCAGCTGCGCCGCGCGCAAGGCGGCTTGGCGCTTGCCGAGGTGTCCGTCGCAGTTCGCCTTCGACCAGAACCCCGAGTAGTGGATCTCTGCGACGCGCCGGCCCGGCACCCGCCGCCATTGCACCCGTGGACCAATAGGCCCGGGTGCGGTGTCGAGCGTGACGACTTTGGGCAGCATGAACTGCACCAGCTAGCTGCCCGGCGCATCGATCTGGCTGACCGGTGCCGTCATGTCGAGCTTCACGGGCACGGCGGCCGGGGTCACCGGCGCGATCAGGTCCCGGCGCCCGCCACAGCAGCAAATCGACCGCTGCGCCGAATGCATCCGGCGCAGCCTGGGCCGCTTCAGCGAGGCATGCGAACACCGCCATCACTGGCCAGGGCCGCCCCGGCCGTTGGACGACTGCAGGCCGTTGCAACCGCAGCGCCAACAGCTGACCACCAGCGGCGGCCGAGGCCGGTGGCGCTTCAAACGCCAAAGATGGCCTTGTTGAATACGATTTGCGTCGTATTGTTGATCAAACATTGGCTGAAATTAACCACTTGAGTCTGATGTGAATCCATTTGTCTATAGTTCAGCCATGTCTGCCGCGACCAACCCTTCCCCTACCGTGTATTTCGATGGTGGCTGCCCTGTCTGCTCACGTGAGGTGGCCCTGTACCGGCGTCAGCCCGGCGCGGACGCGCTGCAATGGGTAGACGTCGCGCATTGCAGCCCTGGTGACTTGGGCCCCGATCTGACCCGCGACGCCGCCATGGCCCGTTTGCACCTGCGCCGCCCCGACGGCAGCCTCGTCAGTGGCGCCGAGGCGTTCACCCGCTTGTGGCGGGAGCTGCCGCGGTGGGCCTGGCTGGGCCGTGCGCTGGGCACCGGGCCGGGCTTGTGGCTGCTCGAGGCCGGCTACCGCGTCTTTCTCGTCATCCGTCGCGGCTGGCGCAGTGCCTGATGGGCCGTTCAGCGAAGCGGTCTCGGCCCTCCCGCCCCGCCGGGCCGCCCCTGCGCCGCAGGTGGCTGGGCTTGCGGGTGTGCGCTGACTACCGCCTTGATCGATCGCCAGCATGACCGCCATCCCCACCGAGATCGAGCGCTTCAACCGCCTCAGCACCACCTGGTGGGACAGCGGCGGGCCGATGCGGCCGCTGCACGTCGTCAATGCCTTGCGGCTGGGCTACCTGCTCGAACGCATCGCGGCGCACTTTGGGCCGGGATGTGCAACATCGCCGGCGGGTTTGCGCATCCTCGACGTGGGTTGCGGCGGCGGTCTGCTGTCCGAACCGCTGGCGCGGCTGGGTGCCCGGGTGGTGGGCATCGACGCATCGCCCGGCAATCTGGCGGCGGCCCGGCTGCATGCCGCAGCAAAAGGGGTCTCGGTCGACTACAGGCTCGGCGACCCGGCCCAAACACTGGCCCCCGAAGAGCGGTTCGACGTGGTGCTGGCGCTCGAGGTGGTCGAGCATGTCAGCGACGTCAGCGCCTTTGCCGAGGCCGTGGCGCGCCGCGTCGCGCCGGGCGGGCTGCTGTTTGCATCCACCATCGACCGCACCTGGAAGAGTTTTGTGTTTGCCATCGTCGGTGCCGAACACATCTTGCGTGTGCTGCCGCGCGGCACCCACCAGTGGCGGCGCTTCGTGCGGCCCGCTGAGTTGGCCGCCGCCGTGGGCCGCGCCGGCTTGCAGCAGACCGATCTGCGCGGCATGCGCTACCTGCCGCTGCTGCACCGGGCCAGCTGGTGTCGCGACACACGGGTCAACTACCTGGCTGCCTTCGCGCACGCCGCTTCAGCTCAGGGCTGAGCAGCGACCGCGGCGATGAGCGCAACCGCCCTGGTCTGGTTCAAGCGCGACCTGCGGCTGCACGACCACGCGCCACTGGCTTCGGCCGCAGCGTTCGAGCGCACGCTGGCCGTCTACGTTCTGGAGCCCGAGTGGCTGCAGAGCCCGGATTGCGATCCGCGCCACGTGGCCTTTGCGCTGGCCTGCGTGGCCGAGTTGCAAGCCAGCCTGGCGGCCGTCGGCCTGCCGTTGCTCGTGCGCGTGGGCTCGATGCTGCAGGTGCTGGGCGATTTGCGGCGCGAGGTCGCCTTCACCCATTTGTTCAGCCACGAAGAAACCGGCCCGGGCTGGAGCTACAGCCGCGACAAGGCGGTGGCGGCCTGGTGCCGCGAGCTGAACGTGATCTGGACACAGTCACCCCAAAACGGCGTGGTGCGTCCGCTGCGCACCCGGTCCGGCTGGGCAGCGGCTTGGGCACGGCGCATGAATGCGCCGCAAGCCACGCTGGCAGGGGGCTTCAAAGCGGCGCCGGGCTTGGCGTCGAACGCCGTCAGCGCTTTGCCGACCCTGCGCGGGCTGGGCCTGGCGCAACCCGCCCCTGCCCTGCCGCCCGCGGGCGAGCGTGCCGCGCAGGCGCTGCTGGACAGTTTCCTGGCCGGCCGCGGCCGGGACTACCGTCGGGCCTTGTCCAGCCCCCTCACCGCCGCCGACGGCTGCAGCCGGCTGAGCGAGCATCTGGCGTTTGGCACGGTGTCCCTGCGGCGGGTTCACCAGGCCACCGAGACCGCCGTCCGAACCACCGCGGACCGCAACCTGGCCTACGCCTTGCGCGGCTTTGCCGGCCGCCTGCGCTGGCACTGCCACTTCATGCAGAAGCTCGAGGACGAACCCGCCATCGAGTGGCGCAACTTCTCGCGCAGCCATGATGGGCTGCGCGCAGGCGACGGCGGGTGCGAGACGCCTTGGAACCGCGAACACTTCGAGGCCTGGTGCGAGGGGCGCACCGGCTACCCGATGGTCGATGCCTGCATGCGGCAGTTGCGCGCCACCGGCTGGCTCAACTTCCGCATGCGCGCGATGCTGGTCAGTTTTGCGGCGTACCACCTGTGGCTGCACTGGCGCGAGCCGGGGCTGTTCCTGGCGCGCCAGTTCCTCGACTTCGAGCCCGGCATCCACTGGAGCCAGATGCAGATGCAGTCGGGCACGACCGGCATCAACACGCTGCGCATCTACTCGCCCGCCAAACAGGCACGCGACCATGACCCGCAGGGCCACTACTTGCGGCGCTGGGTGCCCGAGATCGACACGCCGGCCTATGCCCGCCCGGTGGTGGATGAGCGGGTGGCACTGGCCGCCGCCAAGCAGCGCTTGTACGGCCTTCGGCAGGCCGCCGACGTGCGCGCCGAAGCCGATGCCATCCAGCACAAACACGGCTCGCGCAAGAGCGGCTTGCCCAGGTCCGCGGCGGCCCCGTCCTCACCCAAGCGCCGAACACGCCCCGCGCCCGAGGGCCAAGGCGAATTGTTCTGAGCGCCCCCAAGACGGCGGCAAAACGCCCGCCGCCGCCCTCCCAAGGGGGAAGAGTCCACTCGGGAGCGGCCCAGCGTTGATTCATGAGCAATGTGGTCGGGTAGACAAAAGGCACAGCCCTGCGCTGATCGCCAGGCAACCCGACCGAAGCCTGCACCGGCCCGCAGCGTCCCGCACCGGCATGTACTGCCCCGCAGTGCCCCGAGAGTCGCAGCCGCCCCGCGTCTGGCGCCATCTGGCGCCGCCCGGCCGGCATCTGGCGACTGCCGCCGGGGTCAGGTCGCCGGGCGGTGGCTGCCGGGTAGGGTGCCCGGCAAGATGCGGTCATCCCCGGCCCAGCGCCGACCGCCTCCCAACCCACCGAAAACGCCGCATGACCACCTTTGTCCTGACCGTCTTCAGCCACACCCCGCCCTGGGTCTGGATCATCCTGGCCGCGTTGGTGGCGCTGGGCCTCCGCCAGTCGCGGGACCATGTGGTGTCGCGGGCGCGCCTGCTGGCCCAGCCGCTGGGGCTGGGCGCGCTGTCGTTGGTTTTGATCGCCAGCGCCTTCGGCCTGCATGCGCTGTCGCTGGCGGGTTGCGCGGCCGGCCTGGCGCTGGGCATGGCGCTGAGCCGCCCACTGGCCTTGCCACGACGGGTACAGGTGTTGGCAGGTGATCGCTGGTTGATCGGCGGCAGCTGGGCGCCGCTGGCCTTGTTGATGTTGGTCTTCTGGCTGCGCTACGCGGTGGCCGCGTCGATGGCGGTGTCGCCAGGGCTGGCACAGACGGCGCTGTTCGTGCTGGCGGCCGGTCTGCTGTACGGCGCCGCTTCGGGCCTGTTTCTCGCCCGGGCGTTGCGCGTGCTGCAGCAGCGCGCCGTCCCGGCACTGGCCACCGCCGCGGCGTGGTGAAAGACGTGGCCAGGGCCACGTCGGGCGCGCCGGACCCGGGCCGCCTGACAATGCAGGCCATGCCATCGCCGCCTGCCGCCACACCATTGCCCAGCCCCTGGGCCGGGTTTTTGCGTCGCGGCCTGCACACCCAGCTGCTGTGCGCCGTGATCGCACTGCTGATCTGGCTGATGACCAGCAACGCCCGCGGCAGCCTGTACACCGCCTGGGTCTACTCGGCCAACATAGGCACGTTTTGCTGGATTTTCATCGACGCCGGCAGGCTGTTGCTGGCGGCCTGGCTGCCGGGACGCCACCATGTGTCGGCCTACCAGCGCTCACGCTGGCCGGGGCCGGGCTGGATGCTGGTCTGCATCGTGGTGGGCACCGGGCTGGGTTACACCCTGGGCGGCGCGCTGGGCGATGCCATCACCGGCTTCAACACGCCCAGCCTGCTGCAGAACCGGGGCGCGGTGGCGATCAGCATCATCGCTGCGGTGGCCGCCACCTGGTACTTCTATGCCAACGAGCGGCTGCGCGGCGAGCAAGCCGCGGCCGACGCCGCCCGGCGCGAGGCCGCCGAGAGCCAGCTGATGCTGTTGCAGTCGCAACTGGAGCCGCACATGCTGTTCAATACTCTGGCCAATTTGCGGGTGCTGATCACGCTGGACCCGCCCCGTGCCCAGGCCATGCTGGACCGGCTGATCGGCTACCTGCGCGCCACGCTGGGCGCGTCGCGTGGCACGCTGCACCCACTGTCGGCCGAGTTCGACCGCCTGGGCGACTACCTGGCGCTGATGGCACTGCGCATGGGCCCGCGGCTGCAGGTCACGCTGGACCTGCCCGAGCCCTTGCGCGGCCTGCCCGTGCCCCCCTTGCTGCTGCAACCCCTGGTTGAAAACAGCATCCGCCACGGGCTGGAGCCCAAGGTCGCCGGCGGGCGTATCGAGGTGCGCGCTGAGCAGCGTGGCAATCGCCTGCTGTTGACGGTGCGCGACACTGGAGTCGGGCTGACCGCCAGTGCCGGCCCGCCTGCGCCGGGGGCTGTCGATCCGTCAGGTGGCCCGGCTGGCCAAACTGCGCCCCACAGCCATTACGGCACACAACACGTGGCCGCCCGTCTGGGCACGATGTACGGCGACCAGGCGCGATTCACCTTGTCGCCAGCCCCAGGCCCCGACGGCGGCACCCTGGCCGAGGTGGACCTGCCGCTGCCGACGTCCGAGCTCACCGCGCCGACCACC
>JBBQAH010000145.1:0-7422 GCA_038316145.1 Burkholderiales bacterium
CCGTGGTGGTCACGCCGCCGACCAGCGGCGGCGGTGGTGGTGCGATGGGCTGGGGCTGGATGCTGGGGCTGGCCAGCGCAATCTTGCTGCTGGCGCGTCGCCCGCGCCGTTGATCTCGGTCTGGTCCTCCCGCCGGTCGCAATGCGCCACGACAGTCGGCCATTGTGTGGAGCCCTCCATTCTTGGTCACCACGGTGGGTGCTTTGCAGTGCGTGCCGTACCGACCCACCATCGCGGGCGGTTCGGGCCAGCCAATTGCCGGGTCCTCCGGCCTTTTCAGCGCACGGGCCGCCGTCTCGTCGGCCATCCAGCGGCCCAGGGCGAAGGCCCGACGGTGGACCCGGTCAAAGTCGGTGGTGCTGTGGGTCTGGGTGCGGCCGATCAGCCAGCCGATTCGGCTGGGCGCGCGCCGCAGCGTCGGGCGATCGGGCGCAGCGCGCTGGCAACCCGGCGCCAGGCTGCACGAACGGCCCCGCACGGCAGCCCGGCCGGCAGGATCAAACCGGCGCCACCCGCAGCCCGACACGGCGCAGGCGCGGCAGTTGCAGCGTCAGCAGGCCGTCGCCGCCGACGCGGGCCAGCCAGTCCCGCACCCGGGCTTGATCGGGCTCCGGCATCGCGGCCAACAGGTCCAGTGTGCGCTGCACCATCCACAGCGTGTACGGGATCGCCGCCCGGCGGAATACACCGTCGCCCATGGGCATCTCGACATCGGCCAGTGCGCGCGGCAGGGGCTGGCCGGCAGGCAGCTTTGGCAGCAGCGCCAGCACCTGGCGGTTGATGCCGTCCAGCATCGGCACGAAGCTCTCGAACAGCAGGCGCATGACGGCGTCCAACGTGGGCGCGACGCTGTCGCCGGGCAACCAGCCCGGGCCGGGTGGCGGCGCTGCCGGGTGGGCCATGCGGGCGATCCAGGCCCCCAGCTGCGGACGTGGCGCGATCAGCATGCGCACCGGCCAGGGGTCGCGCCCGAGGTGGGCGACCATGCTGCCGGCCAAGCTGAAGTCGCCCAGGCCGGGCCGCGCGCCAAACAGGAACGGCTGCTGCGCAAAGTGGGCGTCCAACAAGTCCAGCATCTGCCCGGTCCAGGCGTCCAGTCGCGGCAGTTGCTCTGGCCGCACGCCCACCGCGTCCAGGTAGCCACGCATCGTGTCGGCGATGCGGCCCGCCACGTTGCGTTGAAGCCAGGCCGGAAAGCCCGGCAGCAGGCTTTGCCCGGCCTCACGCACAAACAGATCGCGGTTTTCAGCGTAAGACCATCGCGTGTGCATCGCGATCGGCACCCACCACTCGTCTCCCCAGGCCTCCATCAGCGAGCTGGCAAAGCGCTGAATCGGCGTGGGCGGGTTGATGGCGGGCTCGGGGTGCAGCGCGTCCAGCCGGTCGATGATGACGCTGGAGTCCTGCAGCCACTCGCCCTCGGGCGTCACCAGCACCGGCATCACCACCTCGCCGGTCTTGCGCCGGATGCGCCAGGCCAGGGTCAGCAGGTCCACCGGCCGGTCGTCAAACGGGATGCGCTTGTAGCGCAAGGTGCTGCGCACCTTGGCGGTGTAGTACGACAGTTGCCAGCCGTACAGGATCAGGGGCTTGGCCATGTCGCTGCGGGTGCGGGCTTGCCAGTGGCGGGGTCAGTCGCTGCCGGCCTCGGCGCCTGAGAGTTTTTCAGGCGCGACCGAGCAGCGCGTCCAAAGGCGTCCGATCTAGGCGCAAAGCACAGCCATAGCCCGGGCTATGGCGAGCATTTGCAACGACGAGCGGGCGTTTTTGGGCGTGATGAGCGGGCATGATCGAAAGACGCTCAGGCGCTCAGCCGCCGTGCTCGCCGCCGAAGGCCTTGCACAGGTTGGCGATGTACTGCTCGACCAGCTTTTCGTTTTCGCTGATGGCAAACGGCGCCACCAGCGCCTTCATCAGCCCGGGCAGCGGCACCGTCAGTTCACCGGCGATCTTGAGCACGATGTGGGTGTACTTCTTCTTGTCGGTGACGGTCCAGCTGCCGCCGATCGAGGCATTGCCCTCACCAGCCACCGGCGTCCACACCACCGTGCCCTTTTTCTTGTCGGCCACGTACTTGGAGGCGTAAATCGTCTGGATGTTGAGCTTGGCAGTGCCCACTTTTTCCATCTCCCAGCGGTAGGCGCCCTTGCCCAGGTCCACCAGCTTGGACACCTTGGGGAAGTGGCTGGCCGAACTGGGCACGTCGGCCAGCACCGCGAACACCTCGGCGGCGGGCGCATTGACTTCAAACTCGTAGGCCAGATCGAAGGGGACGGTGATCGCCATGGGGTTGCTCCGGGGGTTGTGGTGACGTTTGGGGGGTGAAGGCTCGGCTGCGGGCCCAGGGCCTCAGTTGTACCAGCAGGTGACCGCGTTGGCTGCGATCCGCTGCGGGTTCAGCCACGCCGTGGCAGCCCGGCAGCAACGGTGCAACGTTCCCTGCGGGCATGCCCGCCGTGTGCCAGCGTTCGCTAGGCGACAGAGCGCCGCGCCGTGCTGGCCTATGCTGGGCCCATGCCTGCCCCACCGCCCACGCCCCGGCGCAGCAGCGATGCCCACGCCCCCGGCAAGCATCTCGCCGCCGCACCCGCCCAGCCCCTGTCTCCGGCCGCGCTCTGGCGTCTGGCCGGCCAGGTGTTCAACGCCTGGCTGGACGACTACGGCCCCAGCATGGGCGCAGCGCTGGCCTACTACACGATGTTTTCGATGGCGCCGCTGTTGCTGATCGTGATCGCGGTGGCCGGCCTGGCTTTTGGCGAGCAGGCGGCGCGCGGCGAGATCGCAGCGCAACTCAGCGCGCTGATGGGCCCGGCCGGCGCCGAAGCGGTGCAATCGTTGCTGACCAGCGTGCGCCAGCCGGCCGAGAGCACCGCCGCCACGGTGCTGGGCCTGGGGCTGTTGCTGCTGGGCGCCACCACGGTGTTCGGCGAGTTGCAGGACGCGCTGGACCGCATCTGGCGCGTGCCCGCGCGCAGCCGCACCACCGGCTGGATAGCGCTGCTGCGGGCGCGCCTGCTGTCCTTCGGGATGATCCTGGCGATCGGCTTCTTGTTGATGGTCTCGCTGGTGCTCAGTGCCACGCTGGCCACGCTGGGGCGCTGGTGGAGCCCGGCCTTCGGTGGTTGGCTGGCGCTGGCGGAATGGGCCAACGCGGTGGCCAGTTTTGCGCTGGTGGCGGTGGTGTTTGCGCTGATCTACAAGGTGATGCCGCGGGTGCGGGTGCAATGGCGCGACGTCGCCATCGGCGCGCTGGTCACCGCCACGCTGTTCACGCTGGGCAAGGCGCTGATCGGCGTCTACATCGGGCGCAGCGGCATCGCCACCGCGTTTGGTGCGGCCGGCTCGCTGGTGGTGGTGCTGGTGTGGGTGTATTACTCGGCGCAGATCTTTTTGCTGGGCGCCGAGTTCACCTGGGTGTTTGCCAACACCTACGGCTCGCGCCGCGGTCTGGATCCGGCGGGCGGCGGCGGCGGCATCACAGGTGTCGACCTCGACGCCGGGCCGGCGCCGGAAACTGCCGCTGCGCAAACGCCCACAACTGGCGCGACGCGTCCGGCCCCTGAGGGTCGCTGAACGGCTGGCCGGCGGCGCCGCCGCTCCAGGCATGGCCCAGGCCGGCAATCTCGATGCTTGTCACAGCGGTGCGGCCGTCGGCGCTGCGGCTGTCGGTCACCGTCATCGGGTAACGCTGACCGCGCTGCACGGTTCGCGGCGGCCCGGCTTTTGCGTCGGCTGCGGTGGCCCACAACTGCGCTGCGGCCCGGCCATTGCCGGGCGACACCAGGGTGTCGGCGCTACCCTGCAGCACCAGCAGCGGCGGCCAGGGCGTGCCGGCCCGGGCCGCCGCTGCGGCCAGTTGCAGCACCTGCGCGGCCGGCCGTGCCGCGGGCCGGCCACCGCGCATCACCCGCAACGCCGACAGCATCGAATCGGCCCCGCCCGGCGCCACCCCCGAATGCATCATCACCGCGCAAAACCGGTCCGGGTGCTGCAGGGCCAACAGCGCAGCCATGCTGGCGCCGGCCGACAGGCCCGCCACCACCACGCGCCGCGGGTCCACCGGGTGTTGCGCGATCACCTGGTCGATCGCCCGCAGGATGGACGACGCCTCGCCAGCGGCGCGGCGGTGGCGGGTGTCGAACCAGTTCCAGCAGCCCTGGGCGTTGGACAGGCGGTCCTGCTCGGGGTAGAGCACCAGGCAGCGCTCTCGCAGGGCGAGGCGGTTCATGGCAGTGCAACGGGCAAAGCCTGCCGCGTCCTGGGTGCAACCGTGCAGCATCACCAGCAACGGCAGGCGCTCGCCGCTCTTGACGCCCGGCGGCCGGTACAGCGCAAAACGCCGCGCGCCGCCGGCACCCGGTACTGCGCCCACCGCGCCCGCCAGCATGGCAGCGGGTCGGCTTGCCGCGCGGGGTGCGGGCGCGCGGGGTGCGGGCGCCCGGGGTGCCGGCGCCCGGGCAGCGGGCGCCCGCGGCGCTCTGGCCGGCGCCTTCAAGACCTGCTTGGCCGACGCCTTGACCGCCTTCTTGGCAGCGCGCACGCCAGCCTTCAGGTTGCTGCGGGCGATGGTCTGTAGGCTGCGGCCGATCAAGCGGCTCCAGGCGGTGAGTGGGTTGCGTCTGGCCATTCAGGGGGCTTTCAAGGGCTCACCCCGGCGATGGTGGTGGGGTAGCGGGTTCAAGGGCTTCGCGGCGGCGGTGCCTGGGACAGCTGGCGCTGCGCCTGGTGCTGCTTCATGGCCAGGTAGGCCTCGCGGTCGATCTCGTGCAGTTGGGGGGCGTAGCGCTCGGTGGCATTGAACCAGTCTTGCAGGCGCTGGGCCTGCCGGCGCTCCGGCGGCAGCGCCTGGGCGGCCAGAAACGCCTCGATCGCGAGCTGGTAGCGCAGGGTATTGCGCTCCAGCACACCGCGCAGGCCGCTTACCCGGATCGGCTTGCCGTCGGGCTGCCGGCCGATGATCGAAAAACCGACCTTGCCGCTGCCCAGCGTCGCCAGGTAGGCCTGCATCGCCCAGCGTGCAGCGCTGCCGTAGCCGTAGGCATAGGTCAGGTGCAGCAGCGCACCGCCACCAGCACTGCCCCCCACCACCGGCACCGCCTCGACCCCGATACGGTAGTCGTGGGTGCCGAACGGTCCCGCGGGGGCCTGCAGCGCCACCTGAATATATTCGTCGTCGGCGCGCACGACCGTCAGGCCGAAGCGCAGCCAGTACAAGTCCTCCAGCGCCTGGTCGAACTTGCGACCGATGCCGGCGTCCAGCAGCTCATGGCCTGCCGCACCCGAGGCCCGGCAGTACTGCATGTTGAGGTGCAGCATCAACACACCGCACCAGGACCCGCCTTGCACCATCACCCGGCGCAACTCGGCGTAGGGCAGGTCGGTACGCGAGTAGATGTCGCCCTGCATGAACTCGGCTGTTTCGACTGACGTCAGGTAGAGCGGGCGGTCGAACAGGTCGGCCACCGCCGCTTGACGGGCCCGCTCGAAGCCCGCGCGCAGGGCGTCCGGCGCCGCGCTGCGGGGCGCACCGGGGGCTATGCCCTGCGACAGCGCTGCGCTGCAGGCCAGGGCTGCGGCCACGATCAGCGCCCGGGCGCGCTTGGCAGGTGTCATCGGTGTCATCGCCGGCCCTCCCTGGCCGTGTGTGCACGGCCCAGAGTAGCCTGCGCCAGGACCCGACGGCGTAGGACAAGCACGCTGGCCGGTGTCGGCTGGCAGCGGACAGCCCGGCCCGCGGACTGCGGATCGCTGCTGCGGCGGCGCAACGGTGGCCAGGGGCCGCCCGTGCCGTGGGCCAGCGCACGGACAATCCCGCCGGTGAGGCGAGACGATGCGCTTCGTGCCGATCTGCGGCGCCGGGCGCCCCCGGCGCCGCCCTTGCTCGCCGCCCTTGCGCGCCGCCCGCGTTTCGCCGTCCGTGTCACCCGCATAGCCCCGCACCACCATGCCCATCTGCTACGAAATCATCCACCGCACCACCTACCGCTATGCCGAGCCTGTGCGCTTTGGCGAGCACCGGGTGCAGTTCCGGCCACGCGACAGCCACGACCAGCGGGTGCTGGCGACCAACCTGCAAGTCAGCCCCGGGGCGTCGGTGCGGCTGGTCCAGGACCCGCAATCGAACTCGGTAGCGCTGGTGCAGCCGCTGACGGATGCGGCAACGCTGGAGATCGTCTGCAGCTTCACCATCGAACAGGTCGATACCCCCGATCTGCATATCCCGGTGGCGCCGTCGGCCCTGCTGCTGCCGGTGGCCTACCCGGTGGACGAGCGCTTCGACCTCGAACCTTGCCTGCGGCCGCACCATGACGACCCGCAGGACGTGCTGGGCGCCTGGGCCCGGCAGTTCATCCGCACCGACGGGCCGACGGACACGCGTGCGCTGCTGGACCAGATGAGCCAGCACATCGGCGCCACGCTGCGCTACCAGGTGCGCCATGAAGAAGGCACCCATCCGCCCCTTGCAACACTGGCGGCGGGATCAGGCACCTGCCGCGACTTTGCGCTGCTGATGATCGAAGCGGTGCGCCGGCTGGGCCTGGCGGCGCGTTTTGTCTCGGGCTACCTTTACGACCCCGTGCTGGATGCGGGCAACGGTGCGCAGGGCGCGGCCGGGGCCACCCACGCCTGGCTGCAGGTTTACCTGCCCGGCCCGGGCTGGGTGGCGTTTGACCCCACCAACCAGGCCCAGGGCGGCACCCGGCTGATCCGGGTCGCGGTGGCGCGGCACCCGGCCCAGGCCACGCCGGTGGCGGGCAGCTGGTTCGGCCCGCCCGGCGCCTACCTCGGCATGGAGGTCGAGGTGCAGGTGCGGCGTCAGGCGGCGCTGCGCGGGCCGGTGGCGGTGTCGGTGCCGGCCAGCGCGGCGGCTTCCGACGGGCAGACCAACCCGGCCGGGCCGGTGGCGGGCTAGCCCGGCCGTGCGCCGACCGGGCCGGCCATGCCACCCGGGCCGGGTGCGGCGCCGCTGTCGCGGCCCTCGACCCGCCACCACGCCGGCAGCAACCGCTGCACCTCGGGCCGGGCAAAGCGGTCGTCGATCAGGTGCAGGCTGCCGCGGTCGCCCGGGCCGCGGATCACCCGGCCGGCGGCCTGCACCACCTTGCGGATGCCGGGGTACAGGTAGGCGTAATCGTGGCCGGCGCCAAACTCGGCCTGCAGCCGGTGCCGCAGTGCCTCGTTCACCGGGTTGAGTTGCGGCAGGCCCAGCGTGGTGATGAAGGCACCGATCAGCCGGCTGCCCGCCAGATCGATGCCTTCGGCAAAACTGCCGCCCAGCACGGCAAAGCCGATGCCCTGGCCGCCGGCGGCAAAACGCGCCAGAAAGGCGTCTCGATCCGCCGGTGCCAGGCGCGGCTGCTGGCGCCAGGCGGGCACGCCGGGATGGCGGGCCGAGAAGGTATCGGCCACCTGCTGCAAATA
>JBBQAH010000439.1:0-2047 GCA_038316145.1 Burkholderiales bacterium
CCTAATGGTTGGGTTTTGTGGTTGAGGCAGCAGCGTCGTGTGATAAAACATTCCGCAACGGAAAAAGAAGTGTCGCTGGTGGTTCTTCGCAAGCGTTTAGGGCTAGGCTGACTGCCAGGGCTGCGTTTGGCGTTGCGCTCAGAGTCAAGATAAAAACCACACGCACGAACGAGAGAGAGAGAGAACACACGGTTTCTCTCCGCGTGTTTTACCCAGTCGAGCTCGAGTCCGCAAAAACCGGAAGGCTTAAGCCACGCCCCCGTTCTAATAACGTGGCTATACCGCGACTGGGATGCTAACTCGGTCACATTCGCAACTTCCCCTGTAGAGAGCGCTGGTGTTGGAAATAGTTACTTTCGAGTCAAATATGTTTTGATTCGAGGTACAGAGTGTACTGCACATGTATTTCACAGGATCTGCTTAAACATTACACGATTTCTTATTCAAGATGCAGAAATACGGCCAGAAAAAAAACCGGAATATTTAAGATACTTTCTGTAGGATATGTTTAGATTTTAAAACGTCATCGTCAATTACAGTGCAGTTAATTGTTGATCATCAACAATGCTGAAAAATATAGAATACCTCGGCACTGTGCACACATGCCGTCGGGAAAAAAACTAGCGACATGAATTAACATTTTGCAGCAATAGGCATTTCAATGTGGTCCGTATAGACTATTATGTAATCCCATTCCCATAGACGGCCGGAGGGGATGATTAATATGGCGCCGTATTCCTGAGGTTTCCGACAAACAGATTGTGCACACGCCATATGTACGCACGAGTAGTGTCTCCCTCGTCTACTTATCACAGCGCCTAACACAAGGCACAACTGAATCCACCACACCATAAAATTATAAAATGAAAATTAACGTTTTGCTGCCGGTCGCGCATAACAGTGTATTTTGTGAATGGAAAACTATCAGGATATTTATCCAATGTATGATGACTTGTAAATGTAAATTGACTTAATCAAGCTAATCATTCGCTCCGTTATCGGAGCGGAATCGTTCCCGCAACTGCCATAGTCGTGTAGTCAATAATAATCCACCAATGATTTGATTGATTGGTTGATTGATCGAATAATCGATCGATTGATCGATTGATTGATCTCTGATTTTTCATGATTTAAAACTTGTCAAACTTGTGAAAACTTGTCCAAAATCGTCCAGGAAAGTGTCAAGGGGGGACCCTTGGTTTTTGAACACAGACTTTAGGATTTAGTATCCCACACAATTTTTTAATCCACCACTCTGTGTTAGGGCCTGACTTATCATATTATTATAGTTATGATATGTTTGAAAGCACAAGCAGACAACAAAACAGATACCATCAGCCATACAACCTAATATTAAAGGGACATCTATTCGGCCAAGGGAAGATAAACATATTACGTAATCAAAGAGGGGGAGGGGGTCTCTGTCCGTTTGCTTAAGCTAATGTTATACGATCCAGTTGATTGATTGATTGTTGATTACCGATGGAGGGTGGGGGGTCTCAAAAAAACTCGTTTTTCTGATTACGTAATATGTCTATCTTCCCCAAGGCTCCAGTGAGTTCTAGTGTTGTATGGGCGAGAAATAGGAAGCGCCATACATGAATTGTAGGTAGCACGCGAAGCTGTGAGTCCGAACTGTCACGCAGTAATAAACAGTTGTGAAAAAATTGTAAAAAAAAATGGGACGTAATCATCTAAGTTACGATAGAGTTCGAGATAGAGTTCTTTCCGATTAGTATTTGGTAATATTCCAACCATCACGCGCAACTTACATTTACCACAGTATAGGTTTTTAAGGTACAATTTAACATTTTTCATATACAGAGTATACTTAGTACGACGACGACGAAAGGAAAGGAAATTTTATCATGTTAATATTTTTGTAAATATTTTAAAATACTCTGTATACCGTACGACGAAAGTTAAATAAAATTTTATTATTTTATTATTTTATTATTTTATTATTTTATTATTTTATTATTTTATTATTTTATTATTTTATTATTTTATTATTTTATTATTTTATTATTTTATTATTTTATTATTT
>JBBQAH010000107.1:0-10784 GCA_038316145.1 Burkholderiales bacterium
CGGCAGACCGATGCGCCGCCTTCCAGCACCCGGCCGATGGTCTGGGTAGACAGCACGTTGATCGGCATGCCCACCAGCGCCAGCGCCAGGATGGGACGGCCGCCCATCGCGTAGACATCGCTGATGGCGTTGGTGGCGGCAATGCGGCCAAAGTCGAACGGGTCGTCGACGATCGGCATGAAGAAGTCGGTGGTGGCGATGATCGCCTGCTCGTCGTTGAGCTGGTAGACCGCAGCGTCGTCGGCGGTCTCGATGCCGACCAGCAACTCCTTGGGGATCGGCATGGCCGCCGTGCCTTTGAGGATCTCGGCCAGCACACCGGGCGCGATCTTGCAGCCGCAGCCGCCGCCGTGCGACAGCGAGGTCAAACGGGGCTCGTGGAGCGGGGTGCTGGTGGGCTTGGCGGCGGCGGTGCTGGCAGAGGTGGTGGTCATGGGGCGGTCTCGGGGTGGGGTGGGGCGGCTGGCGTCGGCATCGGCGTCAACCGGGGCACCAGCAGGCGTGTTGTCAGGGGTGTTGTCAGGGGTGCCAGCAAATCCAACAAGGTCTGGCGTTCGTGGTCGGGGTGGAACAACGGTGCCCGGAGCGCGCACTGCGCTTGCAGCGCCGGCAGCATAGCGGGATCGCCGCGGGCCTGTGCCAGCAGGGTGGCCAGCCCGGCCGCATCGCCCCAGTCGAAAACGCCGCGGTAGCCGTCACCCAGCAATCCCAGGTTACCGGCGACGCGCGAGGCCAGCACGGGCGTGCCGGCGGTCAGCGCCTCGATCACCACCTGCGCGCCGCCCTCCATCCGGCTGGGGTGCACCAGCACATGGGCGGCCTGGATGCGGGCGCGGGTGGTGGCGTGGGGCAGGGCGCCCAGCCAGCGGTACTGTGGCCGGCAGCCCATCAGCGCCCGGGCCTCGGCACCCAGCGCGGGGTCCAGCTCACCGCCGATGTGGTCGAGCAGGATGTCGTGGCGCGCGGCCAGCCGGCGGGCAGCATCGAAGTAGGTGCGGGGCGACTTTTCATCGCGCAGGTGGCCCACCATCAAGGCGCGCAAGTGCTGGCCGGTCTTGGGCAAGGTGCGGCGGGTCGGGCTGGACTGCAGGCAGACGGTGGTCTTGGCGCGGTGCTCGGGCGGCAGGGCGGCGGCGCCCAGATCGTTCAGCACCACCAGACGGTCGGCCAGCTGCAGGGATCGCTGGGCGATGGGGTCGGTCTGGATGTCGCGGTACAGGTCGGTGCCGGTCAGCACCAGCACCAAGGGGCGGGTCGGGTGGAGCGTGCGCCAGGCCAGCACCGATGCGGCCGAGCGTCGGGCGTGCAGCGCGATCATCAGCGCGGCTGTGTCGTCGCGCAGCGGCTTCGCTGGCGCGGTGGGGTGGCGGCGGTCGGGGGGATCGTCGGGCGCTGCGCCGGTCCAGGCGTCGGTCACCCGCACCTGATAATCACCCGCCAGCAAGCGCGACCAGCGCCGCGCCGTTTGCCAGTTGCCGTTGTTGGCGGCGGCCAGCGCGGGCGTGACAAGGACGATGCCGGGCTTTTTCACGCCACGAGGTTACCGCGAATGAACCCTGCCGCCCCGATTGGCTCAAGCATCCGCCAGGCGGACGCCGACACCTTGGCCGCCGCGCTGCAAGCCAGCCGGCGCGACACGCTGGCAGCGATTGAGCGGGCGCTGGCGGCCACGGCGGGCCAGGTGCCGCAGCACGGCGACTTGAACCCCCCGCTGTGGGAGCTGGGCCACATCGGCTGGTTCCAGGCCTGGTGGCTGGGCCGCAACCCGGCGCGGGCGCAGGGCTGGCGTGCCGACCCCGAGCTGGCGCGGCCACCCAGCGCCGGTGATGTGCTGTATGACTCCAGCCGCGTGCCGCATGCCAGCCGCTGGCAGCTGCCGTTGCCCGGTGCTGGTGCCACCCGGCAGGCGGTGGCCGGGCAACTCGAACAGACGCTCGCGCTGCTGCGCGACTCGCCCGCCGACGACGATGCGCTGTACTTCTTCCGCCTGACACTGCTGCACGAGGACATGCACCACGAGGCCGCGCTGTACATGGCCCAGTCGCTGGGCTGGACGGTGGACGATCCGCGCTGGCAGCCCCAGCCGTTGGCCGAGGCCAACCCGGCGCTGCACATTCAGGCCGGCAGCCTGCACGCAGGTGATGCCGGCCCGGGCTTTGCGTTCGACAACGAACTGGGGCCGCACACCGCGCCGCTGCCGACCTTTCAGATCGACAGCCGGGTGCAACGCTGGGCCGACTTTCTGCCGTTTGTCGAGGCCGGCGGATACCGGGACACCCGCCTGTGGAGCGACGTCGGCCGCGCCTGGTTGGCCCAGCAGGCAGCGGCCGGACTCCGACCGCTGCCGCGTTATCTGCGGCGCGCCGTCGAGGGTGGTTGGCAGCAGCAGCGGGGCGGCCACTGGCTGCCGCTGGACCCGGCCTTGCCGGCCTGCCATTTGACCTGCTTCGAGGCTGAAGCCTGGTGCGCCTGGGCGGGGCGCCGCCTGCCGACCGAGTCCGAATGGCAGCACGCCGCCACCGAACGCGACGAGGACTTCCACTGGGGCGCCGTCTGGGAATGGACCGCCAGCCCGTTTTTGCCCTACCCGGGTTTTGTCGCCCACCCCTACCGCGACTACTCCGCCCCCTGGTTCGGCAGCCGGCGGGTGTTGCGCGGCGCGTCGTTTGGCACCCAGCCGCGGCTGCACCACCCGCAATACCGCAACTTCTTCGCGCCCGAGCGCAATGACATCTTTGCCGGCTTCCGCAGTTGCGCGTGGTGACCGCCTGCGGCGGGGCAGGGTCTCGGCACCGATGCGGGCAGCGGTCGGCCTCATCGGTTCCAATACACAAAGCCGCAAAGCCGCAAAACGGCGCGCTGGCCCGCAGCGCGGCCGCGCGACCCCGCCAAACTTCTCTGGAGCCTGACCGATGTTGACCCTGTCCCCCGTTCGTTGCCTGAAGACCGCGCTGTTGGGCGTGATGCTGGCCTTTGCCACGTTGTCGCAAGCGCAGCAGGTCTTGCGCATCACCGCGATCCCCGACGAATCACCCACCGAGCTGGCCCGCAAGGCCGCGCCACTGGTCAAGTACCTGGAGGCCAAGCTGGGCATGAAGGTCGAGTTCACGCCGGTCACCGATTACGCCGCGGCGGTCGAGACCCTGGTCAACAAGAAGATCGACATGGCCTGGTTTGGCGGCTTCACCTTTGTGCAGGCCAACGTGCGCTCGGGCGGCAGGGTGATCCCGCTGGTGCAGCGGGAGGAGGACGAGCGCTTTCGCTCGGTCTTCATCACCAGCGACCCGGCTGTCACCAAGCTGGCCGACCTGAAGGGGCGTGACCTGAGCTTCGGTTCACAAAGCTCGACTTCGGGCCACTTGATGCCGCGCAGTTTTTTGTTGCAGGCGGGCGTGGACCCGGACAAGGACCTGAAGCGCGTGGCCTACAGCGGCGCCCATGACGCGACCATCGCGGCCGTGGCGTCGGGCAAGGTGGTGGCGGGTGCGCTCAACATCTCGGTCTGGGACAAGTTCGTGGCCGACAAGAAGGTCGACACCAGCAAGGTGCATGTGTTTTTCACCACCCCGCCGTACTTTGATTACAACTGGACGGTGCATGCCGACATGCCGGCCGCGCTGCGTGACAAGCTGAGCGCCGCGTTTTTGGGCTTGAGCCGGGACACCGCCGAGGGCAAAGAACTGCTGGACCTGCAGCGCGCCACCCGCTTCGTGCCGACCAAGGCCGACAACTACAAGGGCATCGAGACGGCGGCCCGCAGTGCCGGCCTGCTCTGATCGCGCTGAACGTCAAGGCAGATTGCTGATCGGGCAGCCGGGGTGAGGATCGAGTTGCAGGCGGCCACCGCGCGCCATCCGACAGCGCGGCCAGGCGCGATGCCGGCCTTGCAGCGCCTGGATTTGACCGTGGCGCCCGGCGAGCAGGTGGCCGTGATCGGCCCGTCCGGCGCCGGCAAGACCAGCCTGCTGCAGGTGCTGGCCTGCGCGCTGCCGCCAGAATCTGGCCGGCTGATGCTGGACGGCGCTGCGCCCTGGGCCTTGCCGCGCCGGGCCTTGCAGCGCTTGCGCGGCCGGCTGTTTCTGGCGCCGCAGGTGCCACCACTGCCGCCGCGCCAGCGGGTGGTCACTGCCGTGCTGGCGGGGGCCTTGCCGGCGATGGGGCTGTGGGCCAGCCTGCGCTCGCTGGTCTACCCGACCGACCTGGCCGGCGCGTTTGCCGCGCTGCAGCGCTTCGATCTGGGCGACAAGCTGTTCGACCGGGTGGACCGCTTGTCAGGCGGTGAGCGACAGCGGGTGGGCCTGGCGCGGGCGCTGCTGGCGCCGGCCACGCTGTGGTTGATCGACGAGCCGTTGTCGGCGCTGGACCCGGCCCGCGCCCGCCAGGCCATCAACACGCTGGTGGGTGCGGCGGCCGAGCGCGGCGTCACGCTGGTGGCCACGCTGCACCAGGTGGACGCGGCGCTGGCCAACTTCTCCCGCATCGTCGGCATGCGTGACGGCGCGTTGGTGTTTGATCTGCCTGCGGCCCAGGTCACGCCCGACATGCTGGCCCGGCTGTATGCCCAGCATGAGCACGAGCTGCACAGTGCCGCGCCGGTGCCGGCCAACGGGGCCGAGCTGGCCGCCGTCCTGCCCGGGCCTCGGGTGGCGATGCAGTGCCGCTGAGCTTGCGCGCCGGGCCGTCGGCAGGCACCACCACCGGCCAGCCACCTTCGCACGACCCGGCCTGGCTGGGCCGATTGTTCTGGACCACGGCCGCGCTGGTGTTGCTGTGGCCGCTGATGGTGGCCACCGAGTTCAGGCCCTGGATCTTGCTCGCACCCGACAGCCTGCGCTCGGGCGGCAGCTTTCTGGCCAGCTTTTTCCCGCCGGCGCTGGGGGCCGAGTTTCTGGCGATGGTGGCGCGCGAGACCTGGCGCACCGTGGCAATGGCCACCGCCGGCATCACGCTGGCGCTGGTGTTGGCGCTGCCGCTGACACTGCTGACCACCCGCGCGCTGTCGGTGTCGGCACTGTCGGGCCGCATGGCGCGCGGCCCGTTCTGGCTGCGCCAGGCGCTGAAATGGCTGTTGATCGTGCTGCGCAGCATCCCCGAGCTGGTCTGGGCGCTGGTATTTGTGCGGGTGGTCGGGCTGGGCCCGACTGCGGGTGTTCTGGCGATTGCGCTGACCTACGGCGGCATGCTGGGCAAGGTCTACGGCGAGATCCTGGAGAGCGGCGAGACGGCGCCCACCGAAGCGCTGCTGCGCAACGGCAGCAGCCGCTTGCAGGCGTTTGGCTACGCCTTGTTGCCGCAAAACGCGGCCGAGCTGGCGTCGTACACCGTCTACCGCTGGGAGTGTGCGATCCGCTCGTCGGTGGTGCTGGGCTTTGTCGGTGCCGGTGGGCTGGGCCAGCAGCTCGACAGCGCGATGAAGATGTTCAACGGCGGTGAGGTGGTGACGATGCTGGCGGTGTTTGTCGCGCTGGTGGCGCTGGCCGACCGCTGCAGCGCCGGCCTGCGCCGGGCGCTGGGGTAAGCGGTATGGCGTCCACCGCCCACGCCCACGCCGCCGCGGCGCGCTGGTCCGCGCCGGGCGGCGGCCAGCGGCCACCGCGGCCGCGGGCCGGCGGCCGCAAGACCACGGCTTTTTTGCTCGGCCTGGCGTTGCTGGTCGTTGCCAGCTTTGCCACGCTGGACCTGCAGTGGGCGCAGTTCCTGTCGCTGGACGCGCTGCGCAGCATGGGCCGCTTTCTGGCGGAGTTTTTTCCGCCTGACTTGAGCCCGGCGTTTTTGCGCAAGGTGCTGGCCGGCACGCTGGAGACCTTGGCGATGTCGGTGCTGGGCACGCTGTTGGCGGCGTGTGCCGGCTTGTTGCTGGCGGTGCCGGCCAGCGCCAGGCCTGACGCTGGCGACCCGGTTGCCAGCACGCTGGTCCGGCATGCGCTGCGCAGCGCGGTGCGCTGGGCTTTCAACATGCTGCGCGCGGTGCCCGAGCTGGTCTGGGCCGCGCTGTTGCTGGTATCGGCCGGCCTGGGGCCGATGGCCGGCACGTTGGCGCTCGCGCTGCACACCACCGGCGTGCTGGGCCGGCTGTTTGCCGAGGCACTTGAGAACGCACCAGCCGGCCCCGCCCAGGCCCTGCGCGCCCAAGGTGTGGGCGGCCTCCGGCTGCTGTGTTACGCCACGCTGCCGCAGGTGCTGCCGCAGCTGATGAGCTACGCGCTGTACCGCTGGGAGAACAACATCCGCGCCGCCGCCGTGCTGGGCGTGGTGGGGGCGGGCGGTCTGGGCCAGCTGCTGGCCTTCCACATGGGCTTGTTCCACATGGGCAAGACAGCCACCGTGCTGCTGGCGATGCTGGCCTTGGTGGCGCTGGTGGACGGCGTCAGCTACGCGGCGAGGCGGCTGATGACCCGCTGAGGGGCGGGTTGCCCGGCTACCGGCCCGGCCAGCCGCCGTGCTGTGCTGTTTGATCACGTCGTCGGCATAGCCGGCCAGGATCTGGCTGGACCACGCGTTGCCAGCACGCGGGACAGGTCGAGGACGCGGACGCCATCCAGCAGATGGGGTGAGCGCACGATGGACTGTCGCAGCGACTTCGGCCCCGCTTGATCGGGCCACTGCCGCCTCCGAATGCTGCCCCGCAAGAAAAACCCTGGCTGCGTGGCCGCCGGGACGACAGCCTGTCGCAACACGCTGGCGCGGAACAGGGATCGCCCCATTGTGGGCAGTCTTCGCCGGCCTGAAAATCGACAGGCTGGCTCGGTCTGCATCGCCCGCGCATCCCCACGATTCCAGGAGACAAACACATGGCTGACTCACATACCAAGACCGGCGCCCCGCGCCGCCATTTCCTCAGGCACGCGGCTGCCGGCACGGTGGCCGTCGGCGGCCTGGCCGCGCCGATGCTGGCCAAGGCACAGGGCGTGACCAGCCTGCGCTTCCAGAGCACCTGGCCTGCCAAGGACATCTTCCACGAGTACGCCCTCGACTTCGCCAAGAAGGTCAACGACATGACCGGCGGCGACTTGAAGATCGAGGTGCTGCCCGCCGGCTCGGTGGTGCCTGCGTTTGGCCTGCTCGAAGCGGTGGCCAAGGGCACGCTGGACGGTGGCCACGGTGTGCTGGGCTACCACTATGGCAAGCAGAACGCGCTGGCCTTGTGGAATTCGGGGCCAGCCTTCGGCATGGACGCCAACATGCTGCTGGCCTGGCACAAGTATGGCGGCGGCAAGGAGTTGCTGGCCAAGCTGTATGCGTCGATCGGCGTCACCACGGTGCAGTCGTTCCTTTACGGCCCGATGGCCACGCAGCCGCTGGGCTGGTTCAAGAAGCCGATCACCAAGGTCGAAGATTTCAAGGGCCTGAAGTTCCGCACCAACGGCCTGGCGATCGACCTGTTCACGGCCATGGGTGCGGCGGTCAACGCGCTACCCGGCGGCGAGATCGTGCCGGCGATGGACCGCGGCCTGCTCGATGCCGCCGAGTTCAACAACGCGTCCTCCGACCGCCTGCTCGGCTTTGCCGACGTCTCCAAGATCTGCATGCTGCAAAGCTTTCACCAAAGCGCTGAAACCTTCGAGATCATGTTCAACAAGCCGAAGTACGACGCGCTGCCCGACAAGATGAAGGCCATCATCTCTGGTGCGGTCGAAGCCTCTTCAGCCGACATGTCCTGGAAGGCGATCGACCGCTACTCCAAGGACTACATCGAGTTGCAGAGCAAGGACAAGGTCAAGTTCTACAAGACGCCCGACACGGTGCTGCAGGCCCAGCTGACGCTGTGGGATGCCATCCTGGAGAAAAAATCGGCCGAAAACCCGATCTTCAAGGAAGTCATCGAATCGCAGAAGGCCTTTGCCCAACGCGCCGTCAAGTGGGACCAAGACACCCTGGTCAGCCGTCGCATGGCGGTGAACCATTTCTTCGGCCCCCAGAAGGCCGCGCCCAAGAAGGCCTGAGCCCGCATTGACCTTGCAACGGCCGTCCGGGCAGGCCTGGATGGCCTTTTATCCTGGGCGCGCCAGCCATGCAGAAACTGCTTTTGACGGTAGACAAGCTGAGCACCTTCGTCGGCCAGGCGTTTTCCTGGCTGATCGTGGCACTCACCTTGATGGTCTCCTGGGAGGTGTTCTCGCGCTACGCGCTTGACAGCCCCCATTCCTGGGCCTTCGACGTGATGATCATGATGTACGGCACGCTGTTCATGATGGCGGGCGCCTACACCTTGGCCAAGAGTGGCCATGTGCGTGGCGACGTGCTCTACAGCTTCTTCATGCCACGCACGCAGGCCCGGATCGACCTGGTGCTCTACATCCTGTTCTTCATGCCCGGGGTGTTTGCGCTGACCTACGCGGGCACCACCTACGCAGCCGAAAGCTGGCGCATCCTGGAACATTCAAGCATCACCTCGGAGGGGCCGCCGATCTATCCGTTCAAGACCATGCTGCCGTTGGCCGGTGGCTTTCTGCTGCTGCAGGGCCTGATCGAAATCATCCGTTGCGTGATCTGCATCCGGCAGGGCGAATGGCCGTCGCGCGCCGATGACGTGGAAGAGGTTGACGTCGACAAGCTCAAGGAGATGGTGCACGTGAAGGACGAAGACATCGCCGAGCTGGACCAGTTCGTCGTGCGCCAAGGGGGCACGTCATGAAGATCCGCAAAGAGCTGTGGTTTGGTTTCTCGCTGATGGCAATCATCGGCATCACGGTGCTGGCGCTCACTCCCTGGGCCAGTTTCATCGACGGCCACCTGAGCCGGGCCGACCTTGGCCACCTCGGCCTGCTGATGCTGGCGCTGATCGTGGTGGCAATCATGCTGGGCTTTCCCACGGCGTTCACGCTGATGGGCATGGGCATGTTTTTCGGCTGGCTGGCCTACCGCAGCGTCAATCCAGAGCTCGCCACCCGGCAGATCCTCGATCTGATGGTGCAACGGGCCTACTCGGTGATGTCGAACGACGTGCTGATCGCCATCCCGCTGTTCGTCTTCATGGGCTACCTGGTCGAGCGCGCCAACCTGATCGACAAACTGTTCAAGAGCCTGCACCTGTCGCTGGCCCGGGTGCCTGGTGCGCTGGCGGTGGCCACCATCGTCACCTGCGCCATCTTCGCCACTGCCACCGGCATCGTCGGCGCGGTGGTCACGCTGATGGGCCTGCTCGCCTTGCCCGCCATGCTGCGCGCCGGTTACGGCGTGCAACTCGCGGCTGGCGCCATCACCGCCGGCGGCTGCCTGGGCATCCTTATCCCGCCCTCGGTGTTGTTGATCGTCTACGGCGCCACCGCCGGCGTGTCGGTGGTCAAGCTGTATGCGGGAGCGTTCTTCCCCGGCCTGATGCTGGCCAGCCTGTATGTCGGCTATGTGATCGTGCTGGCCAAGTGGAAGCCCCATCTTGCGCCGCCGTTGGACGCGAGTGCACGCCATGTGCCCCTGCCCGCACTGGCCACGGCCTTGTCAGGGCGGGGTCCCAACGCGATTGCCGGCCTCTGGTCCGGTCTGCGTGCGTCGGCCCTGCCCAAGGCGGCGGTGTCGACCCAGCTGTTCGTCTCGCTGTTGCCGGCGCTGTCCATTGCCGCACTGCTGGCGATGATGTACCTGGGTGCCACCTCACCAGCGCCCGTCGTCGACACCACCGGCCTGGTGCAGTCAGGCGGCATGATCGCCACCGATGAACCCCAGGCGGCGGCTGGCGGTGGGCTGCAGGAGCCGCCGGCGGATACCGGTGGCCTCAGCGAGCCCCCCCAGGAAGCCACGGGCCTGAGCGCGCCCCCCAAGGAAGCCACGGGCCTGAGCGAGCCCCCGGCGGCCGGCCCCGCAAGCGCGGCCACGGCGCCTGCGCCGCCGCTGGCAGCGCCGGCATCACCCGCAGTGTCGCCGTCCGGCACGGCCGCCGAGCGTGTGCCGGCGCCCACCTGGTACTGGGTGGTCTTTGGCTTGGGCATGGCCGGTCTGGCGTTGACCAGCTGGCTGATGAGCTGGCAGCGGCTTGAAATCTTCAAGATGTTGCTGGCCTCGTTTTTTCCGCTGGCCGTGATGATCATTGCCGTGCTCGGCTCGATCGTGTTCGGCCTGGCCACGCCCACCGAGGCCGCGGCGGTGGGGGCGCTGGGCGGTCTGCTGCTCGCTGGCGCCTACCGCTTCGCGGCCAACCGGGGCAGCCGCAATAGCAGTCCGCTCACCACGACCGTGCGCGAGCTTGGCGGCATCGTCAAGGAATCTTCCTTCCTCACCGCCAAGACCAGCGCGATGGTGTGCTGGCTGTTTGTCGGCTCGTCGATCTTTTCGGCCTCCTTCGCGCTGCTCGGTGGCCAGGATCTCATCGAACGCTGGGTGTTGTCGCTGGGCCTGACGACGCTCCAGTTCATGCTGCTGTCGCAGTTCATCATCTTTATCCTCGGCTGGCCGCTGGAGTGGACCGAGATCATCGTGATCTTCATGCCCATTTTCATTCCGCTGCTGCCGCACTTCAACATCGATCCGCTGTTCTTCGGGCTTCTGGTGGCGCTTAACCTGCAGACGGCATTCCTGTCGCCGCCGGTGGCGATGGCGGCGTTCTACCTCAAGGGGGTGGCGCCTCCACACGTCACGCTCAACCAGATTTTCGCGGGCATGCTCCCGTTCATGGGGATCCAGGTCGTGGCGATCATCCTGCTCTACATCTTTCCCGGGATCGGGATGTGGTTGCCCAAGGTCCTGTACAACTAGCCGGCGGGGTTGGTGTTGAAAAAGATACTGGTTACCCGGGCGATATTCCCGGAAGTGGTGGCGCGGCTGTCGCAGGGCTTCGAAGTAGAACACAA
>JBBQAH010000442.1:0-2412 GCA_038316145.1 Burkholderiales bacterium
TTCCCCCACTCCATGTTCGCTTATTTAGGCTTCTTCCTGCTCCCATCTCTGTTTCCTTTCCCTTTCCCGTTCTGTGTCCTCTTCATGTTTCCCTTTCTTCCAGTTCTGTTCTCATTCTTCTTACTGTTCCATCTATTCAGTCATCCCAGTTTGATTCCCATTCGCGCCTTTCTTCTCCACTTCCCGTGCCGAGTCTCATTTCCGTTCCTACTCACATTCGTTCCAATTCTTATTTTTCTTCCGCTTCCCCTGCCTGTACCCCTCTTGTTGCCATTCTCGTTCCCACCCATCCCTTTGCAATTCTCCATTCTCTTTTCCTACCCGTTCTGTTTGGCTGCCAATTGGCACAGGATTAGAAAAACTCTTAAACAAATCAATTTTCCTATTTCAGTTTGATTTCTATTCAAATCAGTTTGACCCAAGTTGAAATTGATCTGAAATTGAAGTTGATTTGAATCGAAATTGAAAAGTTGAGTTGAAACTGAAATAGAAATGATGGGTTATCGCGAAGAAAAATCGCAAAATAGTAAGAATTTTTTACTTTCTACGTTGTTATAAAGATTATTCTAATCAGTGGTCAATGACAAACCCGATTCAATGAACTGAATTGATTATACGTCAGCATAGCAACTTAATTCTCCCTCACAACTGATACTAATTTATCCCTCAGCACTGAGACTATTTTCCCCCTCAGATGTACAGGATAGAGTGCAGCACTCTACGGCTCTGAGTCTACGCATGCCTATATACTGTATGTCTGTAGACTCTGTATAGTGAGGTCCTCACTGTTTTCTCAAAGTCTGTGGAGACTGATGAACGACCGGAATTGTGGTGTAGGTGTTACGCGGTCTGGTGTATACTTTGTCTAAAATTACGCTCAAGCATAGTATTCTCATATCAAATATATTCCCAAAAGGTAGAGCGTCTACTGCTGCAGATTATTGATATATGACACCACATGCGTAAACCGCATTCTGGTATATAAAGGTCACATTGCACACTGCCGTTACATATTTCTCTTTCTCGAATTATATAAAAGACACTCTCGACTATCGTATCGCGTGAATTATTAGGCAAGTCGCTTCACACAGAGCATCAGAATGACTTCTGACTGGCCGCGGTCGCAAGGTGCGCAGCGCTTTCGGCCCTTCCTACAACCCCTAATCGGACTCGGGATAATTCCCACGAAAATATCAGGATGCCATCAACCTTTCGCGCCTCTGGTCGTCTGTTTCGTCATGCTTTCGGCCACCCTGTATTCGGCCCTCAGCACATTCTTCTGCGATCACGACCCGATTGCGGCCCGCAACGACCCCACCAAGCAGGGTTTTCTCGGCGTTTTATCCACGGCTCGCCGCAACATCCAACTCTTCTGCTGCGGCTTCACCATCTGCTGGTTCTGCTGGAAAGCGCGCGAAGTGCCCCGGCTCATCGTCCAGTCCGGCGAGCTCCTGGAAAACGACGGTCTCAGTCGAAAATGCTTTCCTCCCCTTGCTATCTACTTTCTCATTCTTCTAGTGGCGTATGGAAGGTTGGTGCCCCCGAACAAATTCTCTTTTTTCATAGGTGATTCGACCTATCCAACTACAGAGTACAGGTTTGAGAAAAACAACAGTCAACCTTATTGGGCATCCTGTGCAACGTTTGGGCTTTATTCGTACGAATTAGTTCGATACAATAGCGTTCATCGAATCAGAGAATATTTTTAGATCAACGCCTTTAGTCTTATGTTAAAGTTGGTATTGTTGAAATTACAGTAATACATGTACTGTAGGTAGTCAATACTGAATCATAATTGATTTTTACCTTCGTGATGTTACATGAGTTCGTAACGATATTGGCTCACCTCCCCAGCTTTGTTGGTTTAAATTAATGAAATCGACAAATCCCCTTAAAGTTATACATTTCACCAACCAAATAAACTGGCCAGTTATGGAATAAATCCGACAAATAAGATAAGACAAACATCGTGTGGTAAGAACAGTTCGCAATAACAATTGAGCGGGTCCGGTTATGTTCACAAAATCAAACAAAGCTGCTGTTTTTCCGAATATCTCCATATTATTTGCGTGTCGCCATAGAAGGCCTTCTTAAAGTGATCATTCCTAGCGATTGCCATTCATCTTGAGATTTTTTGCCTCAATCAGGGCCCCATTATGAAAGCCCTCGATGTTTCTTCATGCTGCTGGACAGCTGCCATAGTATTATATATTGACCATATATTATACAGCTGGCGAAGGGTCTTGTTGACTGGGCGGGGCTAAATCGGTAACTCGAACGTTCATTGGCTAATTTTTCAGCACATTAACATACCTCTCGTTTCGTAAGAAAACATCCTCTAAAGTTCAAACACACTACACTTCTCTAGGAAAACTAGAGCAAGAAAACGCAAAAACCACAACAAACCGACTG
>JBBQAH010000075.1:0-14151 GCA_038316145.1 Burkholderiales bacterium
GGCAATCTGCACACGGGCATCGGCCAGCAGCTCGAACACGCCGATCAACATGCCGTTGTAGCGAAGCACGTTCTCTTCGGCGATGCGCTGGCGCAGCGGCACGAGCTCGTCACGGTGATGGCGGGCGATGTCATAAGTCGAGCGGTAGTTGCCATAGGCTTCGCGCACTTCGGAGCGTGCGTTGATGGCGGTCTCGGCCGTGCGGTGCAGGGCCTGCATGTACACGCCTTCAGCACGCGCCACGCGGGCACCGCCCCAGTCGAACAACGGCAACTCGATGCCGATCTCCCAGCCGCGCTGTGTCGGGGCCTCGTTCGACGAATTCCGCAGCAGCCCCAGCTCAAGCACGTTGACGAAGCGGGTGACCTTCGTCAGGCCCAGGTTCCTGGCGGTCTGCTCGGCTGCCAGCCGGGCGCCTTGCACGTCGAGCCGCTGCGCCATGGCGACGCGCTCGATGTCGGGCTGTTCGGTCACCTCCTTCGGCAGGTCGGGCAGACGCTCCGGCAAGGCGAACTGTGTTTGCGCACCCCACAGCCCCATCAGCCGCGTCAGGCGCTCACGCGATGACCGCTGCGCCTGCTGGGCGCGCGCCAGGTTCAAGGCCGCGTCGGCGTAGAAGCCCTGCTCGCGTGCCTGCTGCAGCTTGTTGAAGTTGCCCACGGCGGCCATGCGACGTGCCAGCTCGGCGCTGGCTTCGGCAGCCTGCTTGACCTGGCGCGTGTAACGCACGCCCTCTTCGGCGCCAACGGCCATGTAGTAGGCCTTGCGTGTGTCGGCGGCGACGGACAGCACGCCCATCGCCACCATGCCCTTGGTCTGCTCGAAGCGCCGCGCTTCCATCTGGTTGATCAGCGGCATGGCCAGCAGTCGCGCCAGATTGAAGTGCAGGCCGCGCTCGATTTCGCGCTCGTCGCCGCGGGACAGGCGCCCGAAGCTGAACCCGGGGTTGGGCAAGCGCCCAGCCTGCACCACTTCGGCCTCGGTGATGCCGAGCTCCTGGAAAGTGGCCTGCAGGCCGCGGTTGTTCAACAACGCGACTTGCACGGCGTCGTCGGCCATCAACGGCTTGGTCAGCAATTCGCCCACGCGCCGAGCGATGGTGTCCTGGTCGGCATCGGACCTGGCCATCAACAGATCTTTGCCGAGGCGATCCCTGGCGATTTGCTGCACGGGGCCGAAACCGCCATCCGGGCTGAACGATGCGCAGCCGCCCACCACGGCGACAGCTGTCAGCAAGGCGCCCAGCCTCAGATGTCGGGCGTGCGCGGTTCGGTGTTCAAGGAGAGTGGTCATCTGTGCGTCCTCAGTTCATCTTGTGGCCGGCATGGGGGTCTTTGCCGCCTGGCTTGGGCACGACCATGGCGGGCTCTGACGACTTCATCCCCGGCGCACTGGCGCTGCCAGCGGGACCGGACACGGCTGGTGCCGCGGGCTTGGCGGCTTCGCGCGCATAGGCGCGCCAGCCGCCGATGCGGGTGACCGTGTCGTTGGCGTCACGCCAGGAGCCCACGGGCACGTCGGTCAGGCGGCGGTATTGCGTGAAGGCGGACTTGTGCAGCAGGAGCGGAACGCTGGCTTGTGGGTTCAGCGGATCAGGGCGCAGATCGCCGGCTTGGCGGGGCTGAGTCGCCGGGGCCTGGGCGTTGGCAGCAAAAGGCGCGAGCAGGGGCACGAGCGTGACGCACAGCGTGGCACATGCGGCAGCAACGAGTGGCCGCAACGGCTTGAACTGGGGCCCAGCGGCAAGCCGCGGACCCGATCGAAATCGAAACATGTAGACCTCGCGTGGGCAGAGTGAAAACACTGGCCGCCAAGGCAAACCAGGCTCAAGTCATGGGGGCCGACGCCGGCAGCGGTGATCGCTGCTGGGCCGGTCAGGTCAGCAACCCGATGCTGCCTGCCGGTGCGGCCGCCGCTTACGCGCGGAGGATTCGGGGCGGGCGCTCGGGCCCTTCGACGAAGACGCTGGCTGCCATGGGCGCTGACAACACCGTGACTTCGCGCGCTGGGTCCATGGGCGGCGGCAAGACCGCCGCGCTGGGCAACGCCAGCCCGGCGCAACAAGAGGCACAGGCGCTGCACTTCTGGTAGGTCGACTTGGTGCCCTTGGCAGGATCAGCCGCTGCGCCGGTCTGACCGGCGCCCGAGGCGTCCGGCGCCACGGCGTTCTGGCCGTTGTCGCTCACCGCATTGGCGTCTGGCGCCGCGTGGCTTGAATGCCTGTGGTGTGCATGCTGTCCCACTGACGGCGGGGCGCCGGGCAAGACCTGGGGCATGCGCTGGGTGGTTTGCGTGCCGTGGTGACCCGGACCGCAATGCAGCCTGACGGCCGCAGCCATCCCTTGCGCTGGAACTGCGAGCGTCACAAGCCAGATCAACAAGATCCTGAGCATTTGCCCCATACCGTCACTCTACAGCAGTTGTCCTGATCAGGTCAGCGCTCCGCCGGGCGTCGGGCAGGGCCGGCTTCGGAAGCGCCTACCGTCACGAGAAGATGCGCCCAGCCGGGCAACCTGCAGTGTGCTTGCCAGATGAGCGATCCCGAGGCGCGGTTCTGGGACGTGCTCGATGCAGGGCTTGAATCCGTTCGGCACTTGTATGGCGTGATCGTCAGCTGGCCGACCTGGGGGCAATCTGGACCGGCAGGAGGCCGATCCCAACTTGCGCAAGGCCTTTGATTTTCTGCATGTCTTGCTGAGCCGGGTTGACCATGCGGATGCGGCATCGCCTGCAGTGCGGCAATGGATTCAAGCCACCTACGGCGAGTACGTGCTGCCGGTCGAGATCCCGAAGACCAGCGTGGCGAGCAACAAGGCGGCTGAGTTTGCCACCGTCTACGACATCCGGAAGTATGAGGGTTCAGCCAAGACCTACAAGCGGGCCATCGACGCCTATGCCCGGTTTGTGGACTTGATGGAGGAATCCATCGTGGCGACGTGGCGCGCGCGCGCCACGGGTGAATGATGGGCCGATCGACTGGCAGCCGGGTTGCCACCCTGCTGGAGATTTGAATGCGCATCAAGCACAAGTTGCTGGCCAAGACCGGCGATCTGACGGGCGCGGAGCAGGCGGCGCCCTCCCCTTTGCCCGCTGCTTTTGCCGGCCCTTGCGTGCCGGCAGCAGCCGATCTGGACGTGCAGCGGTTTCCGCCTGTCGTGCCTGGTGCCGCGCCCCGCACCGGCCCGGGCCAGACATTGCAGTTTCGGGGCCAGCTATTGGCCCTTGAAGGTGAGCTGGGCAAGCTGCGCGAGCGCTTGAGCGAGCACCAGGGCTCATTGCCCACCCGCAAGCTCGGCCCGGCAAACATCGTGCCCAGCCGCTGGGCGAACCGGCACGCCGATTCCTTCAACAGCCCCGAATTTGTACGCTTGAAGCAGGATATCGAGCAAGCGGGTGGCAATGTGCAGCCTATCCGCGTGCGCCCGCTGCGAACTTGCCGATCCAGTTGAGCGCCGGGCTGGCTGCCGAGGCCGACCATGACCAGATCGCGCGGGCCGTCGCGCAAGCTCTGGCGAAGATCCGAACGCCATAGCGCTGCAGGGTCAGGGCGCCCCCTTGCCTGGCAACCAGGTTGTCACTGCAGGCCGATGCCGAGCAGCATCTGGGATCAAGGCTTCAGGCGCGGATCCAGCGGCAAGCCAGCAATCACGGTTTGCCCGGCCCTGTGCCGGCAGCCCTTCTCGGCGCGCACATAGATCGACGTTGTTGCCACGCTTTCGTGGCCCAGATTGGCCTGCAGGACGTGCTGCGACACACCGCGCGCCACCGAATGCGACCCGCAGGTGTGGCGCAACCAGTGCGTCGACGCCGCGCTGATCGTGTCCGCGGCGCGCCGGTCGTTGGCCGCAACATCGGCGGCACACCGCGTAAAGCCCGTCACCAGCACCTCGTAGATCCGCGCTGCTGTCAGCGGCGCCTCCAGGTTGAGCTTGGCGATCAGCGGTGTTTCTGGCGGGTTGGCCAGCGGGTCTTTACACAGGTCGCGCGTCTGGAGGTACTGGCGCACCGCATCGACAGCCGCATCCGGCAGCGGAACCTCTCGCCACTTGTTGCGCCTGCCCAGCACCATGATCGACCAGGCCCGTTCGCCGTCGTCGGGTTGTTTGTGCCGCAACCAGCCAAGCTGGGCCGCGGCGAGCTCCGCCAGTCGCATGCCCGTCAAGTACGCAAAATCCATCATGAAACGAAGTCGGCCCAGGGCAGGGGACGGCGCCTGTTCACCGAGCCAGCCCTGAACCAACGCCCACTGCTTGTGCGACAAGGCCCGGCGTTGTGGCATCGAGCTTGCATTCGGCCGCGCCGGCAGGTCGTCCCAGGGGTTGGCGCCCAGGTAGTGCCGCCGAACGAGCCATTCACACATGGAGCGCACGATGGTCACGGCCGATGCCTGCGACCTTGCCGACAACGGCCCTTCAAATGGCCGCCAGGCTTCTGACCAGCGCTGGGCATTGCGGGGCCCGGTCCACGCCGGGCCTGGTGCGGCGATGAAATCCCGGTACGCCACGCAGTCGTCCCCATCCAGTGACGCCAAGGCCTTGCGTTGCTCCATGATGGCCCAGAGCAGGAACCGCTCAGCCTCCTTGCGGTAGGCGCGCCAGGTGTGCGTGCCCTGCGGCCGTAGCCGCAGCCAGGCTTGAACGGCCTCGAAGTCGTTGCCCGCCGCCAGCCCGCAGCGCTGCACCGGCGCGCGGTTTGTGCCTGTGGCGCCGTCGTGCTCCGGCGGGGGTTTGAACCGCTCCAGCGGCACGATCCCGGTCCTCGGGGTGGGGGTCAGGGCGGCTGTATCGAGCTTGCCGTGCGGCTGCAGGGCAGCAGAGGGCAGGGCGCCCAGTGTTGCCTCGTGCTCCCGCAGCCAGCGCACGACACGGGCGGCTCCTTCGGGCCCGATCTTGGGGATGGCGCGGTGCCAATTGAAACCCCTGGTCCTGATCCAGGCGCTCAGCTCGCCCAGGCGTTGAATACCGACCGCGGCCAGTCGCCCAGCGACCCGATCATCAAGCCAGGCGGCGACGGGATCGGCTGGCTGGGGGGCGCGTGCGCCGACACTTTCCAGCCATTGGATGGCCGCGACCTGCCGCTCGCGCAGGCGCTGCCTGCGGCGTTCAGGGCTGCGCGAGTCGGTGCGCCCGAACTTGGCCTGGTGCAGTTCGATGAGCTCGGCCTCGGTGTAGAAGTCAGGCGGGTGGCTGTCCCTGAAGTCGTCGAGCGTCGGCTTTTTCGGGTCCCGGTCGGTGATTGCTTCGGGATCGCGTCGCAACAAGACGGCGACTTCTGCGCGGCCATGTGCGCGTGCCAGGCTGCCCAGTTCGTCAAGCAGCCGCTGCAGTTCACCCCGGGCGCGCCGGGCGTCGGCTGCGCCCGCCACGAACATGTAGCGGCTCCAAGAACCCGTCATATCCAGGCCCTCGGCCCAGCAGCGAACGAAGGCGAACTGGTGGTGTCCCAGGCGGCGCGGTGCGGGCGATTGGGGGTGGGTGTGCATCGGTCCGGGTCGATGGGTGGGGGCAGGGCGCGCTGGCAACAGCAGGGCGCGCCATGGGTATTCATGTCACCTCGCCGTCAAGGTGGGGTCGCCGTGAGCAGGGGAGCGGGCTTGCACCCATATGAATCAAGCACTTGGCCGATTGTGCGCTTACCAGATCGAGTTTGAAGGCCAAAAACGCGTACCATGATAATACGAGACGTCATCATTCGATTGATGAGCGAATTCCGGGCAGGAAGATCTGCGGACCGAAGTGCGCATCGGTTGCCTGCGTCGGGCTGACGGCTACGGGTCCGGTTTGGAAGTCGAGCGGAGAACCGACTTCACGCCGATGCGTAGGCCCCATGCCTGCTCGCACAACCCCCGAATTGCGTCAGCCGCGCAACTGCCTGCGCAATGAACGAGCTGGATCCGTCGTGCTCACGCCTTCAGAAAGTCCTCTATCGCCTTGGCAAGCGCCTTGCGCCGAGACTCGGGCAGTGCACCGGGCTCGAAGCGGACAACTGTCCTGCCCTGGGCGTCTGATGTCACTCTTGCCGCGATCTTCCCTGCCTTTGAAATCGTCATGGCCTGAGTCGCCAGGCTGGCAGTTTTCGGCCCGGCCAGCCCAACAAGGCTGGCCATGATGGCTGCCGCACCCAGAGCGCTGCTCGTGTCTGCGAGAGCACGCGCTCTAGACAGCGTGCCATCCGGGTCCTTTTGCATGGCTTCGGTCAATGCTGCCGCCCAGCGGAACTGGATGTCCAGTGGGCTGTGGAATGCCGCTACAACTGCCTCGGGCAGTCGCGCCAGGGCGACACTCTTGGATACCAGTGAAACATCGACGCCCAAGCCTTCCGCCAACCGACGCAGCGAGCTGTAGAGCCCGTCATCAAGGGCCCTGCGGTACATCGTGCCCTGCTCCCAGGCAGAAAGGTTCTTTCGCCCCCGGTTCTCCCGCTCCATCTGCTCGAACAGGCTCACGTCCGATGCCTCTTCGACGACCACCAGGACTGGAAGCCCCAACTCGGCGCAGGCGCGATGCCTACGGTGTCCGAAGATCAGCTCGTAGGTTGGTTCAGGCAAGGGTGTTGAACCGTTCAACACCGGGACGGGTCGCACCTTGATCGGCTGCACATTTCCGCCTGCCGCGGCGATCTCCGTCTTCAACTCCTGAAACTCTGGCGAGTGAAACGCAGCCTCGTGTCGATTCGCCCACTTGGACGGCCGGATCGTGGATGGGTGAAGCCTGCGCAGGGGCACCTCGTCTTCGAGCGACTTGACGCGCGCCCTCAGCGCTTCAGCCTCCTGGACCGCGCCCGATTGCGCCGTCAAGAACCCCATCATCGTTCCCGGCGCTGTCTTGGCCTTGGGTGCCTCAGCCGGCGCGGTGCCGTCACCTGAGAGCCTCGGGCCGGGCTGCAGACCGGGAATGAGGCCGGCCTTCTCGAACATCTTTCTGGCCATCACTCCGTCCTCTTGTCGGTGGGTGTTGAACGGTTCAACACCACGGCAGATCGATCTGGTGTTTCGGGCGTACCGGGGTTGGATTCAACTTGCCGGCGCCACACAGATTGCACTGAAGTTTCGATATAGCTCACCATCAGGTCGTAGGCATCCCTCGCACGCTTGAAGGTTCTGGCATTGCCGTCGTACTTGATGATGTCAAACACCGTACCAAACTCCACTGTCGCAGAGGCGGTGACCGCTGACTTTGGAATTTCCATGGGCAGCACGGTGACTCTGTTGGCGTAGGTGCTCTGAATCCATTGCTTGACAATCGCGCCAGTGGCGTCAGAGCTGTCGACCCGGCTGAGCAAGATGTTCATGAAGTCAAACTGCTTGTCGTGGCCACGGTTGGTGAGCAACTGCGTCGTCAGATCAGCAAACAGGGACCAGAACTGTGCCGCCGACGCAAAATCGAGCGTACTGGGCGGCAACGGCATGATGATCCCGTTGCTGGCCAACAGCGCGTTGATCGTCGTGTAGGACAGGGCAGGCGGGGTGTCGATCACGATCACGTCGTAATCGCCGCGCACGTCATCGATCCCGAAGTTCAAGACGTTCCAGAACTCGAAGCCGTCTTCCTTGGTCTGGCGGGCGGGCAGCGCGAACTCGGCTCCGAAGAGCAGAGGCGACGCCGGCACCAGGTCGATGCCGTCCCAGTAGGTGGGCCGGATCGCGTACCGGATCGAGGTTTCGGCGCCCATGACCAGAGGCAGGATAGTGTCCTCTTCTTCCACTTCCGCATCGGGCAAGATGCCGAACAGTGTTGTCAGCGAGCCCTGTGGATCGGTGTCGATTGCAAGCACTCTGTGTCCGAGCAAGGACAATCCCTGGGCCAACGTGATCGCCGTCGTCGTCTTGCCGACCCCACCCTTGAAGTTGGCGATGCTGATGGTCACAGCCTCAGCACCCACCGGCCTCAGATGCTCCTTGCGGTACTCGCGCACCCACGCCCTGACTTCCGGCAGAGTGAACTGGCGTCGATTGCCTACTTCGTTGAGCGTGCCGGGGGGCAGGTCGCCGCGCCCCATGCGGTGCGTCAATGACCCCTTCTCGATCCCGAGCAGCTGTGCCAACTGGCTCAGGTTCCAGACAGGTGCCGCCTTGCGCGTCGTCGGCGACAACATCGCCGCGCGGATCTGCGACATCATCTCGACCGAATGGGCGGCCTGTTCTGCGACGTCCGCAAGTCCTATCGGGCCGGGTGCCTTGATGTTGAGCTTTGACATTTAGTCCTCCAGGCGCAAGTTTACCGTTCGCTTTACGCTTAACCACAAGCATGAATGAAAAGCGTCAAGCGCTGACCGTTGGTGGGGCCAAATCTGCATTCAGCGGCGTTTTTTGCCCAACTTGCTGAAGCAAAAGCCCTTTGCTGCGGGTTCAGGTAGTTCCAATACTTCAAAAACCTTTAAACCCTTCAGGCCCGAAAAACAATTGAGAATCAACTACTTATCTCATTTCAGGTGAGAGGATATAGGACCTCAGGTGAGTCTTTCTAGGCGAAGGTGTGAGTGGACATGGGCCGTCGCGTGAGGAGTTTTAGGACGTCTCGTGAGGGGATACGGGACGGTGGCTCATCTGCTACTTGTGGCGGCAGCAGCGGCAGGGGAACCCAGCCTCTTGCCTGCATCGGATCTGGTTTGGGCGCCTCCGCCTTGGCGCCGCGGGCTTTTGATCCGCCACTTGGCGACTGGCTGCAAAAAAATGCACCGGCTTGTGGGCAGTCAGGCCGTCAGTGGCAACGCTGGCCACGGTTATGGTCTTCCAGGCGGCAGGCCCGTTGCGGTGACGTGAGGACTTTTGGGTAGCAAGTGCGTGCCCCGACGGTGGGCCGGGCTGGCTCGAAACCCTGTGACGTGAGGATATTTAGGCTGTCGCAACAAAACGTGAATACCGCGTTTCACGCTAGCATGGTGGGATGGACCCCTGCACATGAGCCGCCAAAGCACCGCGCAGAAAGATCTGGTCGAGACCCCGCTCCGAAAGCCGGTCAATACGCTGGCCATCGTGCCCACCAAGTCCAGCAAGATCACCGTCTTGGCGCGCAAGGCGTACAACGTTCTGCTGTATATCGCGCAAGAGCAGGGCATTGAGCAGGACGTCTTCCGGGCGCCTCTGCAAAGCATCCTGCGCGGGGTGGACTTCAACTCCCACGCCCGCGAGATCGTCAAGCAGCACCTGCGAGCGATGGTCAGTACAACGGTTGAATGGCAGTCGCCGACGGCGGGCGAGGGCGAGGCATGGAACGTTGCCGGCCTGCTGGCCCATGCCAAGGTCTACAAAGAAGGTGGTGAAAACTGGGTCGAGTGGTCGTTTGCGCCGAACATCAAACGCGAGCTGCTTGAACCGCAGCGGTTCGCCAGGTTGCGCCTCGACGTCATCTCGCAGCTCAGGCGTCACTCGGGCGTGGTGCTCTACGAGATTTGCGCCCGCTACCGGGATGTAGGCCTGACAGCCCGGCAGCCGTGGCCCTGGTGGCGGCCCGTTCTGACGGGCAGTCCGGACACCGACGACTCGGTGAAACTGGAGTACCGGTTTTTCAAGCGCGATGTGCTGAAGCTCGCCATCGCCGAAGTCAACGCGGTGACAGACCTCGACGTCGAGCTGATTGAGCACAAAGCCGGGCGCTTTATCGCGGACATCCAGTTCAGGGTGGCGAAGAAACAGCAGGAAGCACTGCCCTTGCGGCATCCCCCCATGCCCGTCGACCTGTCGCAGGTTGTGCGTGCAGCCGCTGTCGGCATCCGGGCTGAAGACGCCGAGGCGTTGATCCACGCCCATGGCAACGAGGCCATGACCGCTGGGCTCGATGCGCTTGTGAAGCGCATTGCAAGTGAGTTCCCCGAACCCCTTCGAGACACCTACCGGTACCTGCGGGCGCTCATGGAATCCAATGCGCCCGCCGCTGCCAAGAAGGCGGCAGCGGGCCGCCCGGAGCCATCACCCGCCGGCAACGCACTTGCGGCGGAAGCCTTGGAAGGCTGGACTTCTGAATGGGTCAGCAGTCGGCGAGCGCAGGTGGTGGCAGAGTTCGACGCGCTGGCGCCCGAGATGCAGGCCGAATGGGTAGGGCGGTTGCGCACGCACCTCTACGAGCGCGGCGTGCACCCGTCGATCCGCAAACGTCTCGAAACCCATGGATGGAAGCACCCGATGGTGACGGGCGAAATGATCCGGTTCTTCAAGGGTGCCGACTGGGACAAGCCATCGCCCCAAGAGTTGCTCACGATCGCTGCACGGCGTGGCGGCCGGTAGGTCGGCGATGCTGCGCCGGGGTGGGTGCCGACCCACCGGCGAGCCATCCAGTGCCCCGCCAGCGCTGCGCCACCACTGAACTCTCGGTAGCCTGGTCTGGCCCGGCTGATCGTCGGCTGTGGGGCTCAAACCGGTGTCGGCGCCAACGCAGCCATGGCGTCACCATGGAGCGTCTGTGGCCGTCGCCGGTCGGCCGGCCAGCCGCCGGCGCGGCTGGCGCAAAGGCCCGCACAGGGCGGAACGCCGGGCCAAGGGGGGGGGGTGGCCATGGCGGTCCTCCCCGGGGCGAGGGCCGACCGGTGCAGAGGCCGGCGGCGGTCGGCCCTGTCAAACACCTGGGTGACAGCCTGACACGGTAACGGCCCGCCGGCGGGGAGGGGCTTCACGGGTTGATTCCCTGACCTGGCTCAGCAGAATGGCTGCACCCAGCCACCAGCCTGTCCCGCCGTATGACCCTCCAGCCCAGCGCCCCGCCACACGCCAGCGACGGCGGCGCCTACTACGCCGACCCTGCGGCCCAGGCCGCGATGCGCAGCCCGCGGCCTGCGGGCCACGGCCCGGTGCGCGCCTATGACTGGATCGCCCACCACGCCGCCAACCGTCCGGACAAGGAGGCGGTGCGTGAACTGGCCCCGCGCCGCAGTCTCAGCTATGCCGATCTGGACCTGCGGGCCGAGGCGCTGGCCTGCCACCTGCAGCAACTGGGTATCGGCCGCGGCGCGCGGGTGGCCCTGCTGGCGCACAACGGCGCGGAGTTTTTCGACCTGCAATTCGCTTGCGGCCGCACCGGCGGTATCGCAGTGTTGCTGAACTGGCGCCTGACCGTGGCTGAGCTGGCGTACATCCTGGATGACAGCGCGCCGCTGCTGCTGGTGCACGACGTGGACTTCACCGGGGCAGCGCTTGCGTTGCAGCAGCGCTGCCAGATCCCGCAGCTGCTGTGCATCGACAAGCAGGCGGCCGGCAACCCCTACGAGGCGGCGCTGGCCGCCCGGGCCGGCCAGGTAGCCCGGCGCGAAGTGCTGACCCACGACGACGTGGTCACCATCATGTACACCTCGGGCACCACCGGCCACCCCAAGGGGGCGATGATCACCCACGGCATGAACTTCTGGAACTGCAGCAACCTGGGCACGCCGGCCGGGGTGGGCATGCAAACGGTGCACCTGTCGGTGCTGCCCCTGTTCCACACCGGCGGGTTGAACTGCTATTCCAACCCGGTGCTGCATGCCGGCGGCACGGTGGTGATCATGCGCAGCTTCGACCCCGGCCACGCGCTGCGGGTGATCGGCGACCCCGCCGAGCGGATCAGCCACTTCTTCGGCGTGCCGGCGCCCTACCAGTTCATGCTGCAGCACGCTGAATTTGCCGCCACCGACCTGAGCCGCCTGCACTGCGCGGGCGTGGGGGGCGCGCCCTGCGCCTTGCCCATCCTGCAAGGCTGGGCGGCGCGTGGGGTGAACCTGATGCAGGGCTTTGGCATGACCGAGACCAGCCCGGCCTGCATCTTCCTGGACCCGGCCGATGCGCTGCGCAAGCTGGGCTCGACCGGCAAGCCCCTGATGCACACCGAGGCTCGCATCGTCAACGACGCGGGCAGCGATTGCGGGCCGGATGAAATCGGCGAGCTGTGGGTGGCCGGCCCCAACATCACGCCCGGCTACTGGAACCGGCCCGACGCCACCGCCGGCGCGTTTGTGGGCCGCTGGCTCAAGACCGGGGATGCGGCGCGCCAGGACAGTGAGGGTTTTTACTACATCGTTGACCGCTGGAAGGACATGTACATCTCCGGCGGCGAAAACGTCTACCCGGCCGAGGTCGAGAACGTGCTGTACCAGTTGCCCCAGGTGGCCGAGGCCGCGGTGATCGGCGTGCCCAGCGACAAATGGGGCGAGGTGGGCCTGGCGGTGCTGGTGCTCAAACCCGGGCAGCTGCTGGACAAGGCCACGGTGTTGGCGCACTGCGCCGGCGGGTTGGCGCGCTTCAAGCTGCCGCACGACATCGCCTTCGTGCCCGAGCTGCCACGCAATGCCACCGGCAAGGTGCTCAAGCGCGAGCTGCGCCGGCAGTTCGTCGGCAGCAACGCGCCCACCATCAGCTGACGCCGTTTCGGCGCCGCCCCAACAACCCGACAGGATGCCCCGATGAACAAACCCGTCTGTCTGGTACTGGGCGCTGGCGCCGGCATTGGCGGCCACGTGGCCAAGCGCTTTGCCCGCGAGGGCTACCACGCCTGCCTGGCGCGCCGCACCAGCACCGCTCGGCCTGGACCTTCGAGCTCGACCTGCTCGCCCATTCCGACCTGGCCTGGTGGAACCCTGCCCCCAACCCTGACCTGAAGTGACCCGTCCTGCCGATCCCCCCACCCTGGTAAAGCCCACCATGAACCCCCATTTGCTGGAAACCATCGAAGGCGGCATCGCCACCCTCACCATGCACCGCCCCGAGGCCCGCAACGCCTTGTCGGCCGAGATGTTCGATGGCCTGTCCAAGGCCTTGCCGCGCCTGGCGCAAGACCCTGCCGTGCGCCTGGTGGTGCTCACCGGCACGGGCGCGGCCTTCTGCGCCGGCGGCGATGTCAAGGGCTTTGCCCGCAACGCCGCGGGCGCCGCTGCCGCTGCCAGCTTCGACCACAAGGTGACCAACCTGCGTGAGCGGATGGAGGTGGCGCGCTGGCTGCACGAGATGCCCAAGCCCACCTTGGCGGTGATCCCCGGCCCGGCGGCCGGCGCGGGTTTGTCGCTGGCCCTGGCCTGCGACATGCGCATCGCGACGGATACCGCCAAGCTGACCACCGCCTTCTCCAGGATCGGCCTGTCGGGCGACTTTGGCGGCAGCTACTTTCTCAACCACCTGGTCGGCGCGGCCAAGGCGCGCGAGCTGTACTTCACCGGCGCGGTGGTGTCGGGCGACGAGGCGGTGCGCATCGGGTTGGTCAACCGCGTGGTGCCGGCTGCGCAACTGGCCGCTGCTGCCGCGGCCTGGGCGGCCGAGCTGGCTGCCTTGCCCACGGTTGCGGTGGGCTACATGAAGCGCAACCTCAACACCGGGCTGCAAGGCACGCTGTCACAGGTGCTCGATGCCGAGGCCATCCACATGATCCGCACCTTCGAGACCGACGACCACAAGGGCGCTGCGGTGGCCTTTGTCGAAAAGCGCCCGCCCCAGTTCAACGGGCGCTGACCCAGCACCCAACCTGACAGGATTCGACATGGACATTCAAGGCAAGGTGGCCATCATCACCGGCGGCGCCAGCGGCATCGGTGCCGGGCTGGCGGAGCGTCTTTCGGCCGACGGCGCGCGTGGCATCGTGGTGGCCGACATCCACCACGCCCATCACGACGCCCCACCAAGGATGACCATGAAGATTCGCGAGATCGCCCGGGGCCTGCAGTTTCCCGAGGGCCCGGTGGCCTTGGACGATGGCTCGGTGCTGCTGGTCGAGATCGCCCGGGGCACGCTCAGCCGGGTCACGATGGACGGCCGCATCACCGTGGTGGCCGACCTGGGTGGCGGCCCCAATGGCGCGGCCATCGGGCCCGATGGTGCGGTCTATGTGTGCAACAACGGCGGCTTCAAGTGGCACACCGAAGCCGACGGCCTGCTGCGCCCCATCGGCCAGGCGGAGGACTATTCCGGTGGCCGCATCGAGCGGGTCAACCTGGCAACCGGCCGCACCGAGCGCCTGTACGCGCAGGTTGAGGGCCTGGGCCTGCGCGGCCCCAACGACATCGTCTTCGACAGCCACGGCGGCTTTTACTTCACCGACCTGGGCAAGGCGCGTGACACCGACATGGACCTGGGCGGGCTGTACTACGGCCAGGCCGATGGCAGCGCCGCCCGGGTGATCGCGCGTCCCTTGATGACACCCAACGGCGTGGGCCTGTCACCCGACGGCAGCACGCTCTACTACGCCGAGACGGCGGGCG
>JBBQAH010000575.1:0-1706 GCA_038316145.1 Burkholderiales bacterium
GGTACATCTCATCCTTCCGGTTCGACCTGCCTTCACCTACTGCAGCTAATTAGGCCAGACACCGGAAAGGATGATCGCACCACTACCCTGTTATAACTGCATTTTTATGGACCTCTAATCCCTCTACTTCGTTTTTCATTACATCATATACGTACGTAGAAGGGGAACAATCCATCAGCTTTGTCCTGGCGTATGGCCTCCTGCAGTTTCACCGGATCCATGGAGAAGTTGGCGTCGCTCTTAATCAGCCGGATATTGAGGGAGCCCAGCATCGCGGCCCGTTCCACCGAGGAGTGCGACTGGTCGGACGCGTAGCACATCAGCTTGGACAGGATGTCCATGTTGTCCGTTATTTCCGGGTGTTGCTCCTTGATTAGCCGGATGCCGCGCGATTTCGCAGCCAACAGCGCCACCTGCGATGGAGTTGATTGTAAGACACTAGGCATTGATTATTACATTGATAATAAATTTAAAAAAATAATACAGTCCAGGGATGCTTGTCTGTTTGGTTTGATGTGAAAAACGGGCGCCAGGTCCAGATAGTAGTGATGACAGGCGCCCTGTTTCTACCCCACCTGAAAAAATTCTATTTTTTAATTATTTATTTAATTTTTTTAATTAATTTTTAAATTAATTAAAATTATTTTTAAATTAATTAAATTATTTTTCAAATTATTTTTCAAATTATTTTTTGAATCATTTTAAAAAAAATTTTTAAAATTATTTTTTAAAATATTTTTTAAAATTATTTTTTAAAATATTTTTTCAATTAATTTAATAACTTAAATTTTCAAATGATTAAATTATAATTCTAATTCTGATATCTAATTTTTTGGGGAAAGGTTTGCTTTGCGTGTATGTTTAGATGGATTTTATTTTGCCAGTAAATTGGCCCTGTTTTCCGGCTGATTCCGTAAAGCCTCACAATTAGCTCAGTCGACAGGCAATATTCAGCAACACATATTGCCAATTTGCCAAATTAAGAAACTACAAGTTTAAAAACCCCATCTCAAATATCGGGGATTTTTTAGATGGATTTTGCGAATGTTTGAACATTTCAAAATTCAACCAAACACGGTATCTAAATTTACGAATTTGTTTTCGTAATCGACTGAGGTCACTCGAGTCTAAATCGGCCGAAAAACGACAAAGAAATAAGCAATCAAAAAGTAAAATTACAACAAAATAAAATAAAACCAAAATTATACACGAACAAACTCTTTGGCCAAAATTACTGTACACACAACTCCTTGTACGGGGTAAGGAGCCAAAAGAGAGCAGGTAGTTTCTGTGGTGAAAAGGCGAACAGCGCAAGTTTTTCTTATGTCTAATAAACTCAGCTGACTTTTCTGCATTTTAATGGTGCGGTTGGTTCATGGTCGCCAAAAAAATAAATCCAAATTTAAAACCAATCAAACAATTCAATTCATCAATATTTAATCTTATGAAATTCAGCTTTATATTTTTTGGCGACTTTAAACTGCACGATCACCAGTAAATGCAAAAAACCTCACTAGAGTTGATTGAGATCAAAGTTGGAGAGAAAAAAACTTGCTTCCTGCTTGCACTTTTACCACCAAAAACTGCCTACTTGTACCTTAGAAGCAAACTATGTACTATTACCCCCTCCGATTTTGATTATTTACGTATTGATCAATAGAGCAAAAAATACTGTCAACTATGGTGCTCAAGACAGCGGCAGACAT
>JBBQAH010000367.1:0-1636 GCA_038316145.1 Burkholderiales bacterium
GTCCGCACTATACCGTGAATTTGGAAAGCAAATTTATTCTATACCATCCATACTAGTTCAGTGTAGTATATTATAGTGTATTATCCATAATAGTTTTAGGCGTCACGTCCAAAAAAACGCTTTACAATTTCATAAATTTTAAGTTATATTCATACTTGCGGCAGCTGATTTTCGGCGTTGTTGACAAACTTCACGCGGATATTAGCAGCTTTCACAGATTATATACCCGGTTCAATGCAAAGTTCACCGGTCCTTTGCTTAACTAATAAACAAAATTTAATAAAAAATACTGGCGAAATGTACGTATAGTAAACTTACTAGTAAAAGTATGTTTGATCATAATATTGATTATGTATATTTCTTGCAGGTAACGTGGGTGAATCGGTTGACCTAGGAGTTTCGACAGTCAACGCGCAGTTGATTCATCTACATAATTTTCGAGTTGAATTTCAAGGTGAGTGTATCTGATATCATAATAGAATTAACATTTGGTTAGATTGATTCTTTTGCCACATAAGGGACGCCACCAGTAAAGTCCCTGATTCAGAGACGCGATGCAAGTGGAAACCATTGTAGGCCCAGTTAAGCTTGGATGTCAAATAGTGCGGAAATAAACGGAGGTGCTCAGCGTAATTGCCGAGTAAAGCAAAGGACCCAGCCCGCCCGTCCACGGTACCATATGTGTGTGAAGAGTAGGGTGGGTCCAATTCAGCCTCCATGGTCACGATGTGAAGCCACATGCGTAATTGCTGGTTTACCTCAAACTCCATCTCCCGCCGCGAATCGAACTCCACCAAGATCAGATCGAAACTGCTGCCGCCATAATGTTCCTGCATATGCTGCACAAACTTGGCAACTTGCTCGCGTCTCGTGGACTCTGGCAAAGACTGGGCGTACTTGGGAGTGGTGGCCATTTTAGTATTTAAGAAGAAGAAGAAGAAGAAGAAATGCAACTAAACCAAACCGTCGTGGTTGCAGCTGACTCTTCAAATCCCGACGACGAAACCCGACGGCGAAACCCGACGACGAAACCCGAAACTATGGATCACAATGTGGTTCTCGAGACAGACTGGTTTGTTATCGAGAGTGTGAAGTACTTTAAAAAAATCGTCTCCTATTGTCCCAGTCTCGGGCGATCCGGCGAATTTACATTTACACTACCACCCAAAGCACGTACTCATCGCTCTGAAAACGACCCCTTTGCGACGGGAATGAACACTTACTGGTGAATGCAACCGCGAGCTCAACCGGGTCACGCAGAGATCGGTTGTGGAATGTGGACCAATTAAGGCCATCTTGCCTGCTGTGCCCACCTGGTTTTGCGTAGTGCGTACTGCCAGTCTGGGCCGGGGAAAGACCTTCATCGTCAGGCCAGACAGCTCCATGTTTTTTTAGCCCATCGCTGGTCACTTTGGTACGAGTAGGTATCAAACGGGAAATCTCAACGTTGAATTGCGCAAGTACACAAGATATTGATGACATACTGTACCATGCGGTATACTTATTGATGCGATAATTTGATATGAAATGAAAATTCATTCATTGGCCAGAAAACAATGTTGAACTCTGAAAAAACCTGGTGATACCGTATTGTCTGGAATAGAAGCCCTGGTCTTCTATTGCTAAGAACTGTACC
>JBBQAH010000562.1:0-1782 GCA_038316145.1 Burkholderiales bacterium
AGTTTTAGCCGCATCACAAAATGCAAAAAATTCCGGTGAATTTATTAATACCAAAGATGTTGAATTTGAAGAGAGAAACTTGCTGTCTGCCCTCTTTTTTACCCCTTTCATTCACCTGAACCCTTAAAGCACCGTACCTCGTAACTAAAGTTAGGCTATTTCGGGAAATACAGTAATTAGACTTTTGCTGGTTAATAAAAACTGTATTCACATTTGATAGACTTATCGCTTCTAAATTGATCTGTCAGAATTCACCATCACAAAGTTTATACAATTCCATTTTATATTCGATTTATAACTCCCCGGTCCGCACATTTACGTAACAAATTCATTCATTTTAGCAACCTCCACCAGCCTACAGCTTGGGAGAATCAATTAATGATGGTAAGACGGCATGCATGCCCTGTTCGGCCAACTGCCAATAATGGGACAATTAAATGATAACTTAACTGCTGCACTATCTAGAAAACATTTGTGTATAACGCACTTTGCAAATGCTGTTTCTCAAGAGGCCTGCATCACCGGATTGAAGACCGTAGCCGGGCCGCGGTCGTAGTTTATAATCCGGACCAAAGTCGTTCTGTTTAAAATGTCCTAACCAGTCGGGCGGGCCGGGTCCCGATGGCGGTCGCGGCAATGCCTGGCCTCGATCGTAGTCCGACAGGAGCGGACTCAGGGCACGACTTTCACTGGTAGAGCTCGAGGCCGCGAGGTCCATGCCAGAAACACGGCTAGCTTGATCGTCATCCGAATCTATAGTTTCAAAACAAGTGGAAAAATTGGAGTAGGATATTACTAATCTACCACGTGGCAGCTTAACAGACCGTAATCCATTAAAGCATAAGCATCCATGGAGTCGTTGAAGCCCCAGCTGTTGCCGCTCAAGCTCGAGGTTTCCATGTCTTCACCAGCGGTCGTAAGTTGCGAGATAGGGAGGCCTTCTGGCGACATTACCATGTTTTTATGCTCTGGAGAACAGCGCTGAAGAATGGCTTTCTTCATGGTCTCTGAAGGTGTGGCCAGAAAAACCTGCCGTTATGGTGTGTAAAAGTTAACGGGAACGGAATTTGGCGCGTTTTATCCGTAGTGACTTTGAGTAGGTGCTTGACCATGGGATTCACGAAATTGCGATGAACACGAGTAGGCTGACCCGTGGGGATTGACTGATGTGGAAAGGTGTGAAACCAGCAATATGGCTGAATGGTCTTTTGAAAGTGTGCCACAATCGACAATTCAGTTTGAGTTGCCACATTAATCGGGTTTGTATCCCTTGCATTTGTAGGGTAGGTTGCTATGACCCTGCACGATACCTCTCATAATTAATGGGTTAGTCCAATGGCACGTTACTTACTACAAGTGTATGCAGGCTCAACAATATCAGACATTCCTTGTTCTGCATCGATTTCCACATACAATACAATCAGACACAATATTCAGAAGAATATTTTCCAGGATCTAGAAAAGTTTTTAATTCTAATAAAGTCGAACTTTTCAGCAAAAACACTATCTTAACCCGCTCTCTCTTATTGTTCAGAAAAACTGAACAAACATTCGAGATATGTTATCCGGTCCCTGCTTCCCACAGCCGATTTTGACGTATGTTGTTTTAAAACAATAGTTAAAAGATAGTGCTAGATTAGTAGAATAAAAACATGATTCAATTACTGCGATATCAGCCGACCACGGGTCATCAAAAATGACAATTTTCCGGATTTTTAAGAATTTTACGTATTCTGCTGTGGAAAGCTGCCACATTGAGATGGAACGGATTAATTTTCTTGA
>JBBQAH010000479.1:0-1722 GCA_038316145.1 Burkholderiales bacterium
TGCCTTCAACGTCGCCGATATCGCGATCTTTGCAGGTGCGATAGGGCTGGTGTTGTTTGCAAAGGACGACAAGCCGAAAGGGCGAAAGACCCCGTGACGGGCACGGCGGTTTGCGCTAAGGAAGGGGCGAGGCGTGAAGGAGAGACAGATGCAGGCAGGCCGGATTGCCCTTGCGACCGCAGGTGCCGCGATGCTGGTGCTGGCAGCGTGCAGCAGCGATAATCCGCGGCTGATGAACCTGCGCGCTTCAGGCAACGGGCCGGACGAGTTTGGCATCGTGCCCCCCAAGGCACTGGAAACGCCGGAAAACTTTACCGATCTGCCGGAGCCCACGCCAAACGGAACGAATCGCAGCGACCAGCGCCCCGAAGACGATGCGATTGCGGCGCTTGGCGGCAATCCGGCGGTTGCCGAAGGCGTTCCGGGCCGCGACGGGGGGCTTGTGAACCATGCGTCGCGCTTTGGACGCACGGCGGCCGTGCGCGAGCAACTGGCGGCAGAGGACCTTGATCACCGGCGCGAAAACAACGGTCGCATCCTGGAACGGCTGTTCGGCGTGAACACCTATTTCCGTGCTTATCGCCGCCAGACGCTGGACCAGCAGGCCGAACTGCAACGCTGGCGCCGGGCCGGGGTACGCACCAACTCTGCCCCGCCACGGCTGACCGGAGAGTAACACCCCGGGTTCAAGGTCACGTCCGCGTCAGCCCGCCTTGACCTGTGCGCGGCGATGCTTAGGTGCACGGTCACATCGACAGGAAATTTCTCATGTTCACCCGCGGATTGCTGGCTTTCTGGATCACCCTTGCTGCGGCGCTGCCCGCGCTTGCCGAAAACGTCACTACCTTCACGCTGGACAATGGTCTTGATGTCGTCGTGATCGAGGATCACCGCGCGCCCGCCGTCGTGCAGATGCTGTGGTACCGGGTCGGGGCTGCGGACGAACCGCCCGGCAAGTCCGGCATTGCGCATTTCCTGGAACACCTGATGTTCAAAGGCACCGACACGCTGGCCCCTGGCGAGTTTTCCGCCACGGTCGAGGCGCAGGGCGGCAGCGATAACGCCTTTACCTCGTGGGATACCACTGCCTATCACCAGCGGATCGCCGCTGACCGGCTGGACCTTGTGATGCGGATGGAGGCCGACCGGATGCGCGGGCTGACCCTGTCCGAAGACGATGTACGCACCGAACGCGACGTGATCCTGGAAGAACGCAACCAACGCGTCGACAGCGATCCCGGCGCGCTGATGGGCGAACAGCAGCGCGCCGCGCAGTTCCTGAACCACCCCTATGGCATTCCGATCATCGGCTGGCGGCACGAGATGCAGGGCCTGAGCCGCGCCGATGCGCTGGCCTACTATCAGCGGTTCTATGCGCCCAACAACGCGATACTGATCGTCGCGGGCGACGTGCAGCCCGAGGCCGTGCGGACGCTGGCGGAAAAGTACTATGGACCGATCAAGCCGACCGAAGGGCTGACGGCACGCAGCCGTCCGGTGGAGCCGCCACAGCTTTCCGAACGGCGCATCCGTCTGGCTGATGCGCGTGTCGCCGAACCCTATGTGAACCGCACCTACCTTTCCCCGGCGCGGCTGACCGGCGATCAGAAACGCCCGGCGGCACTGGTCTATCTGGCCGATCTTCTGGGTGGCAATCCCACCACCTCGGTGTTTGCCAGGGCGCTGCAATTCGGCGCGGCCCCCAAGGCGGTCTATTCCTGG
>JBBQAH010000283.1:0-2276 GCA_038316145.1 Burkholderiales bacterium
GTGACGCCGCGGCAGATTTGCGACAAGTACAATGCCATCCACAAGCAAGTGTACGACTGGTTCAACATTGATTTCGATTATTTTGGCCGGACCAGCACGAACGAACAGACGACGGTGAGTTATGTTTGGTGATGGGAATTAGGAATTTGCGATTCTTTGATTTGCGCAGTTTACGTAACGAAACTACATTCGTTTTATTTACGTCAGTATTTTATGCTGTGGTCGATTGATTGATTGATGAATTAATTTATTGAGTGTTTTTTGATACTTTGATTGATTGATTGATCACTGTAAATTTTGTACAAACTGTACAAAGTGAACATTAATTTCCCTTGAAGCCCTTATACTCTACCAAGTGAATATCCAATTCGAGATAGGCGACACTTTATATGTTAGACACTTTTTTGGTGCCGGGGAGGCTGTGAAAGTGTGGGAAATTGAAAGTACAGTTTGTACATTTTTTTTGACGTCATTGATAAAATACACATATCGTCACATCCACGTAATATCAGGTGCGGTTACAGGTGCTTTCACATATAACGTAATTCTGATGCGTGTATTTGTCTCTTATTACAGATCACCCAGGACATCTTCTGGAAATTGCACAAGAAGGGCCTGATGTTGGAGGAGAGCGTGGACCAGCTGCACTGCGGAAAGTGCAACCGCTTCCTGGCGGATCGTTACGTGGAAGGCATTTGCCCGTTGTGCAGCTACCCGGACTGCCGCGGCGATCAATGCGACAAGTGCGGCAAATTGGTCAACGCGGAGGAACTCATCAAGCCGCGGTGCAAAATCTGCGGCACCGCACCCCAAATTCAGAAGTCCAATCATCTGTTCCTCGACTTGCCCAAACTCCAGCCGCAGCTGGAGCAGTATATTGAGGGCGTTTTCGAGACAGGAGTCTGGACCAATAACGCCGTTGCGATCACTCGGTCATGGCTGAAGGGAGAGGGGCTGAAGCCGCGGTGTATAACGAGAGATTTACAATGGGGAGTGCCGGTGCCGTTGGAAGGTTACACCAGCAAGGTGTTCTACGTCTGGTTCGATGCCTGCATCGGCTATTTGTCCATCACGGCAAATTATACTCCACAGTGGGAGAAATGGTGGAATAACCCTGAGCAGGTAATCGATTGATTGATCGATTGATTAGTGTGTTCATTAATTCAAGATTGATCGATTGATTGATTGAGGGATTTGTTGGTTAATTGATTCTTATATCGATTGATTGATTGATTGATTGATTGATTGACTTGCTGAGTGTCTGTGATAGTGCTTAACGTAAGCGTTTTTTCTCCGCAGGTGAACCTCTTCCACTTTCTGGGAAAGGATAACGTGACATTCCACAGCGTTATTTTTCCGTGCACCTTGCTGGGATCCGATGCCAACTACACCATCGTAAAGAACATGAGCGCCACAGAGTATCTCAACTACGAGGACGACAAATTCTCCAAAAGCCGTGGGGTCGGTGTGTTCGGCACTGACGCTCAGACCACGGGCATCGAGGCGGACATTTATCGCTTCTACCTACTGTTTGTCCGTCCGGAGGATCAGGACACCCGTTTCTCCTGGGCGGATTTCGTGCTGAAAAACAACACGGAACTGCTGAACAATGTCGGAAACTTCATCAACCGGGCATTGAGTTTCTTGGACAAGACTTACGGCGGCGTCGTGCCGGCCATGAAGCTGGACGCGGAAGACATTTGTTTGTTGGGGAATATCAACGCGGAGATTGAGGAGTATCTGGGCCACATGGAGAAGATTCACTTGCGAGAGGCACTGCGCAGCATTCTCAGCGTATCCCGGCTGGGCAATCAGATGATGCAGGCGGCCAAGCCGTGGGCCCTGGTGAAGGGCACGGAGGAGGAGAAGGCACGAGCGGGTAGTGTGATCGGCCTGGCGGCGAACATCTGCCTGCAGTTGTCGGTGATGATGAAACCGTTCATGCCGCATTACAGCAAGGTAATTCAGGAGCAGCTGAACGCCCCGGACGAGTACTACTTCCTGCAGGAGTATCTGGTGTGCCAGCTGGAGGCGGGTCATAAAATCGGCACTCCGGCACCCTTGTTCCGTAAGATTGAGAGTGCCGAGGCGGAGGAGCTGAAGGCGCGATTTGCCGGCAAGAAGGAAGTCGTGGTGGATGGCACTGCTGCGACTGTTGCTGAGGTTGTGCCGTTGGCGACGGGAAATGTTTTGGAGCTGACTGACCAAGTCGCAAAGCAGGTACGGTTTGCTTTGTCATGCAAAAGTCGGTAGAAGGATTGGCACCCAATTCCGGA
>JBBQAH010000484.1:0-1930 GCA_038316145.1 Burkholderiales bacterium
TTGCAGGGTGTTGCCGACTTTCCAGCCTTGGGCCTCCAGCTTGCAGACAATATAGGCCTCGAAATGCTTTTCCTGGTGTGCTGTGTCAGTCATGTTTGCTCCCTTTGATAGGCTCAATGTCGGGTGCAGTCTCAACGACACTCCCCAGTAACTCGGATTCAATTTGCTCTATGGTGGGCAAATACTTCGCCACATCCTCTGGCAATTGCAGCTTGTATTCCGCGATGCCAATGGGCTGAGTCATACCGCGCAGGGCGTATTCAGCGACCACGCGATGTTGCTGCTTGCACAGCAGAAGACCCAGAGTTGGCTTGTCCTCTTCGCTCTTGATCTTTTCGTCCACCAGGGTGACGTAAAAGTTGAGCTGACCCGCGTGCTCAGGTTTGAAGTCTCCCGCTTTCAACTCCACCACTAAAAAGCGGTGCAATCGGTAGTTGTAAAACAAAAGGTCGATGAAGAAGTCATGGCCATCGACTTCCATTGGCACTTGCCTGCCTACGAAAGCAAAGCCTTCACCCAGCTCCATCAGCATTTTTGTCACATGGCGAGTCATGGCGGTTTCAATCTCGCGCTCGTGTGCCTCGCTGGACACGCCCAGGAAGTCGAACAAGTACGGATCTTTGAGGGTTTCCTGCGCCAGTTCAGAATCAGGTGACGGCAGGCGCTGGCCAAAATTGGTAACGGCGTTTCCGGTACGCTGCTGCAACTGGGTGGAGATGTGGTGCCACATCACGTTGCGCGACCAACCATGCTCAATGGCCTTGGCGGCATACCACTGACGCTCTTCACTGGTTTTGAGCTTGGTCAGCAAGAGCAGGTTTTGACCCCAGGGCAATTGTCCAACAAGCTGTTGGACAATTGATTCTTCCGGCCACGCCTCGTGAAATGCCCGCATGTACATTAGGTTACTGCGGGAGAATCCCTTCATGTCCGGGAAGGCCGAAGTGAGATCCTTGGCCAATTGGGTGACAACTTTCGCGCCCCAGCCTTGCGCTTGCTGCCGGTCCAGAATGTCGCGCCCGATTTGCCAATACAGCATAACCAGTTCCCGGTTGACGGATAACGTGGCTCGCTGCTGTGCTGACTGGATGCGACTCTTTAGCGACGCAAGCCAATTCTTGTAGTCTGGGATTTCAAGTGTGCCCATTTAAGCGGTCCTCCGCAGATCGATTTGCCCGGTGACGGAGGCGGTGATGAAGGCGGAACGGCGCTCTTTTAAGAGGTCAATGCTGCGTTGGGTTTTCCTTGCGAGAAGGTCAATTCGATCTGTAGTGCGACTTATCAGTGTGACGATGTCTTTCTGCTCACCAAGTGGAGGAAGCGCTACAGCACGAGCACTTGCCAAACCTAGATTCAACCGATCCCGTGTAGCACCAGTCGCCAAATACCCACATTCTGAACGAGCGGTTGCTGACAATGAGAAAACCACGAATTCAGGCATTGCCCGGCTCGCGTCCATGCGAAATCGATAGCAATCTGCTTTTACCATTGAAGATCCCAGATTTTGCGGTGCAACACAAGCACGTCCAAGAGGGTTTTTGTCGTCACCCAACCCGCCAATTAGCACGTCATTTGGTAAAACTTCATGGCCGCAGCCAAGAACGTCCTGCCAATGCTCATGAGATATGAATGCCTCATTTCCATCTTTGAAAACTGCCCAGCCGATATTCTGTAACCGGATCACTCGCACTCCGTCTGCTTGGTAGTGCTCCGATTTCAAGCCACTGCCAAACGGGCCATCGCACCGTTCGATAGAGATTTTCCCAAGTTGCGCTACTAGCCAATGCCCCGGCACCTGCCCAATCCACTCCACCCCAGAATCCTTCATCTTCACCTTGGGATTAAGGCCCTTGGTGACCGCTTGCGTGATCAGCGCCTGACGCTTTTCCTTTAGGAGTTCGATGAAGCGGGTCTTCTTGGTGATTAGGGC
>JBBQAH010000463.1:0-1973 GCA_038316145.1 Burkholderiales bacterium
GTTCGATTAACTCAAGTGTGGGCTGAATCAGGTCGGAAATAGAGAAGCAGGAATAAAAAATGGCCCGAATTAGGTTCCAAAAGGAGAGTGGCCGGAATTAGGTGCCAGCCCTTGTACTTGTGTTCGTGTCACGTCAGTGACCCTGGCTGGATGCGCAGTTTGTTAAATACTACTGCTTGATAATGTTTAGTAAATTGGCACACGTAGATCGGACTGAGGTCTTGAGAATTGTGTGGGGCGGCGTGTGACGAGAAACCATTGAATCTGAAGTTTCATTTGCGCAGGATCAGGACGGATTATAACGGCTACCTCATATCCTGCTTCTGTATGAGTTGTTATTGATCGACGCCGACCCGGCTTTCGCCATCCCTCACTCTCGGATACACCGGTAGCTTACCGTACGTGCCTCACCTGTGAGTGCAGGAGGCGATCAAAATCGATTTGCATCTTACAGTGCAACTTGTGCTCCACACGGGATTTTCATATCTGTTTCAAGCAATTTCCCTTTTCTTCAGGATTTTCAGTTTATGCACGTCAGTTTCGCCATGAATCACCTTCCCGACAACTTTATGGTAAGTTTGGACTCGGTATGCTTCACTTCTGCTCCCATGGCACTACGTTACTTAACTGATGTTTCGCTTCTCGTACAAGGAGTTGTGTAATGTGTACAATTTTGGACAAAGCGTTTTTTGTGTTTAATTTTGCACAGTTGTTTTGCGGATAAATCTATCATTTTTCATCTGATTCATGCTAAAATCCTATCCAACAATTGAGAAAATTTTGTAAAAAATGCGGTAACCTTGAAAAGTTACGTTTCTAAACCTTAAAACATAAAAAAATTCGGTTAAAAAAAGGCCATGTGAAATATCCAGGTTTTTAAGATGGGTTCCTGAGACAAACTATCTACCTGTTCATAGTCTTCAATCATTACTTTTTCGACTTGCTACATTTTCTGCAAGACTTTCTTGATCGAATGAGACCATCCGGGCGGGGATCGCCCGGAAAACGACTGAGTAATTTGTAAAACAAAACTGTCCGAAATTATACACAAAAAACGCTTTGTCCAAAATTGTACACAATTCCCCGTTTTTGTATTCAGGTGTGTTTGGATGTCTATCTGGACTGGGAGACGTATGAGCAAGCGCGAAGATTTATCCGGGGAGTGAATAATTTCAGTCGCCAGGATGCGACTTACTCACTGTTTATGGCGACGGTCGACCTGCTCGAAGGTACGATAAATTTAACTTTTATTTCCGTGTTAATTATTATTCATAATTCAAAGTGATAGAGATAATTGATTATACGTCCATTATTCATCGCAGGTAATCTACCAGACGCCCTTCGCGGCTTTTCGGAGCTCCTTGAGCATCGGACACTGGCGTTGGCTGCCACCACGGGACAGCTCTACGTCTACGACAAGCAAGACATTCCCGGTATTTGTTATTGATCTTTGGGTGGCCTGTTGACAAGCAGATATGGATGGTCTGACTTGATATATGATGTTCATTTGAGACGGTCGAGCCACGGAAAAGCTCTACACCCTGCTCAACCAGGCGAAACTGCAGGCTGAACCGGAGGTTGGTAACTAGAGGTTTTCCTTAGTTGATGGTTTTTGAAAAGTCTTTGGCCCTTTTTTCCACGCAGTACTAGGATTGGCACCCAGTTCCGGACAGCGTGTTTTTGACTCCCAATTCCGGACATTTTTTATGCCTGCTTCTTCATTTCTGATCTGATTCACCCCACACTGGCTTCAATCAAAAGGGAATAATTATACACAAATTCAGAAATCAAGAAAGGTTTAGTCTTCGAAGGTTAAATATCCCAAAACGCGAAAAAGTCCATCTCAAATATCCGCCCATTTGTTTTTTGAGACGAACATTTCCATCACTTTCATGTTGAAAACTCGCACTTTGTGCGATTCTGCTGTTTCTTCTAATTCTTATCGTTCTATTAATCTCAGTTTGGGTTGAATC
>JBBQAH010000130.1:0-8913 GCA_038316145.1 Burkholderiales bacterium
GGTGCCGCTGGCCAACAGCGCGTGGCCACGTGAATCCGCGCCGAACCACAGCCGGTACGACCGGTTGGCAAACAGCAGTTCACTCTGCTGCACCGACAACACCGAGACCGCCGCCTCCAGGCCCTCCAGCACGGTGGTGAAACGCTCGTGCGAGGCGGACAGCTGGTCACGGATCCGCTTGGCTTCGGTGATGTTGGTCATCGAGGTCATCCAGCCGGTCTGCTGGCCGCGCGCGTCGACCAGCGGCGAGACGTACATCCGGGCGTCGAACAGTGTGCCGTTTTTGCGCATCACCTTGACCTCGATGCCGCCGGCCGGGCTGCGGCCCTGCAGCTCCTGCTGCAGCAAGCGGGTGTTTTCGTCGATGCGCTCGCTGGGCCAGTAAGGGTAGGGCGGCAGGCGGCCGATCAGCTCGTCCTCGGTGAAGCCGGTCATGGCGCTGAACGCCGGGTTGACGTAGCTGACCCGGCCCTCGGTGTCCATCGCCCGCATGCCGGTGAGCATGGAGTTCTCCATCGCCCGCCGGAAGTTCGTCTCCTGCACCAGCGCACCCTGGATCTGCGAGCGGCGCCGCATGTGGCGCCAGGTGCCCAGCAGCATCCACAGCGTCAGCACCGACAACGCCACCACCATCCAGAACAGGGTGTTGCCGATCAGGCCGACGGACGTGCGGTAGCCGCTGCCGCGCAGGATCAGCCCGTTGGCGGCCGGCGCCAGCGGCACGTCGTGCAGGATGGCCGGCCGGCGCGTACCGCCGGGCAGGGTCATCACGCTGCTGGCGATGGTGTGCTCGGCCTCGTCCAGCACCTCGATGGCATGGCGCCGTGTCACGTCGGTGGTGACGAAATGGCGCAGCAGAGTGTCGATCGAGTAGTCGGCCACCAGCGCGCCGACAAACTGCCCGCGCGTCAGCATTGGCACATGGACCTGGAAGACCATCGCGCCGTGGCTGTCCTTGAACGGGCGCGAATAGATGGGCTGGCGCAAGTCGCGTGCTGCGATGAACGCCCATTCGGTCTCGCTTCGGCCCGGCGCGGCGGGGGGCGTGGTGGTGGCGGAGGCCGCGGCTGCGCCGGGCAGTGCACCTTCTTCGCGCTCGGCCTGTGCCGAGTAGCGGGCCCGTGCACGGCGGTCCGCGCCCAGCCAGACAAACTGGGTGATCTCGGGCCGGTCGTTGGCAAAAGCGGCGGCTTGCGGCGTGAAATCGGCAACCTCCAGCTCGCGGGTGGTGAACTCGCGCGCCAGGCGCACCAGTTGCTCCTGGTTCTCGATCAGGCGCAGGCGGATCTGCTGTTGCGCAATCTCGGTGTCACGGGCGACGGCCTCGACTTCACGCTCGAGTTCCTCGTTGCGCAGGTACCAGAAAGCGGAAATGATGGCCGCCAGAAACAGCAGCACCGAGGCCAATGGCCCAAAGGTGGCGAGCCTGTCCTGCCTCGCCGCGGACTGGCGGCGCCACCAGCGGCCCAGCAGACGGCGCTGGCCGGTAGTGGTGCTGCCGCCGGTCGGGCCTGGGGAGTTGGGCATCATGGTGGTGGATTATCCGGGTGGGCCGCAAAAGCTGTGCGGGGTCCAATGGGCTGCGCTGTTGTGGTTTCCCACAATACGAAATCAACTCGCGCCATTTGAAAATATCTCTGCTTTGTGCCAAACTCCGGCCCGTTCAATGCAGCCCGCCTGACCCACCCGACCCTGATCGAGGAGACAAACGATGTCCGCCATGCCCCAATCCTTTCTTGGCGCCGCCGCCAACGACACCGATGCCCAGGAAACCCGTGAATGGCTGGAGGCGTTGGACGCCGTCATCGCCAACGAGGGCCCCGAGCGTGCGCACTTTCTGCTGGAGCAGTTGATCGACGAGGCCCGCCAGGCCGGTATCGATCAACCGTTTTCGGCCACCACCGCCTACGTCAACACCATCCCGACCGACCAGGAAGAGCGCTGCCCCGGCAACCTCGAAATCGAGGAACGTCTGCGCGCCTTCATGCGCTGGAACGCGATGGCGCTGGTCGTCAAGGCGAACCGGCTCGACCCGGCCGACGGCGGGGATCTGGGTGGCCACATCTCGTCGTTTGCCTCGGTGGCGACGATGTTCGGCGCCGGCTTCAACCATTTCTGGAACGCCGAGCACGAGGGCCACGGCGGTGACCTGCTCTACATCCAGGGCCACTCGGCGCCCGGCATCTACGCCCGCGCCTTCATGGAAGGCCGCATCAGCGAGGCGCAGTTGCTGAGCTTCCGCCAAGAGGTGGATGGCAAAGGTCTGTCGAGCTACCCGCACCCCAAGCTGATGCCCAACTTCTGGCAGTTCCCGACCGTCTCGATGGGCCTGGGCCCGTTGATGGCGATCTACCAGGCGCGCTTCTTGAAATACCTGCATGCCCGCGGCATTGCCGACACCAGCAACCGCAAGGTCTGGGTGTTCTGCGGCGACGGCGAGATGGACGAGCCCGAATCACTCGGCGCGATCGGCCTGGCCGCCCGCGAGAAGCTGGACAACCTGGTGTTTGTCATCAACTGCAACCTGCAGCGCCTGGACGGCCCGGTGCGTGGCAACGGCAAGATCATCCAGGAGCTGGAGGGTGAGTTCCGCGGTTCAGGCTGGAACGTCATCAAGCTGCTGTGGGGCGGTTATTGGGACCCGCTGCTGGCGCGCGACAAAGAGCACATCCTGCGCAAGATCATGATGGACACGGTGGACGGCGACTACCAGGCCATGAAGGCCAACGACGGCGCGTTTGTCCGCAAGAACTTCTTTGGCCAGCATCCCAAGGCGCTGGAGATGGTGGCCAAGATGAGCGACGAGGACATCTGGCGTCTGCAGCGCGGCGGCCATGACCCGCAAAAGGTCTATGCCGCGTACCACAAGGCGGTCAATACCAAGGGCCAGCCGACCGTGCTGCTGATCAAGACCGTCAAGGGCTTTGGCATGGGCAAGGCAGCCGAAGGCAAAAACACCGCCCACCAGGCCAAAAAGCTGACGGATGACGACATCAAGGCGATGCGCGACCGCTTCAACATCCCCGTCTCGGACGAGCAGTTGTCCCAGGGCATCCCGTTTTACAAGCCGTCCGACGACACCTTGGAGATGAAGTACCTGCACGAGCGCCGCAAAGCCCTGGGCGGCTACCTGCCGCACCGCCGCACCAAGGCCGACGAGCAGTTCACCGTGCCGGCGCTTGCCACCTTCCAGGCGGTGCTGGACCCGACCGCTGAAGGCCGCGAGATCAGCACCACCCAGGCCTATGTGCGCTTTTTGACCCAGCTGCTGCGCGACAAGGCGCTGGGCCCACGCACCGTGCCGATCCTGGTGGACGAAGCCCGCACCTTCGGCATGGAGGGTTTGTTCCGCCAGATCGGCATCTACAACCCCGAGGGCCAGAAGTACACGCCGGTCGACAAGGACCAGGTGATGTACTACCGCGAGGCCGTGGACGGCCAGATCCTGCAGGAGGGCATCAACGAGGCCGGCGGCATGAGCAGCTGGATCGCTGCAGCGACCTCTTACTCGACGAACAACCGCATCATGGTGCCGTTTTACGTGTATTACTCGATGTTCGGCTTCCAGCGCATCGGTGACCTGGCCTGGGCCGCCGGCGACATGCAGGCGCGTGGCTTTTTGCTGGGCGGCACGTCCGGCCGCACCACGCTGAACGGTGAGGGCCTGCAACACGAGGACGGCCACAGCCACATCCTCTCAGGCACGATCCCGAACTGCGTCTCTTACGACCCGACCTTTGCCCACGAGGTGGGGGTCATCCTGCACCATGGCCTGAAGCGCATGGTCGAGCGTCAGGACAACGTCTACTACTACATCACCCTGCTGAACGAAAACTACCCGATGCCCGGCCTGACCGCTGGCACCGAGGAGCAGATCATCAAGGGCATGTACCTGCTGCAGGACGCCACGCCAGGCTTGGCCGGCCCTGACGGTCAGCTGCAGGTCAACCTGCTGGGCTCTGGCACCATCCTGCGTGAATCGATGGCCGCCAAGAAGCTGCTCGAAGCCGACTGGGGCGTGGCCGCCAAGGTCTGGAGCTGCCCCAGCTTCAACGAGCTGGCGCGCGACGGCCAGGACGCCGAGCGCTACAACCTGCTGCACCCGACTGACACCCCGCGCCTGCCGTTTGTCGCGCAGCAACTCGGCAGCCATGCCGGCCCGGTGGTCTGCTCGACCGACTACATCAAGGTGTTTGGTGAGCAGATCCGCGCCTACATGCCCCGGGATGCACAAGGTCGCAGCAGGACCTACAAGGTGCTGGGCACCGACGGCTTTGGCCGCAGCGACTTCCGCAGCAAGCTGCGGGAGCACTTCGAGATCAACCGCCACTACATCGTGGTCGCAGCACTCAAGTCACTGGCCGACGATGGCCTGCTGCCGATGAGCAAGGTCGCCGAGGCGATCAAGCAATACGCGTTGAACACCGAGAAGATCAATCCGCTGTACGCCTGACGGCCTGACGTCCCAAAGGCAACATTCGCAGCGAACGGAGACAAGACATGGCATTGATTGAAGTGAAGGTCCCGGACATCGGCGACTTCAAGGACGTGGCGGTGATCGAGCTGCTGGTCAAGGTGGGTGACACCATCGCGGCCGAGCAGAGCCTGGTGACGGTCGAGAGCGACAAGGCCTCGATGGAGATCCCGGCCAGCCACGCCGGCGTGGTCAAAGAGCTGAAGGTGGCGCTGGGCGACAAGCTCAACGAGGGCAGCTTGCTGCTGATGCTGGAGACGGGCGAGGCGGCTGCAGCGGTGGCGGCGCCTGCGACGGCGCCAGCGTCTGCGTCTGCGATTGCCGCGCCGGCCGCCGCGCCAGCCCCCGTGGCGGCGCCCGCCGCTGCGGCGGTGGCCGCGCCCACCGCCGCAGCCAGCAGCGGCCCAGTACCGGTGCTCGTGCCCGATATCGGCGACTTCGACGAGGTGGCGGTGATCGAGGTGATGGTCAAAGTTGGCGATACCATCAAGGCCGAGCAGAGCCTGATCACGGTCGAGAGTGACAAGGCCTCGATGGAAATCCCGTCCAGCCATGCCGGCGTGGTGCGGCAGGTGCTGGTCAAGCTGGGCGACAAGGTGGCCAAGGGCTCGCCGGTGGTGGTGCTGGAGGTGGTGGGCGGTGCTGTCGCTGCAACTGCTGCAACCGCCGCCAGCGCTGCCAGCGCCCCGGTGGCTGCTCCGGCGGCCGCTGCAGTGGCACCGGCTGTGGCCAGCACCACGGCCGCGCCCGCAGCCGAACGCACCGCACCCACCGCTGCGCTGCCAGCGCACGAGCCCACGGCGCCCAAGGGCGCGCTGCCACATGCCTCACCGTCGATCCGTCGGCTGGCGCGCGACCTGGGTGTGCCACTGGTAGAGGTGTCCGGCTCTGGCCCGAAAGGCCGGATCACCCAGGACGATGTGCAGGGTTTTGTCAAGAACGTGATGGCCGGTGCGGTGCAGACCACGGCTCAAAAGGCCAAGGCGCCTGCACCAGCGGCTGCGGGCAGCGGCGAAGCCTTCCCCGGCCTGCTGGCCTGGCCCAAGGTCGATTTCGCCAAGTTTGGACCGATCGAGCGCAAGGACTTGTCGCGCATCCAGAAGATCAGCGGCGCCAACCTGCACCGCAACTGGGTGCTGATCCCCCACGTCACCAACCACGACGAAGCCGACATCACCGAGCTGGAGGCCTTTCGCGTGGCCACCAACAAGGACAACGAGAAGGCCGGTGTCAAGGTCACGATGCTGGCCTTCATGATCAAGGCAGCGGTGGCCGCGCTGAAGAAATTCCCGCAGTTCAATGCTTCTCTGGACGGCGACCAGCTGGTGCTCAAGAGCTACTTCCACATCGGTTTTGCCGCCGACACGCCCAACGGCCTGGTGGTGCCGGTGATCAAGGATGCGCACAAAAAGGGCATCTTCCAGATCAGCACCGAGATGGGCGAGCTGGCCAAGAAGGCGCGTGACGGCAAGCTGGGCCCGGCCGACATGAGCGGCGGGTGCTTTTCGATCAGCAGCCTGGGCGGCATTGGCGGGCGTTACTTCACGCCCATCATCAACGCGCCCGAGGTCTCGATCATGGGCGTGTGCAAGAGCAGCATCGAGCCGCGTTGGGATGGCTTGCAGTTTGTGCCGCGCCTGATCTTGCCGCTGTCCTTGAGCTGGGACCACCGCGTGATCGACGGCGCCGCCGCAGCGCGTTTCAACGTCTACTTTGCCAGCCTGCTGGCTGACTTCCGGCGCATCGTGCTGTGATGGCTGCGTTCAAGCCCAACAAGAATCGGAGACCCCCATGGCATTGATCGATGTGAGCGTGCCCGACATCGGGGACTTCAAGGACGTGGCGGTGATCGAGATCCTGGTCAAGCCGGGCGACACCATCACGTTGGAGCAAAGCCTGGTGACGGTGGAGAGCGACAAGGCCTCGATGGAGATCCCGTCCAGCCATGCCGGCGTGGTCAAGGAGCTCAAGCTGGTGTTGGGCGACAAGATAAACCAGGGCACGCTGATCCTGACGCTGGAAGCAGCCGATGCTGCGCCCGGCGCGCCGGCACCTGCCGCAGCGGCCCCGGCTGCTGTCACGGCTGCTGCTCCAGTTGCAGGTTCAGCCGCCACCGCCGCACCGGCTGCTGTGACCGCCGCGGCACCACCCGCCGCCAGCTACGCCGGTGGCGCCGATCTGGAATGCGACCTGCTGGTGCTGGGCGCCGGGCCCGGTGGCTACTCTGCGGCCTTCCGCGCCGCCGATCTTGGCCTGAAGACGGTCATCGTCGAGCGCTACGCCGCGCTGGGCGGTGTCTGCCTGAACGTGGGCTGCATCCCGTCCAAGGCACTGCTGCACGTGGCCGCCGTGATGGACGAGGTCAAGCACTTTGCCGACCTGGGCGTGACCTTTGCCGAGCCCGCAGTAGACCTGCCCAAGCTGCTGGGCCACAAGAACAAGGTGGTCGGCAAGTTGACCGGTGGCCTGGCGGCGATGGCCAAGATGCGCAAGGTCACCGTCGTGCGCGGCTACGGCACGTTTGCCGATCCGCACCATGTCACAGTCGAGGAGACCAGTGGCGACGCCCAGGCCAAGACCGGCAAGTCGCAAACCATCCGGTTCAAGCAATGCATCATCGCCGCCGGCTCACAGGCAGTGCGCTTGCCGTTCCTGCCGGATGATCCGCGCATCGTCGACAGCACTGGCGCGCTGGAGTTGCGCCAGACGCCCAAGAAGATGCTGGTGGTGGGTGGCGGCATCATCGGGCTGGAGATGGGCACGGTGTATTCCACCCTGGGTGCCCGGCTCGATGTGGTCGAGATGCTCGACGGCTTGATGCAGGGCGCTGACCGGGATCTGGTCAAGGTCTGGCAGAAGTTGAATGCACCGCGTTTTGACAACATCATGCTCAAGACCAAGACGGTGGCGGCCGAGGCCACAGCCGACGGCATCCTGGTCAAGTTTGAAGGCCTTGACGGCAAGCAAAGCGAGGGGCTGTACGACCTGGTGCTGCAAGCCGTGGGCCGCACGCCCAACGGCAAGAAGATTCGGGCTGAGGCGGCCGGCGTGCTGGTGACCGACCGGGGCTTCATCCCGGTGGACATCCAGATGCGCACCAACGTGCCGCACATCTTTGCCATCGGCGACGTGGTGGGCCAGCCGATGCTGGCGCACAAGGCGGTGCACGAGGCCCATGTGGCGGCCGAGGTAGCGGCTGGCGATGACAAAGCGCAATTTGATGCCCGGGTGATCCCCAGCGTGGCCTACACCGACCCAGAGGTGGCCTGGGTCGGCCTGACCGAGGACGAGGCCCGTGCGCGTGGCATCAAGGTCAAGAAGGGCCTGTTCCCCTGGACCGCGTCGGGCCGGGCGATCGCCAACGGCCGCGACGAAGGCTTCACCAAGTTGCTGTTTGACGACAGCGCGGAAGCCCACGGTCACGGCAAGATCCTGGGCGGCGGCATCGTTGGCACCCATGCCGGCGACATGATCGGCGAGGTGGCGCTGGCCATCGAGATGGGTGCCGATGCGGTGGACATTGCCAAGACCATCCATCCTCACCCCACGCTGGGCGAGAGCATCGGCATGGCCGCCGAGGTGGCCCACGGCAGCTGCACCGACCTGCCGCCGGCGCGACGCTGAAAACTTGCACTGACCGCCGGCGCCGCGCAGCCGGCGCCCGACCCTCAAGTTGCACCGTTTCAGGACGACAACACGGAGAGCCGACGGCTGCCGGTGCCGCGGCGTTTCGCGGCGAGGCTTTCCAGTGTCGCAGTCCCATGATCCCGATTTGCGTGCCGCACGGCACGCTGCACGCCATGCCTTTCGCCCTGCCCACCAACCCGTTGCGCTGGACCGCACGCACCTTGCCACTGGCCGTGGTCTGGCTGCCGCTGGCGCTGCTGGCCACAGCGGGCGGGCTGGTCTGGTGGGGTTATGGCCTGTTGGCGCTGCCGTTGGCGTTGGCCAGTGGTGGCTTGGGCGGCGCCGCCTGGGCGCGGTTGGGCTTGGCCAGGGACGCCCACTGTTTGCTGGCCGACATGCAGGCCGCGGGCAACGACCGGCGCAGCCGGTCTCAAACCGGCACTGGCGATCGACCCACCGTCCCGCTCGACAGCGGCAGCGTCGGTTTGCCCAACAACCCGACGCCGTCGCCGCGGTCCACCGCACCCGAGCTGCAGGCCTTGTCTGTTGGCCTGAACCGCTTGCTGAAGCGCCAGCAGGCGATGTTCGACGCCCAGGCCGGGCAGCTCGAATCGCTGCGCGAACAGGCGCACAGCGATGTGCTCACCGGCCTGCCCAACCGCCGCCACTTTATGGCCACGCTGGACGCCTTGCTCGGCGGTGACGGTGCGCCGGCCGAGTTCGGCCTGCTGCTGCTGCGCCTGCGCGACCTGCAGGGCATGAACCAGCGCATCGGTCACGGTGCCACCGACCATGTGCTGCAGGCGCTGGGC
>JBBQAH010000007.1:0-37465 GCA_038316145.1 Burkholderiales bacterium
CCCCAGCCATCCCGACACCGCCGCGACTGCAGCCACAGCCGCGACCGCCCCGTCCCCGGCTGCGACAGCCGCCCCAACCGGCCCGCGCCCACCGCTGCGCATCGGCGGCGCGTCCGGCTTCTGGGGCGACAGCAGTGTCGGTGCACCCCAGCTGGTGGCCAGCGGGCTGATCGACGTGCTGGTGTTCGACTACCTGGCCGAAACCACGATGGCCATCCTGGTGTCGGCCCAGCGCAAGAACCCCGAGGCTGGCTACGCCACCGATTTTGTCGACACCGCCATGCGCCAGGTGCTGCCCGAGGTGGTGCGGCGCGGCATCAAGGTGGTCAGCAACGCGGGTGGCATCAACCCGCAGGCCTGCGCCAATGCGCTGGCCGCGCTGGCCGCCGAGCTTGGCGTGACTCTGCGCATCGCGGTGGTGGACGGCGACGACGTGCGCGAGGCCCTGCCCGCGCTGCGCCAGGCGGCCAGCGCCGCCGCAGCCGATGCCGCCCCCGGCGGCGTGCTGATCGATCTGGTCAGCGGCCGCCCGCTGCCCGACAAACTGCTCAGCGCCAACGCCTACCTGGGCGCCGAGCCGGTGGCCCGTGCGCTGGCGGCCGGCGCCGACGTGGTGATCACCGGCCGCTGCGTGGACAGCGCCGTCACGCTGGGCCCGCTGATCCACCACTTCGGCTGGACGCTGGCACAGTACGACCGGCTCGCCGGTGGCAGCCTGGCCGGCCACATCATCGAGTGCGGCTGCCAGGCCACCGGCGGGCTGTTCACCGACTGGCAATCGGTGCCCGACTGGGCCCACATCGGCTATCCCATCGTCGAGGTGGCGGCTGACGGCAGCTTCACGGTCGGCAAGCCCCCTGGCACGGGCGGCCTGGTCAGCGGCGCCACGGTGGGCGAGCAACTGCTCTACGAGATCGGTGACCCCGGTGCCTACCTGCTGCCGGATGTCAGTTGCGACTTCCGCCAGGTGCAGGTCGAGCAAGTGGGCGAGAACCGGGTGCGCGTCAGCGGCGCACGCGGCGGGCCGCCGCCGGCCACGCTCAAGGTCAGCGCCACCTCGATGGCGGGCTGGCGCTGCAGCAGCAACCTGACCATCGTCGGCATCGACGCGGTGGCCAAGGCCAGGCGCACCGGCGAGGCCTTGCTCGAGCGCACCCGAGAGCTGATCATGGCCCGCGGCTGGGGTGATTTTTCCGCTACCCGCATCGAAGTGATCGGCGCCGAGAGCCTGTACGGCCCGCACGCCACGGCGCCCACGCTGCGCGAGGTGATGCTGCGTCTGGCGGTGCAGCACCCCAAAAAAGAGGCGCTGGCGCTGTTTGCCCGTGAGCAGGCCGCCCCCGGCACCAGTTGGAGCCCCGGCACCACCGGCGCTGGTGCGGGCCGGCCGCCGGTGCAGCCGTTGATCCTGCCCTGCGCGTTTGCCGTGCCACGCGCGGCCGTCACGCCGCAAATGCACCTGGGCGATACAGTGACCGCGGTGCCTTTCAACAGCCCCGCACCGATGCAGCCCGCCCAGGCGCTGCCCGACCCGTCCGCCGCCGCACCCGTGGCGGGCGCCCACCGCAGCGTCAAGCTGGTGGCGCTCGCCTGGGGCCGCAGCGGCGACAAGGGCGACGTGTCCAACATCGGTCTGATCGCACGCCGGCCCGAGTGGCTGCCGCTGCTGTGGGACCAGGTCACGCCGGCAGCGGTGTTGGCCTGGCTGGGCCACCTGGTCAAGGGTCCGGTGGACCGCTACCACCTGCCCGGCCTGTCTGCCATGAACCTGGTGATCCACCAGGCGCTGGACGGTGGTGGTCCGGCCTCGCTGCGGCTGGACCCGCTGGGCAAGGGCATGGCGCAGATGCTGCTGGAGATGCAGGTCACGGTACCGGCCGACTGGCCAGTCTGAGGGCGCCGTGCCGTTGACTGTTGCAGGGCTGCAAGCGAACGGGTTTACCCGGCCCGGTGCCGTGCGGACGCGCCGCTAAAGTGCATTTTTGACGGCCTGGTGTTCAAATTCTTGTGATCACCGGGCACTCTTTTTTTGCCCGCGCCTGTGCCGCCTTGGTGGCCCCCAGCGGGCTCACCCATCCCTTTGCCAGGAGCCCTCATGATCAACATCCGCTCAGGCGTCGTCTCACTGCTGGGCGCTGCCCTGCTGGTGGCTTGCGGCGGTGGTGAAACCACCATCCCTGGCAGCGGCGCGCCCGCCGGCGCACCCACCACAAAGGGCAGCTTTACCGCACTCGTCACCTTTGGCGACAGCCTCAGCGACCAGGGCGCCTACTCGCCGGCCACCTCGCTGACCGGCAATGGCCAGGCGCCGTTTTTTGGCGGCAAGTTCACCTCCAACATCGACGGCAACCAAGGCAAGATCTGGGTCGAGAACCTGGCCACCACGATGGGTTTGACGGTGTACCCGGCCGAGATGGGCTTCGGCGCCAGCTCGGTCAAGTGCCCGGTCAAGTTTGTGGTGCCGGCGGCCGCCGCGCTGTGTACCAGCTACGGCCAGGGCGGCTCGCGCGTGACCGACCCCAACGGCATCGGCCACAACAACGGCGCGGGCGCGCTGACGGTGCCGATGGTCAAGCAGATTGCCAACCACCTGGCGGCGTTTGGCAGCTTCAAGAGCACGGATCTGATCCTGGTGTGGGGCGGCAACAACGATGCGTTCGCCCAGTTCGGCGCGTTTGCCGCAGCGGCGGGCGCCATCCAGGCCAATGCCGCCGCCGGCAAGATCACCGCAGACCAAGCCAATCGCCAGCTCTATGACGCCCAGACCGCAGCACAGTACGGCATGAAGTCGGCCGCCCTGGAACTGAGCGGCTACGTGCGCGACCAGATCCTGGCAAAGGGCGGCAAGTATGTGGCGGTGTTCAACCTGCCCGACTCCACGCTCACCCCGTTTGGCGGCACGCTGGACCCCGGCGCCAAGGGCGTGCTCGTGACCTTGGTCGACACCTTCAACCTGTGGCTGCGCGAGGGCCTGACCGGCCAGCCGGTGCAGTGGGTGGACCAGAACGGCCCGGGCAAGGATGTCTATGCCAACCCGGCCAAATACGGCCTGGTCAACAACACGGTGCCGGCCTGTGATGCGGCCAAGATCAGCGTGATCACCGGCGGCGCCGTGACCGACGGTTCGTCGCTGTTCTGCAACGCCACACTCGGCATGCCCTACAACGGCTTGCGCACCGGCGCCAATGTGGATACCTGGCAATTTGCCGACGGCGTGCACCCCACCCGCGCCGGCCACAAGATCATCAGCGACTACGTCACCGGCCAGCTCAAGGCCTTTGGCTGGATCTGAGCTGGCGACACGGAGAACACCACCATGCAAAACCTCATCCGTTCCCTGTCGCTGCTGATCGCAGCCACCACCCTGGCTGGCGGCGCGCTGGCGCAAAGCGGCGCACCGCTCAATACCGTCAAGCTGGGCGTCATCCTTTACCAGCCGCATGCCCAGACCTCGGGTATCACCGGCCTGGGCGTGCCGGCAGGCGCCGATGCCACCATCGGCAGCGCCACCACCTTGTTGGGTACCTACGAGCGCGAGGTCGCGCCCAACCTGGGTATCGAGCTGGTATTGGGCGTGCCGCCGACGATCAAGGCCAAGGGCGCCGGCACGGTGCCCTTTCTGGGCGAGGTGCTGAGTGCCAAGAATGTCGCGCCCACGGTCTTGATCAACTACCACTTCGGCGCTGCCGGCAGCGCGCTTCGGCCCTATGTCGGCATCGGCGTCAACTACACCCGCTTCACCAATGCCAAGACGCCGTTCGGCTGGCAGGTCAACCTCAGCGACAGCTGGGGCCTGGCAGCACAGGTGGGCGTGGACTACGCATTGGGCCGGCAGTGGGGACTGTTTGCCAGCATCGGCACGGCCCAGGTCAAGAGCGACCTGGTGGCAGTGGGCGCGTCGGTGCTGCGCAGCACCATCGACTTCCGTCCGGTCACCTACGCGGCCGGCGTCGCTTACAAGTTCTGACCGCACGCCCGAGTCGGGCAGCCGACGCCAACCGGGCTGGGTCGCTGCGGGTCAGGCCCGGGCGACGGGATGCGATGATCGCGGCCTGTCCCACCTTTGCGTCCGATGCCATGACTGTTTGCAACACCCATCCCACCTGCCAGCTCCCGATGCTGGCGGGGCTTTTTGTTTCACTGGCCGGGCTCTGCGCCGCCCCGTTGGCACTGGCTCAAACCCAGACACCGGCCAAAAAATTGGCGCCAGCAGCCAGTGCGGCCCCGGCCGCATCAGCACCAGCAGCACCTGGTGCCGGTACGGTGACCACCACCAGCAGCGGCCTGATCTTCAAGCTGATCAAGCAGGGCACGGGCGCCAGCCCGAAGGCCAGCGATACGGTGAAGGTCAACTACCGCGGCACCTTCATGGACGGGCGCGAGTTCGACAGTTCGTACAAAAACGGCGGTCCGGCGGAGTTTCCGCTGGACCGCGTCATCAAGTGCTGGACCGAGGGGGTGCAGAAGCTGCAGGTGGGCGGGTCCGCCCGCTTGACCTGCCCGCCAGCGATTGCCTACGGCGAGCGTGGTGCCGGCGGCACGATCCCGCCCAATGCCACGCTGCAGTTCGAGGTGGAGTTGCTGGGCATCAACGGCCGCTGAGTTCGGCTGACGGGCTGTCGGGCTGTCGGGCTGTCGGGCTGTCGGCCCTATCGACAAACAGGCATGGCGGGCCGCAGCCCGCGCCGGTTCAAGCAGCGCTACCGCTTGCCGCCATGGCCGATGCCGCCGCGGTCTGCACCGCGGGCTCGATCTCCACCACCACCCGGTGGGCCGCCACCTGCTCGCCCAGGCTGACATGCAGCGCCGCCACCCGGCCTGCGCAAGGTGCGGCGTGCACATGCTCCATCTTCATGGCCTCCAGGGTCAGCAGCGGCTGGCCGGCAGTCACCGTATCGCCTACCGCCACCTGCAAGGCCACCACCCGGCCATTCATGCTGGCGCGCAGTTTGCCGTCGCTGGCGCCGGCACCGGCACGGGTGGCGGCGGCGCGGCTGCGGTCGGTGACGACCCAGGGCCGGCCGGCAAACTGGAACCACAGTGTGGCGCCGTCGCGGTGCCAGACCGCCATGTCGGCCAGGCCGTCCACCACGATGCGGCTGCGCCCGGCCAAGCCTGAGCCTGCGCTTGATCTCGCGCTTGATCCTGCGTGCGCCACGACCTGCAGCACGCTGTCGTGGCCGTCAACCCGGGTGCTGAACCGCTGCTGGCCCTGCTGCACCAGCGCGCCCTGACAGGGCGCACCGCCTAGCTCGAAACGCTGCAGCATCGGCAAACGGTGGGCCAGGCTGTGCGGGGCCGTTGCACTGTCGCCTACGCCTGCAGGCTCGGCGCTCAGGTGCAGCAGCACCGCCGCCACCGCCGCTGCCCGCTGGTGGCCGATGGGGTCGCCGTCCCGGGTCAGGCCCGACAGCAACTCAGCCTGGTGACCAGCGATGAAGGCAGTGGTGGCGCCGCCCTCGGCAAATACCGGATGCGCCAGGCAGCGCGCCAGAAAGGCCTGGTTGGTGGCAACGCCCAGCGCCACCGCGTCGGCCAAGCCATGCCGCAGCTTGCGCAAGGCCTCGCCGCGGCTGCGGCCGTGCGCCACCAGCTTGGCAATCATCGAGTCATAAAACGGTGGGATCTCGTCGCCGGGGCGTAACGCATGCTCGACCCGCAAGCCGGCGGGGTGGGCACCAGGGCCGGCAGCATCGACCTCGGGCATGGCCCAGGCGACCATGCGCCCGCTCTGCGGCATGAAGCCCAGCATGGCGTCTTCGGCGCACAACCGCACCTCGATGGCATGGCCCTCAAACCGCAGCGCGTCCTGGCGCAGCGGCAGCGGCTCACCGGCAGCAACGCGCAATTGCCAATCCACCAGGTCCAGCCCGGTGATGGCCTCGGTGACCGGGTGTTCAACTTGCAGCCGGGTGTTCATCTCCATGAAGAAAAAATCACCCTGCGCGTCGAGCAAAAACTCCAGTGTGCCCGCGCCCTCGTAGCCGATGGCACGCACCGCCTGCACCGCCACCGCGCCCATGCGCTCGCGCAGGTCGGGCGATACCGCAGGCGACGGTGCTTCCTCGATCAGTTTCTGGTGCCGGCGCTGCACCGAGCAATCGCGCTCGCCCAGGTGTACGGCGTGGCCCCAGCGGTCGGCAAAGACCTGGATCTCGATGTGGCGCGGGGCGATCAAGGCCCGCTCCAGGATCACGGTGGCGTCGCTGAAGGCGCCCAGCGCCTCGCTTTGGGCACTGATCAGCGCATCGGCAAAGTCCTCGGCCCGGTCGACCCGGCGCATGCCGCGACCGCCGCCACCCGCGGTGGCCTTGATCATCACCGGCCAGCCGATCAGCGCGGCCTCCGCGGCCAGGCGCCCAGCCGACTGGTCGTCGCCCTGGTAGCCGGGGATGCAGGGCACACCGGCGGCGCGCATCAGCGCCTTGGCGCCGGCCTTGTCGCCCATCGCCAAAATCGATGCCGATGACGGGCCGATGAACACCAGCCCGGCGTCGGCGCAGGCTGCGGCAAAGGCCGGGTTTTCGGCCAGGAAGCCGTAGCCGGGGTGCACCGCGTCGGCACCGCTCAGGCGGGCGGCGGCGATGATGGCCGGGATGTTGAGGTAGCTCTGGCGGGGCAGCGGCTCACCGATGCACACCGCCTGGTCGGCCTCCAGCGTGTGGCGGGCCTGGGCGTCGGCGGTGGAGTACACCGCCACCGTGCGGTAGCCCAATGCCCGGGCGCTGCGCATCACGCGCAGGGCGATCTCGCCACGGTTGGCGATCAGGATCTTGGTAAACGGCGTCGTGGCGGTCATCGGGTACGGGTTGGGGTTCTGCAGCATCACCGCTGGGCTGCGCGCTACGGCCGGGCGACCGAAAACTGCATCGCCTGGGGCTGGCGCGCGTCGCCGTCGCGGCAGACCGACAGCACCTGCGCCAGCACGTCACGGGTCAGGCGCGGGTCGATCACGCCGTCGTCGAGCAGCAGTGCGCTGGTGGTGAACACGCTCATCTGGGCATCGAAGCGCTGGATGATGCCGGCCTGCAGCGCGTCGAGCTTGCCGGGGTCCACCGCACCCTTGCGCGCCATCGCCGCCTCGGTGACGATGGCCATGGTCTTGGCGGCCTGCTCACCGCCCATCACCGCGGTCTTGGCGTTGGGCCAGCTGAAGCAAAACCGCGGCGCAAAACCCCGGCCGCACATGCCGTAGTTGCCCGCGCCAAAACTGGCACCGCAGTACAGCGTGATCTGCGGCACCGTGGCATTGGCCACGGCCTGGATCATCTGGCTGCCGTGCTTGATCATGCCGCCCTCCTCGAACTGGCGGCCGACCATGAAGCCTGTCGTGTTGTTGAGGTAGAGGATGGGTGTGCGGCTCTGGCAGCAGGCCTGGATGAAGTGCGTGGCCTTGGCAGCGCCGGCGTTGTCGATCGGGCCGTTGTTGGTGATGATGCCGACCGCATGGCCCTCGATCCGGGCATGGCCGCAGACGGTGGCCGCGCCGTAGTTCTCGCCAAAGGCCAAGAACTCGCTGTCGTCGACAAACCGGGCGATGACCTGGCGCATGTCTACCGGCCGCTTGTGGTCCATCGGCATGATGCCCAGCAGCTCCGCGGCCTCGAAGCGCGGCGGTTTGAAGGCGCGTACCGTGCTCTGCGCGGGCTCGGCACGCGGCCAGTCGATCTGGCCCAGCACCTCACGCGCCAGGCGCAGCGCGTCGCGGTCGTCCTCGGCCAGGTAGTCGCCCAGGCCGGAGACATGGGTGTGCATCTGTGCGCCGCCCAGGTCTTCTTCGGAGGCCACCTCGCCGGTGGCGGCCATCAGCAGCGGCGGGCCGGCCAAAAACGCCCGGGTGCGGCCGCGCACCATGATGATGTAGTCCGACAGGCCGGTCTGGTAGGCGCCGCCGGCAGTCGACGAGCCGTGGGTGACGGTGACCACCGGCAGCCCGCGCGCCGACATGCGCGCCAGGTTGCGGAACAGCCCGCCGCCCTTGATGAAGCCCTCGACCCGGTCCTTCAGCAGGTTGGCGCCGGCGCTCTCGACCAGTTGCACATAGGGCAGCTTGTTCTCGAGTGCCAGCTCCTGGATGCGCAGCGCCTTGTCCAGGCCCATCGGCTGCATCGCGCCGGCGTCGATGCCCGAGTCGCTGGCCGTGACCATGCAGCGGATGCCGGCCACCCAGCCTATGCCGCCAATCACCCCGCCGCCGGGCACGGTGAGATCAGGGTCTGGGTTGTCCAGCCCGTAGCCGGCCAGGGTGCACAGCTCCAGCCAGGGCGCGCCCGGGTCCAGCAGCAGGGCCAGGCGCTCACGCGGCAGCAATTGGCCACGCGACTCGAAGCGTTGGTGCGACTTGTTGCTGGCAGCAATGGCGCGTGCCTCAGCGCTGCGCACCCGGTCCAGCAGCGCCAGCATGCCGCTGCGGTTGGCCTGGAAAACCTCGCTGCCGGTGGAAAGGGTGGATTCGATGGTCGCCATGGGCTGCTTGTCCGATGCGGGTTGTCCAGTGCTTTCGGTCTGGTCTGTTGGGGCCTAGATACCCAGCTGCCGCGCGGCCAGGTCTTTCATGATCTCTTCCGAGCCGCCGCCGATCATCATCACCTTGACCTCGCGGTAGATGCGCTCGCTGCGGGTGCCGCGCATGAAGCCCATGCCGCCCAGGATCTGCACCGCCGCATCGGCGCAGAACTGCATGCACTGGGTGGCCTGCACCTTGGCCAGCGCCGTGCGCGCCACCAGTTGCTGGGCGTCGCCACTGCGCTGCTGAATTCGCCAGGCCAGGTCGTAGATGTGGCAGCGCGCCACGTCGATGCAACGCAGCATGTCCATCAGCTTGTGGCGGATGACATGGCGCTCGGACAGCGCCGAACCGAAGGTCTGGCGCTGCCGCGCCCAGTCCAGCGCCTCATCAAAACAGCATTCGGCATAGCCCACCGCCTGCGCCGCCATGCCCAGGCGCTCGCCATTGAAGTTACTCATGAAGGTCTTGAAGCCCTTGCCCTCTTCGCCGATCAAATTGGCCACCGGCACGCGGCAGTTGTCGAACCGCAGGTGGGCGGTGTCGCTGGCCCACCAGCCCATCTTGTCGAGCCTGGTGCGGCTCAGGCCGGGTGTGTCGCCGTCGATCAGCAGGGCAGAGATGCCGCCCGGGCCTTTGTTGGCCGGGTCGGTGCGCACCGCCACGGTGATGAAATCGGCCCGCATGCCCGAGGTGATGAAAACCTTCTCGCCGTTGACGAGGTAGTGCTCGCCCTGGGCGTCGGTAACCCGGATGGCCGTGGTCTTGAGCGCCGCCACGTCCGACCCGCCCGAGGGCTCGGTGACGGCCAGCGCGGCGATCTTGTCGCCCGCCAGCACCGGCGGGATCACCCGCGCCTGCAGCGCAGCGCTGCCAAAGTTCCTGACCGGCGGCAGGCCGATGCTGTGCGACATCAGCGATGCGGCGACACCGCCGCAGCCGGGCCGGGCCAGTTCCTCGGACAGGATCAGGTGGTAGAACAGATCGGCCGGTGTACCGCCCAAGGCCTCTGGGTAGTCCAGGCCCAGCAAGCCCATCGCCGAGGCCTTTTTATACAGCTCGCGGGGGAACCCCTGAGCCTCGTCCCAGGCGTTGACATGCGGCGTGATCTCGCGCGACACCCAGTCGCGCAGCGAGGCACGGAACTGCACATGCTCGGGCGTGAAGTAGTGCGGTACGGCGGGGGCGTCCAACAAGCTCATCAGGCAAGCTCCATGCTTCGCATTGCGGTGTACTCGCCTTTCGGGCGGCCGGGCAGGTTCATCGCGGGTGGTCTACAAAGTCACAGCCTGCACTTTGGGCGGGCTGGCCTGGGGCGTCTTGTGCGTATTGGCTGGCGTGTATGCGGTCGAGCCAGCGCCCGGCCGGATCGTCCGATTCGACGATGGTCAGGCACAGGCCCGACCGTCACACTGGGTTGGCGACCGCAGTAACCTTGCGCCCGATCCTGGGGGGGTTGCTGGCGGGTCGTCAAAGACCTGCATCGAGCGCTGCGACCTGCCACTTTGCCGAACCGCCAAACCACTCATTGCCCATGAACCTCCCTGCCGCGACGCCGCCTGCCGCCATGACCGTCAGCGAAGCCCTGAACAGCCGCCTGTCGGTGCGCGACTTCATGCCCACGCCCGTGTCGGCCGAGCAAATACGGCGGGTGCTCGCCACCGCCTCTCGCGCTCCTTCAGGCGGCAATGTGCAGCCCTGGCAGATCGACGTGGTGGCTGGCGCCAAACTGGCCGAGCTCAAGGCCATCATGCAACGCCGCATGGCCGAGGTGGCGGCGGGCGACAAAAGCGAATCACCCGAGTACGACATCTACCCGAAAGAGCTGGTGTCGCCGCACCGCGACTACCGCTTCAAGATCGGCGAGGACATGTACGCCCGGCTGGGCATTCCGCGCGAGGACAAGGCGGCGCGGCTGCGCTGGTTTGCCCGCAACTACCAGTTTTTTGGCGCGCCGATGGCGCTGTTTTGCAGCGTGGACCGGCGCATGGGCCCGCCGCAGTGGAGCGACCTGGGCATGTTCTTGCAGTCCGTCATGCTGCTGCTGCGTGAAGCGGGGCTGGACAGTTGTCCGCAGGAGTGCTGGGCGGTCTACCCCAGGACCATCGGCGATTTTGTCGGCATACCGGCCGAGCGCATGCTGTTCACCGGCATGGCGATCGGCCACCGCAACCCCGAGCATGCGATCAACCAGCTGCAATCCGAGCGTGCGGCGGTGGATGTTTTCTCCCGCTTCCACGGGCTGTGAACCCACCGCCGGGCAGGGTCAGGCCACCCGCGCCTTCTTCAGCATGACCTCGAACTTGCTCGCGTAAGCGGCGATGTCCTCGGCCCGGTCCTTGCCGTTGATGATGTAGCGCGCGCCGACGTAGTCGCAGCTGGTATCGACGATGTACTTGCTGAACGAGCGCCCGGTGAACAGGCCCTTGCGCATGCCGACCGACATGATGCGGTAGGCGTTGGCCGGCTCCAGCACCAGCGCGGGCTGCTTGAGAAACAGGTCGCCCACGCCCAGCGCCTTGCCCAACTTGTCATAGTTGGCGCGGCCGGTGATCTGCACGTAGCCGCGGCCCTTGAACTTGACACCGTCACCCACCTGGGTATTGCCCAGCCGGGCGCCTATCGTGGTGCCGGCGTTGTACTTGGCCAGGTAGGACTCGCTGCCGATTTCGGTGATCGGCAAGAAGGTGTTGGCACACTCGTGCTTGACGGTGGCCAGCATGTAGGCCACCCAGCGGTCGTCCTCGATGTCCGGGTCCAGTTGCACAAAGCCCAGGATCTGGTCGAGGCCCTGGTACTGCGAGGCATTGAGCTTGGTGAAGACCTTCTCGTACTCGGTGGCAAAGACCTGATGGTTGTAAAACATGGAGCCTCCTTGGGGTGGTGTTGTCAGCGGCTGAACGACTTGACGATCGGCCAGTCCGGCGGACCGGTCGGCACGCTGGCCGGAGTGTCGGGGCAAGCCCACACCGCCGCAAGCACCATGAATCGAGTGCGCCCTTGCCTGACCTGGTAGAGGCTGCGGGTGCCGCAATCCCCCAGGCCCCGAAACCGGTTGAGCACCTCGATTTTTCCACCGGCCTGCACCACCACGTCCCCCCAAAGCACCACCGCCTGCGTCAGGGCAAATGCTTGGCCACTGCCCTCGGCTGCCGCCTGGGCCACCGGCCAGGCCAACACCGCGCCGCGCCATTGCCCCGCCTGTTGCCAGACCTGCGCCGCCCAGAAGCTGCCCTGGTAGGCGCCGGCGCCACAGTCCAGCCGCAGCAACCAGCTGCCGCCCGGCAGGCGCTGGCGCGCCAGGCCGGCAGCAGCGCCGCTGTTCTGGTTGTCTTGCTCGCACTCACCGTCCCAGGCCGGGCCGGCAGCGGCGCCCAGCAAGGCGCTGCGCCAGCGGTGGCGCAACGCCGCATCGGCTTCGGGCTTTGCGGCCGAGGTCAAGGCACGCACCAGGGCCGCTGGCAGCACGACGGCGGCGGGCACCACTTGCGCCGATCCGGCGTTGGCCACCGCCGCCGATCCGGCGCTGGCCACTGGCGGCAAGGCCGACATCACACCGGCAAGCCCGATAGTCCAGAAGTGTTGCAAGCGCAGCCCCGATCCTGTGGTGGGTCGCCCGTCGCAACCGACAGGAATTTTAGGCCGCAGGCTCACCTGCACGGCCCGCATCAGCCGACCGGCCGGGCGCTGGGCCATGCGGCCTGGCGTGAGCGGATCGGCCCGTGGGGGGCCGGGCCGGCAGGCGGCAAGCCGGTCCGGCCGTCTCAAGCAGCCCGGCGACGCAGCACGGCCTCGCGCACCAGCGCCAGCCGGTCGCGGCCGAAGTACATGTCATCGCTACCCACAAACACCGTCGGCGAACCGAAGCCGCCGCGGGCGATCACCTCGTCGGTATTGGCCTTGAGCTGGGCCTTGACCTCGGGCGTGGCGATGGCCGCCAGCAGCGCTGGCGCATCGATGCCCAGGTGGGCGGCGATGTCGGCCAACACCGCGTCCTGGGAGATGTCTCGGTCGTCGGTCCAGTAGGCGCGGAATACCGCCTCGGCAAACGGCGCCAACCGGCCCGAACCCCCGAGCCAGCAGCAAGCCCGCATCGCCTTGACGCTGTTGACGGGGAACACGCTGGGCGGGAACAGGATCGTCACCCCGTCGTGCCGCGCCCAGTCCATCAGGTCCTTGCGGTGGTAAGCCTGCTTGGCCGGCACGCCGTTGTCGCGGAAGGCATAGACGCTGGGATTGACGGCGTTGAAGATACCGCCCACCAGCACCGGCTTCCAGTCCACCGCCACGTCCAACTCCGTGGACAGGGCAAGCAGCTTGCGGAAGGCCAGCCAGGTCCAGGGGCTGGCGCAGTCGAAAAAGCATTCGATCATGGTGCGGTGTCCGGTGTCTGTCGTGCGGTGGGTGCCCCAGGGGCCTTGAGTGCAGAGCTTGCCGTGCCAAACAGGTTGCGGCGGGTTTCCTCGTCCATGCCGGTGGCAGGCTTCAACGGCTTGCCCACCGCCAGGCCACGCTGCACTGCGTCGCGCGCCCGCACCACCGCATACCAGCGTTGGATGTGGGGCCAATCGTCCAGCGTCAGGCCCTGGGCCTTGTGGGTCATGATCCACGGAAAAATCGCGATGTCGGCGATGCTGTAGGCCGGTCCGGCGACATAGGCACCGGTCAGCGCCAGCTGGCTGTCCAACACGCCATACAGCCGGCGCGCCTCGCGCTCGTAGCGGTCGATGGCGTAGGGGATCTTCTCGGTCGCGTACAGCTTGAAGTGGCCGTGTTGGCCCAGCATCGGCCCCAGCCCGCCCATCTGCCACATCAACCAGGGCAACACGTTGTGGCGGGCGCGCCAGTCCATCGGCCCGGCTGCGGGGTCCGCCTGCAACAGGTGGCCGGTTTTGTCGGCCAGGTAGACCAGCATCGCGCCGGTCTCGAAGCTGCGGAACGCCGCACCGCCGCCCGGCGGCTGGTGGTCCACCAGCGCGGGGATACGGTTGTTCGGGCTGATCGCCAGAAAATCGGGCAGAAACTGCTTGCCGCGGCCGATGTTGACCGGCTTGACGGTGTACGGCAGGCCCAGTTCTTCAAGTGCGATGCTGATCTTCCAGCCGTTGGGCGTGGGCCAGTAGTACAGGTCGATCATGGGTCGAGTTTGGGCAAGGGTTGTGGACGGCGCTGCGCGCCTCTGGCGCACCGGCGACATCTTGCCGGAAAGACTGCCGCGAAACTGCCAACCCAGGAGGCACCGATGCCAGAAACCGACATCAGCAGCATCACCCACACCGGAGACACCGGCCCGTCGGCGGCAACCCTGACCGCCACCGCGCTGATCGACAGCGACCACCCGGCCGTGCGTGCCTTCGCCGCAGCGCATGCCGTGGGCCTGGATCACCGTGCGCGCGCTGTGGCGTTGTACGGGGCGGTGCGTGACGGCTTCCGCTACGACCCCTACCGCGCCGACTTGTCACCTGCCGGCATGACCGCCAGCACCGTACTGGCCCAGGGGTTCGGCTGGTGTGTGCCCAAGGCCACGCTGCTGGCGGCGGCCTGCCGCGCCGCGGGCATTCCGGCCCGGTTGGGCTTTGCCGACGTGCAAAACCACCTCAGCACCGAGCGCATGCGCAGCAGCATGGAGACCGAGGTCTTCTACTGGCACGGCTACACCGAAATCTGGATCGAAGGCGCCTGGCGCAAGGCTACGCCGGCCTTCAACCTCAGTCTGTGCCAGAAGTTCGGCCTGTTGCCGCTGGATTTCGACGGCCTTGCCGACTCGATCTACCACCCGTTTGATGCCGCGGGCAACCGCCACATGGAATACCTGGCCCAACGCGGCAGCTTCGATGACCTGCCGCTGGACCGGATCATGGTGGACTTCCGCCAGCACTATCCCAGGTGGCTTGCCAACATGGCCGAGCAGCACAGCGCCGATTTCATGGCCGAGGTCGCGCTTGAAGCTGCTGCGCGGGCACCCGCCGGCGCGGCTGACGCCCCCATCAAACCGGCCTGACCCGATGAGCGAACCCCACACCACTGCCGCCCCAGCGACGGCCACCGACATCCCCGCGGGCTTCAGCCCGATGCCGATGGGCGACGACTTCATCGGCATCAACGGCCCGATCTACCTCAAGCACGAAGGCGCGCTGGTGCAGCTGGGTTTCAGGGTCGAGCGGCGCCACACCAACCCGATGGGCAACTGCCACGGCGGCTGGCTGGCCAGTTTCTCGGACATGGTGTTGCCGCTGTCGATCCACCGCAAGGCGCCGGAGATCGGCTACAAGTTTCTGCCCACCATCAGCCTGCAGATCGACTATTTGTCGCCGGCGCTGCTGGGCGCCTGGGTGCAAGGTGAGGCCGAGGTGCTGCGCGTCACACGCAGCCTGGTGTTTGCCCAAGGCCTGGTGCTGGCCGACGGCGTGCCGGCGCTGCGCATCAGCGGCATCTTCAAGATCGGCAAGGCCTTCAACCTGCCCGGCGCCGAAGGCGGCTGAGCCTGCTTCAAGACTTTGCGGCTTACCGACCCGCTGGTGGACTGATCGGCAGCAGGCCGGCCCCACCCCGTTGTCCAAGCACAATCGCGCCATGTCCATGCACTTCGACCTGATCGACCTGCGCTTGATGGTGCGCATCGCCGAATCCAACGGCCTGACCCGGGGCGCCGAAGCCTCGCACATGAGCCTGCCCGCGGCCAGCACCCGGGTGAAGAACCTGGAGGAGAGCATCGGTGCCAAGCTGCTGTACCGCACCAGCCAGGGTGTCACGCTGACGCCGCCCGGCCATGCCTTTGTGCACCATGCGCGGCTGGTGCTGGGCCAGATCGAGAACCTGCGTGGCGATCTGCAAAGCTTTGCCAAGGGCATCAAGGGCCAGGTGCGGGTGTTTGCCAACACCACCGCGCTGGGCGAGTTCCTGCCACCGGTGCTGCGCAGCTACCTGCGCAGCCACCCGGACGTCAACATCGACCTGCGTGAGCGCCTGTCGCACGACATCGTGCGCGCTGTCACCGAGGGCCAGACCGACATCGGCATCGTCGCCGGCGAGGTGCGCACCGACAACCTGGAGACCATCCCCTACCGTGAGGACCGGCTGATGTTGGTGGTGCCGCGCGGCCACCCGCTGGCCGGTGCCGGGCCGGTGGCGTTTGCCGACACCCTGGAACTGGACCATGTCGGCCTGCACCAGGCCAGCGCGATCCACGCGTTTTTGCGCCAGGCCTGCGACAAGCTGCACCGCACGCTGCCCGCCCGCATCGAGGTGGGCAATTTCGAGGCCGCCTGCCGGATGGTCGAGGCCGAGGTCGGGGTCAGCATCCTGCCGGGGTCGGCCGCACGGCGCCACGCCCAGACCATGGCCATCGAGACGGTGCAGTTGTCCGACGACTGGGCGCTGCGCCGGATGCAGGTGTGTGTGCGCAACCTGGCCGCGCTGCCGCTGTTTGCGCGTGACCTGGTGGACTTGCTGGTGGCCGATGCAAAAATGGCCGCTGCCACCCACCCCAAGGCGTAGGCAGCGCCCTGGAGCGGGGGGGGGCCAGCCGCACTCAGCGGTCCAGGAACTGCGCCGGGCGCTTGCCCAGGAAGGCCGCCACCCCCTCGGCAAAATCAGCGCCGCGGCTCATCGCCCCCTGCACCCGGGCCTCCTGACCCAGGGCGTCGTCATAGTCCATCGGCATCGCGTCGTCGATGATCTTGCGGGTGGCGGCCAGCGCCGGCGACGACAGCAACGCCAGCCGGCCCGCCACTGCCGCAGTGGCCTCGCTCAGGCTGGCGTCGTCCACGCAGCGCCAGATCATGCCGATGCGCTCAGCCTCCTCGGCGGGCAGCTTGTCGCCCAGCATGGCCAGCCCGATGGCCCGCGCCCGGCCCACCAGCCGGGGCAGCAGCCAGGTGCCGCCGCCGTCCGGCACCAGGCCGATCTTGGAAAACGCCTGGATAAAGCTGGCCGACCGCGCGGCGATCACGATGTCGCAGCCCAGCGCGATGTTGGCGCCGGCCCCTGCGGCCACGCCGTTGACGCGGGCGACCACCGGCACCGGCATGCTGCGGATGCGCAGCGCCAGCGGCTTGTAGTGGCGCTCGACCACGCCCTCCACATCGCTCGGCTGGCCGTCGGCGCCCATGCCGGGCTCGCTCAGGTCCTGGCCGGCGCAAAAGGCCCGGCCGGCACCTGTCAGCACCACGCAACGCACGCTGCTGTCAGCGGCAGCGGCCTCCAGCGCCAGACGCAGTTCCAGGTGCATTGCCGCGGTAAAGCTGTTGAGTGCCTGCGGCCGGTTCAGGGTCAGCGTGCGGACGGCGTCTTGGTCGGTGATCAGCACCAGGGGTTCGGACATGGGCGGGCTCCGTTGAACAGGCAGGGGGTGGACGTGCAGCCCAGGGCTGCGGCAACCCGCATTCTGCCGCCCCGCCCCCGGCCGCCAAACCCACTGGTGCAGGCATGGCCAGACAAGTGCCTGAGCGTCAGGCCGGCCGCCTGGCTGGCCGTCTGTCTCATGTCTGGCTGGCCGACCCTGCCGGGTAACATGCGCGCGCCATGAGTGCCCAAGAATTTGCCCCCGGTCTGTTCATCCGGGGCTTCGCCCCGCCACTGCCGCTGTCCCACTACCGACTGGTGGCGTTCGACATGGACTCGACGCTGATCAACATCGAATGCGTCGACGAGATCGCCGCCGTGGCCGGCCGCCGGGACGAAGTGGCCGCCATCACCGAGGCCGCGATGCGTGGCGAGATCACCGACTTCAAGGACAGCCTGCGCCGGCGCGTGGCCCTGCTGCGCGGTGTGCCCGAGAGCGCGTTGGCCACCGTCTATGCCGACCGCCTGCGGCTCAACCCCGGCGTCCAGGCCTTTGTCGCCGCCTGCCAGGCGGCGGGTCTGAAGACGCTGCTGGTGTCCGGCGGGTTCACCTATTTTTCAGAGCGCATCCGGCACCGGCTGGGGCTGGACTTTGCCCGCGCCAACGTGCTGGAGATTGCGCACGGCCAACTCACCGGCAGGCTGGTCGAGCGGCCCTGGGGCGACATCTGCGACGGCAACGAGAAACGCCGCGTGGTGATGGAAGTCTGTGAGCTGATGGGCATCGACCCCGGCCGCGCGATCGCGGTGGGCGACGGCGCCAACGACCTGCCGATGATGAGCGTGGCCGGCCTGTCGATCTGCTTCCACGGCAAGCCCGCGGTGCGCGAGCAGGCCATGATCTCGATCGAAGCCGGCGGCATGGACCGCGCGCTGGAACTGCTGGCGCGCTGAGCGCCCGGCGCTTGCGCGGGGCTAGAAGTCCAGCGAGGCCATTAGCGCGTCCACATCGGCCTGGGCCACCGCCTTCTCGGGCACTTGCGGGCCCTGCAACGGGGCAAACTCCAGCATCCCCATCGCTGTGCCTTCGCTCTGCGCCAGCAACTGCAGCAGTTGCTGCTCGGTGTGGCTGATGATCTGCACCACTTTTTTGATCACCTGGCCGGACAGGTCCTGAAAATCCTGCGCCATCATGATCTGGCTCAGCACGGCAGCGTGTGATTGCGATTCATCCGCCTGCTGCTGCAACACGGCCGCTGCCTCGGCCAAAGCGGCGCGCGCTTCACCCACCCCCAGTTCGGGGTGCTCGGCCAAACCGGCCAGGCGGGCGGCCAGGTCGTTGGCCTGCCTGGCGGCAGGGCCACAGCGCAGCTGGGCCTCGTCCACCAGATCGAGCACCTTGTTGGCGGCCGCTTCAGTCATCTGGCCCACATGCACCAGGCGTTCGCGGGCGTCGGGCAACTCGTCGGCCAACTGGTGAAAGGCCACATCCCAGCCCAGTTCCACCAGCGTGCTGGCGAGCAGGCGCACCCGCTCGTCGAGTTGATCGAGGGCGTCCTGTCCTGCTGACATGTCACTCACGGCGGCGCACTCCAAGGGCGGGTTGGGTTGATGGCAGGGCCGGGCGGCCAAGAAACGCCGGAAGTCACCTGTCGGGGCAACCCGGGAGCGCCGCCCTGCGATGTGTTCCTATCGGCAGAAAGCGCCCGCTTCTTGATCACTCTTTTGCAGGCAGACCCAAAATCGGACGAGCATTCGTCAGCGATACACCGCACGCGACCCGACGCTCTCAGCCGCCGCATCAGGGCGCACCCCGGTGCGGCGCGGGCCCAACCCGACCACAATCAGCGAGATCTCTCCGTCAAGAAAGTGCGTCCATGATTGTTGTCCACCACCTCAACGATTCACGCTCGCAGCGTGTGCTCTGGCTGCTCGAAGAGCTGGGCCTGCCCTATGAGATCCAGCACTACGCCCGTGACGCCACCACCCGGCTGGCGCCGCCCGAGTTGGCTGCCGTTCATCCGCTGGGCAAGTCGCCGGTGCTCGAGGACGGCGGGCTGAAGATCATCGAGTCGGGCGCGATCATCGACTACCTGATCCGCCAGCACGGCGGCGGTCGCCTGCAGCCTGCTGCCGGCACACCCGACTTCGAGGTCTACCAGCAGTGGCTGCACTATGCCGAAGGCTCGGCCATGCTGCCGTTGATGCTCAAGCTGTATGTCGGCCGGCTGGGGGACGCCGGCGCGCCGCTGGCGCCGCGCATCAACAGCGAGCTGGCCAACCACCTGGGTTATGTCGAGCGCAGCCTGCAGGGCCGCGACTGGCTGGTGGCAGGCAGCCTGACGGGTGCCGACATCCAGATGAGTTTTGTCGGCGAGGCCGCACGCACCCTGCGCGCCAGCTACCCGGCAATGGATGCCTGGGTCAAGCGCTTCCAGGCCCGGCCGGCCTATCAGCGTGCGCTGGAGCGCGGCGGGCCGTACGCACTGGCCGGCTGAGCCTGCGCAGGAGCGCCGGAAGGCGCTCGTGGCTGACGCACCCGGCAAGTTCTAACGCAGCGAGGCGTTGAGTTGCGCCAGCGCCGCCTGGCCCGGGCACAGATCGGCCTCTGCCAGGCTGTTCAGCGGCCGGGCCACCGTGTTCAGCCCGGCATGCAGGTCCGAGGCCTCCGGGTCGATGTAGAGCAGGCCGGTGGCGATCTCGCCGCGTGCCTGGTGCGCCATCACCTGGAGCGTGGCGCCGATCCGGTCGGTCGGGTCGTAGCCGGCCTGCAGCCGGCGCAGCCGCATCACGCTGCCATCGTGCTGGGGCAGCGTGATGACTTCGCCAAAACCCACATCAGCCGTGACGGGTGCCGCCAGGTCGATGAAGTCGATCCGGCTCACCGCCTCGTTGTGCTCGCGCACGTAGTCGTAGCTGCGGGTGCTGCCGGCGTGGTTGTTGAAGGCAACACAAGGGCTGATGACGTCGATGAAGGCAGCGCCGCCGTGGCGGATCGCGCCCTCGATCAGCGGCACCAACTGGCCCTTGTCGCCCGAAAACCCGCGCGCCACGTAGGTGGCGCCAAGCTGCAGCGCCATGCCCACCAGGTCCACTGGTGAATCGGGGTTGACCACGCCCTTCTTGCTCTTGCTGCCGCGGTCGGCGGTGGCCGAGAACTGGCCCTTGGTCAGGCCGTAGACGCCGTTGTTCTCGACGATGTAGACCATGCGCACCGCCCGCCGCATGGCGTGGGCAAACTGGCCGATGCCGATGGACGCCGAATCACCGTCGCCCGACACGCCCAGGTACAGCAGGTCGCGGTTGGCCAGGTTGGCGCCGGTCAGCACGCTGGGCATGCGGCCGTGCACGGTGTTGAAGCCGTGGCTGGCGCCCAGAAAATAGTCGGGGGTCTTGCTGGAGCAGCCGATGCCTGAGAGCTTGGCCACCCGGTGCGGGGCGATGTCGAGCTGCCAGCAGGCCTGCACGATCGCCGCCGAGATCGAGTCGTGACCACAGCCGGCGCACAGCGTGCTGATCTTGCCCTCGTAGTCGCGCCGGGTGTAACCCACTTTGTTGCGGACCAGCGTCGGGTGGTGCAGCTTGGGTTTGGTGAGGTAGGTCATGCGGGGGGTTCTGTATCAACTCGGATCAACTCGGATCAACGCGGATCAGACGATGCGTTCACGGCGCGGTGCTACCGCCAAGGCATGAACGTGGGTCGTGATGGCCTGGGTGATGAAGCGCGCGGTGATCGGCGTGCCGTCGTAGTGCAGCACCTTGGTCAGCCAGGCCGGGTCGATCTCCAACTCGTTGATCAACAGCGTGCGCATCTGGGCGTCGCGGTTTTGCTCGACCACAAACACATGGTCGTGCGCCGAGATGAAGTCGAGCACGCTGGCCGGAAACGGAAACGCCCGCAGCCGCATCGCATCCAGGTGGATGCCGGACTCGGCCAGCGCTTCCAGCGCCTCGTCCATCGCCGGTGAGGTCGAGCCGAAGTACAGCACACCCAGGCGCGTTTTCTTGGCCGCTTTGTGCAATTCCGGCTGCGGCACCATGTCGGCCGCGGTGGCGAACTTCTTGAGCAGGCGCTTGACGTTGTAGGTGTAGTCGTCGCCGGTCTCGCTGTAGCGCGCGTAGGGGTCGCGCGTGGTGCCACGGGTAAAAAATGCGCCCAGTGTCGGGTGTGTGCCCGGCAGTGTGCGCCAGGGTATGCCGTCACCGTCCACATCCTTGTAGCGGCCGAAATCGGTGCCGGATTCCAGCTCGGCGGCGGTCATCACCTTGCCGCGGTCGTAGCGCTGGGTGTCATCCCACGTCAAAGGCTCACACAGGCGCTGGTTCATGCCGATGTCCAGGTCGGTCATCACGAACACCGGCGTCTGCAGCCGATCTGCCAGGTCCAGCGCGGTGGCGGCGTGCTCGAAACACTCCGCCGGGTCTTGCGGCAGCAGCATCACATGCTTGGTGTCGCCGTGCGAGGCGTAGGCGCAGCTGATCAGGTCGGCCTGCTGGGTGCGGGTGGGCATGCCGGTGGACGGCCCGCCGCGCTGCACGTCGATGATGGTCAGCGGGATCTCGGCAAAGTAGGCCAGGCCGATGAACTCGGTCATCAGCGACACCCCCGGGCCCGAGGTGGCGGTGAATGCCCGTGCGCCGTTCCAGCCGGCGCCGGTGACCATGCCGATCGAGGCGATTTCGTCCTCGGCCTGCACGATGGCGAACTTGTGCTCGCCGGTCTCGGCGTCCACCCGGTACTTGCGGCAGTACTTCTCGAACGCCTCGGCCACTGAGGAAGACGGCGTGATCGGGTACCAGGCGCAGACCGTGGCACCGCCGTAGACGAGCCCCAAGGCCGTTGCGGCGTTGCCCTCGACGAAGATGCGGTCACCAACCTGGTTGGACTTCTTGACCCGCAGGCCCATCTTGGGCGACTTGGGCGGCATGAGGTGGTCGCGCGCAAAACTGCGGCCGGCCTGCAAGGCCCGCACATTGGATTCGAGCAGGCGCTCCTTGCCGCGGTATTGCTCACCAAACAGGCTCTCGATCACGTCGGCCGCGATGTCCATCAGCTGCGACAAGGCGCCCAGCACCATGATGTTCTTGAACAGCTGGCGCTGGCGCGAGTCCTCGTAGGTGGCATTGCAGATGGCTGTGACCGGCATGCCGATGACCGAGATGTCGTCCCGAAAGGCCTCGGGCGGCAGCGGCTTGGTGCTGTCGTAGAACAGGTAGCCACCGGGCTCGACCTCGGCCACGTCGGCGCCCCAGGTTTGCGGGTTCATCGCCACCATCATGTCGATGCCGCCACGCCGGCCCAGCCAGCCGCGCTCGCTGACCCGCACCTCGTACCAGGTCGGCAAGCCCTGGATGTTGCTGGGGAAGATGTTGCGCGGGCTGACCGGCACGCCCATGCGCAGGATGGCCTTGGCAAACAACTCGTTGGCCGAGGCCGAGCCCGAGCCGTTGACGTTGGCAAACTTGACGACAAAGTCGTTGACCGCTTCGATGCGCTTCATGCGGCAGCCGCCTGCCGTTTTGAGCCGGGTTTCTTGTCGCGGCAACTCGGCCCGGCCTGCGTCGTCTGGTACAGGTACTTCTGCATGTCCCAGGCGCCGGTGGGGCAGCGCTCGGCACACAGGCCGCAGTGCAGGCAGACGTCCTCGTCCTTGACCATCACCCGCTGGGTCTTGAGCCCGCCGCTGACGTAGAGGTCTTGCGCCAGGTTCAGCGCCGGTGCGCTCAGGCGCCCGCGCAAGTCGGCCTCGTCGCCGTTGCTGGTGAAGCTGATGCAGTCCATCGGACAGATGTCGACGCAGGCGTCGCACTCGATGCATTGTTTCTCGTTGAACACGGTCTGCACGTCGCAGTTCAGGCAGCGCTCGGCCTCTTTGAAGGCCGTGGCCAGATCGAAGCCCAGCTCGACCTCGACTTTGATGCTCGACAACGCCTTCTGGGCGTTGGCCCAGGGCACCTTGAAGCGCAGGTCGTTGGACACCGCGTTGTGGTAGCTCCACTCGTGGATGCCCATCTTCTGCGACAGCAGGTTGAGGTGAGGCGGCGGGCGCTGGGTGACCGGCTCGTGGTGCAAAAAGCGGTCGATCGACACCGCAGCCTCATGGCCATGCGCCACGGCGGTGATGATGTTCTTGGGGCCGAAGGCCGCATCGCCACCAAAAAACACCCGCGGCAGGCTGGCCTGGAAGGTCTTGGCGTCCACCGTCGGCATGCCGTGCACATCGAAGGCCACCCCGCAGTCTCGCTCGATCCAGGGAAAGCTGTTTTCTTGCCCGACCGCGATCAGCACCTCGTCGCAGCCAAACTCGACCTCGGGCGCGCCGGTGGGCACCAGGCGGCGCTTGCCTTGTGCATCAAACACCGCCTCGACCACCTCGAAGCGCATGCCGACCAGCACGCCGGCCTGGTGCACAAACGCGGTGGGCACATGGAAGTTGATGATCGGGATGCCCTCGTGCTGGGCGTCTTCTTTTTCCCAGGGCGAGGCTTTCATCTCGTCGAAGCCCGAGCGCACGATCACCTTGACGTCGTTTGCGCCAAGACGGCGCGCCGAGCGGCAGCAGTCCATCGCGGTATTGCCACCGCCCAGTACGATCACCCGTGCCTTGACCTGGGTGACATGCTGGAACGAGACCGAGGCCAGCCAGTCGATGCCGATGTGGATGGCGTCTTTGGCCTCAGCACGGCCGGGCAGGTCGAGATCACGGCCGCGCGGTGCGCCGCAGCCCACAAACACCGCGTCCCAGCCCCCGGCCAGCAGCGCTGTCATCGACGCGATGCGCTGACCGGACCTGAAATCGACCCCCAGGTTCAGGATGTAGTCGCACTCTTCGTCGATCACGCTCTCGGGCAGGCGGAAGCGTGGGATCTGGGTGCGGATGAAACCCCCCGCCTTTTTCTCGCCGTCGAACACGGTGACGGCGTAGCCCTGGCTGACCAGGTCGCGTGCGACGGTGAGCGACGCCGGCCCGGCGCCGACACAGGCCACCCGCTTGCCGTTTTTGTGGCTGGGGCGCGGCATGCGGGCGCGCACGTCGTCACCCTTGAAGTCGGCCGCCACCCGCTTGAGCCGGCAAATCGCCACGGGCTCCGGCTTGCTGGCGTTCTCTTCCTCGACCCGGCCGCGCCGGCAGGCCGGCTCGCAGGGCCGGTCACAGGTTCGGCCCAGCACGCCCGGGAAGACGTTGGACACCCAGTTGACCATGTAGGCGTCGTCGTAACGGCCCTGGGCGATCAGCCGGATGTACTCGGGGACGGGGGTGTGGGCCGGGCAGGCCCATTGGCAATCAACGACCTTGTGGAAGTATTCCGGGTCGGCCACATCGGTGGGACGCACGTCGATGAGTCTCCAGGTTGGGAGCGCCCTCACGCACGGTTGAAAAAATACCCATTGAACCCAGCCGCCCGTGCGGGGCACCCTTTGTCATGGTTTGCAGTCTACGGCGGCCGCAGCGCGCCGCGTAGGCGGGGCAACCCGGTCACGTTGCGGGCGGCGGGCAAGCCTGACCGGGATCAATGGCGATCAATCGGCGCGGGGCAAGCCGGCCTGGCGGATGGCAGGATGCAGGCCAGCGGCGCCCGCCAACAGCACCGACACCCCCACAAAAAAGGCCAGCGCCGGCGCAACGCCCCAGCGCTCGATCAGCAAGCCGCCCAGCGCGGCGCCAAACGGTGCGCCGAAATGCGCCACCAGCCGGTAGGCGCTGTTGACCCGGCCCTGCAGCGCATCCGGGATCAGCGCCAGGCGGTAGCTGAACTGCACCACGTTGTAGATTGGCCCGACAAACATGATCAGGCCGTAGACCACGCCCAGTGCCAGTGGCCCAGAAGCCAAGCCCAGCAGCGCCAGCAACAGCGCCTGCAAGGCCAGGGTGACAAAAATGATGGTGCCAAAGCGCCAGCGCCGCATCACCCAGCCGCTGACCAGCGCACCCGCCACGCCGCCCACCCCGCCGCAGCTGAAGACCAGCCCAATGCTGGCGGCGTCGGCACCGGCGCGCTGGGCCGAGATGATCAGCAGCAGCGGCAGCGCAGCTTCGACAAAATTGCAGACACCGGTGACCACCGCCATCGTGCGCACCAGGCGTTGCCGCCACAGCCAGCGCAGGCCCTCCATCATCTCGGCCCGCAAGTGGCGTGGCGCGGTGGCGGGCGCCGGCGCAAAGTTGGTGCGCAGCCGCCACACCAGCGCGGCCGAGGCCAGGTAGCTCACGGCATCCGCAACAAACGGCCAGGCCCGGCCGACGCTCTGGAACAACCAGCTGCCCAGCGCCGGGCCGACGATCTCGGCACCCGCATAACCCGCCTGGTTTTGCGCCGTGGCCTGCGGCAACTGGGCCTTGGCCACCACCCGCGGCAGCGCCGCCACCTCGGCCAGGTTGAAAAACACCATCATCGTGCCGTTCAGCGCCGCCACGATGTAGAGCTGGGTCAGCGTCAGCCGGTCCAGCCAGAGCGCGATCGGCACGCTGAGGGTGACCAGGGCGCGGCCCAGGTCGCTCCAGATCATCAGGTGGCGGCGGTTCCAGCGGTCGACCAGCGCGCCCACCGGCAGGCTCAACAGCAGGTAGGGCCCGATGCCCAGCGCGCTCGCAACGCCTACGGCTGCAGGGGAGCCGGTCATCGCCAGGATCAGCAGCGGGATGACGATGCCGGCGGCATGTGAGCCCAGCGTGGAGACCACCTGCCCGGACCACAGCAGCCGGTACTCGCGCTGGCGCCACAGCGGGGGCAGCAGCGCTGTGCTGCCGCTCAGCGCTGCTGCGGGATCTGAGTTCGGACCAGTCATTCGCTATTGCCTGGCTCTCAAACCAGCCGCAAACCCTTTTGAAGCCCCGCGACCACCCGGCCCTTGCGCGCACGCTTGCCCACTGGCCCGGCGAGCGCTGAAGCGACGAAGCATGCTGAGGTTCCGCCCACCTAGAGCGATGGTTGGTCTTCTGCCGCAAGCTGACTGATCAGTGCCTCTGACATCCAGAGCCCGGCAGCCTGTAGTTGCCGCAGCGCCTGTTCGATGGACGGAATAAAGCCGCGACGCTTGGCAAGCACCACGACGCCGGCTGTCCCGATGCTGGCAATGCCGAAAACTTGGGCACACCGTCGCGCGGCACGGTCATCCATGATGACCACTGTGCGCTTGTCTGCAAAGGCCAGGGACAACAGCGCAGTCTCGCCTGCGCCCGGATTCCAGGCTTCGACTTCCGGCCGGATTGTTGCGGTCGTCTTCCTGGCCCAGACAGCAATCGGCAAGCCTTGTGCGGCGGGGTCATCATGCGTGCAGCTGACAACTTCGTCCCAGACCGCTTCGGGCACCAAAATTTCGGGAAATATCTGCGGCAGCAAGGGGTGAAGATTGGCGCGATATAGCGTAATCAAAGGCGACGCGTTGACGGCAACGCGCTCAATCGACATCACGCAACTCCTCCAGAACGTCCTCCGCCGTGTATTGGAACGGACTGACTTTGTAGCGCCCAAGCGCGGTGATGAATTCAGCACGCGTCAGCCCGGCAATTTCTGCGGCGCGGCCTTGCGACACTTGCTCCATTTCATACCACTTGACGGCGGCGGCAATGCGCATTTCACTGCCAAATTCCTTCGGGTTTTTACGCAGGGTGGCAAAGGCAGCCTCGGGCATATCCAGAACAAGTTGTGTCATGACATTTATCCTCATTGACCTCGATGGTGCTCAACATCGATGACCAGTTGGCTTACAGGTCGTGTCATGTATTGCAGTCTACGGCGACCGCAGCGCACTGCGTAGGCGAAGCAACCCGGTCATGGCCACGGGCTGTCAAGCCAGCCGCAACACCTTTTGCAGCCCCTCGACCATCCGGCCCTTGCGGGCCCGCTTGCCCTGGTAACTGGCCAGGGCCACACCCTTGATCAATTCATCCTTGGGCTTGCCGCCCCGGCCGCTGCCTTGCACCGTCACCGACTCGGCAATAGTCACTGCTGCCAGCAGCGGCGCCTTGCTGTCCACATCCATCAGCGTCAGGCCGCGCCCGCCCTTGGGCTGGAGCTTGAGGTCAGACAGCGCAAACACCAGCAGCCGGCCGTCGCCCGACAGGCAGGCCACCTGGCGGTGAGCTTGCGCCACCACCGCTGGCGGCAGCAGCAGTTCACCGTCTTCCAGCGTCAAAAAGGCCTTGCCGGCTTTTTGCCGGCCCTGCAGGTCGGCCGCATGGGCCAGCAGGCCAAAACCCCCGGAATTGGCCAGCAACAGCGTGGCCTGCCCTGGTCCGGCAAAGTAGTGCGCCGGCTGGGTGCCGGGCTCCAGGTCGATCAGGCTGGTGACCGGCAGGCCGTCACCGCGCCCACCCGGCAGCGCGCTGATGGGCACCGAATAGACCCGGCCGCTGCCCTTGGCTGCCGTGCCAAACACCAGCAGCGTGTCCACACTGCGGCAGGCAAACGTGCCGTAACCCGCATCGCCGGCCTTGAACTGCAGCGTGGCCACATCCACCTCGTGGCCCTTGAGCGCCCGCACCCAGCCCTTGGTGCTGACCACCACCGTCACCGGCTCGTCGACCACCCGGATCTCGGCCACCGCACGCTTCTCGGTCTGGATCAGCGTGCGGCGCTCGTCGCCGTGGGTCTTGGTATCGGCCTCGATCTCGCGGATCAGCAGGCGCTTGAGTGCCGCCGGGCTGCCAAGGATTTCTTCCAGCTTGGCCTGGTCCTCGCGCAGGCCTTTCAGCTCTTGCTCGATCTTGATGGCTTCGAGCCGGGCCAGCTGGCGCAGGCGGATCTCGAGAATGTCCTCGGCCTGGCGGTCGGTGAGCGTAAACCGCTCGATCAGCGCGGCCTTGGGCTCATCGCTCTGCCGGATGATGCGGATCACCTCGTCGATGTTGAGCAGCACCAGCGCCCGGCCCTCCAGGATGTGGATGCGCGCCAGCACCTTGTCCAGCCGATGCCGGGTACGGCGCGACACCGTGGCCTCGCGGAAGGCCAGCCACTCGACCAACATCTGGCGCAGCGACTTTTGCGTCGGCCGGCCGTCGCCGCCGATCATCGTCAGGTTGATCGGCGCGCTGGTCTCCAGGCTGGTGTGGGCCAGCAACTGGGTGATCAGGTCGGCCTGCTCCACCGTGCGGCTCTTGGGCTCGAACACCAGGCGCACAGCGGCCTCTCGACCGGACTCGTCCCGCACAGCATCCAGCACCGCCAGCACGCTGGCCTTGAGCTGGGTCTGGTCGGCGGACAGCGCCTTCTTGCCGGCTTTGACCTTGGGGTTGGTCAGCTCCTCGATCTCTTCGAGCACCTTTTGGCTGCTGGTGCCGGGCGGCAGCTCGGTCACCACCAGCTGCCACTGGCCGCGCGCCAGGTCCTCGATCTTCCAGCGGGCGCGCACCTTCAGGCTGCCACGCCCGGTGGCGTAGGCGTCGCGAATGTCGGCGGCCGAGCTGATGATCTGGCCGCCGCCGGGGTAGTCCGGCCCGGGCACCAGCGTGTAGAGCTCGTCGTCCAGCAAATACGGGTTGCGGATCAGCGCCACTGCGGCGGCGGCTACCTCGCGCAGGTTGTGGCTGGGGATCTCGGTGGCCAGGCCCACGGCGATGCCGGACGCGCCGTTGAGCAGCGCAAACGGCAGGCGGGCCGGCAGTTGGCGCGGTTCTTCGGTCGAGCCGTCGTAGTTGGGGATGAAGTCGACCGTGCCCTCGTCGATCTCGTCCATCAGCAGCCGGGCGATGGGCGACAGCCGCGCCTCGGTGTAGCGCATCGCCGCCGCGCCGTCGCCGTCCCGGCTGCCGAAGTTGCCCTGGCCGTCGATCAACGGGTAGCGCAGCGAGAAATCCTGCGCCATGCGCACCAGCGCGTCGTAGGCCGCCTGGTCGCTGTGCGGATGGAACCGGCCCAGCACGTCGCCCACCACCCGGGCGCTCTTGACAGGCTTGGGTGCGCCCGCCGCGCCCGGCCCGGTGTGTCCCAGGCCCATGCGCTGCATGGCGTACAGGATGCGGCGCTGCACCGGCTTGGCGCCGTCGCAGACATCGGGCAGCGCCCTGCCTTTGACGACCGACAGCGCGTACTCCAGGTAGGCGCGCTCGGCGTAGTGCGCCAGCGTGATCGCGTCGGGGTTGCTCGGCGGGGGCGGGGTCAGCAGGGAGAGTTGTTCGGGCATTGCAGCTTGGCAGGCAGAGAAATCCGGCAAGGCCGGCGTACGGATCAGGTGAACGGGTCAGACGAACGGGTCAGAGAGAAGGATCAGACAAAAGGGTCAGACAAAAATCACCAGCGGCGAGTAGGGCAGCAGCGCTGCATCATGCGTCAGCAAGTGCAGCGGCTCAGTCATCGCCTGCGCCACCAGCATGCGATCAAACGGATCGCCGTGCAGCACGGGCAATGCGCGCAATTGCCGGGCGTGCGCCCAGCTGATCGCCAGCGGCACAACGGCGCTGGCGGCCAGATGGGCGTCCAGCGCCTCGGTGTCGAGCTTGAGTTTGCCCAGGCTGCGCTTGATGGCCAGTTCCCAAAGCGATACGGTGCTCACATGCAAGCTTTCGGCTGCTTCGATCAAGCGGCGAGCTGCGGGGGTGAGCTGCGGCGCCCCCAGCATCACCCACAGCAGGATGTGGGTGTCGAGCAGCAACTTCACGGCGTGGTCGAAACGGCCGGGTCCGGGCCTTCGAACATCGCCAGCAAGTCGTCAGGCAACGGTGCGTCGAAGTCGTCGGGTATTTCAAACTCACCCTTCATCAAGCCGAAGATGATCTTGCGTTTGGGCGCGGCGTCCAACGCCACCAGCTTGGCCAGCGGCGTGCCGTTCTTGGCGATCACCACCGTGACGCCCTGGCGCGCCTGCTCCACCAGCTCGGACAAGCGGGTCTTGGCTTCGTAGATGTTGACTTGCATGTTTAGGGGTTCGGCGGAGGCCTGAACTTGACCAAGGTTGGTCAAGCATTGTAAGCACCCAGACCGTCGCTTCGGCGTCAAACGCCGGGCTTGCCAACCCCTACCCTTGCGCGATGGACTTCCCGATGCCGGCTGGCTAGGCATTGCGATGCCCACCGAATACGGTGGTGCTGGCCTGGGTATTTTTGAGGCGGCGCTGATGATGCACACGATTGCCGCCACCGGCGCCGGCCTGTCGGGCGCGTCAGCCGTGCACATGATCATCTTTGGCCTTCACCCTGCAGTGGTATTCGGCACGCCTGAGCAAAAAGCGCGCTGGCTGCCGCTGCTGATCCAGGGCCTGGACAAGGCGCCACGCTGTATGACGCAGGCCTGCCCTGCGCGGCGCAGGCCAACGCAGCCAAATACCTGGGCGCCGAGGCCGGCTACCGGGCCTGCGAGACGGCAATGTTCACCCACGACGGCATGGGCTATGCCCGGGAGTACCACGTCGAGCGCTACCTGCGCGAGTCGTGGATCCCGCGGTTGGCGCCGGTCAGCCCGCAGCTGATGCTGTGTTTCATCGCCGAAAAGGTGCTGGGGCTGTCCAAGTCGTATTGACTCGCCAGCGCCGGTCTGGGGTCAAAGCCTGGCGGACGGTTCGGCCACCGCGCACCAGCGCAGGCTGCCGGTGCGCAGCAGCGCCAGCACGCCGGCCTGTTGCGCCCAAGGCAGCTTGCAGACCACCAGCGCCCAGTGGCCCTGGGCAAGCTGCTGCTGCACACGCGACTCGAAGCGCCGCACATGCGGCCGGGTGCTCTTGCGCTGCAACAGCCAGGCCGCTACCAGCCCCAATCCCAGGGGCCCGCCCAGCCAGGCCAACGTCGGTGCCTGGCTGAAAATGCCGGGGTCGTCCGACCACAACACCGTGCCCCAGCCGGCCAGCGCCAGCACCGCCACGGCCAACAGGGCTGTGCTCAAGTGCCCATCGACAAGCGACTGGCGGCCCGCCGGCCAGTGACCAGCCCACAATCCGGCGAGGCGCGAGAACTGCTTGCGCGCGGCATCCCGCGGGCTCAGCAACACCAGTTGGGCCGATCCCAGCCCGTGCTCTTGCCGAATCTGCTCTGCTTTGCTGCGGGCCTGTTCCTCGTCGCCGTAGAACCCGGCGATGCAGGACAGCAGGCGGTCTACCGGATGCTCGGACGGGCCGGTATCCGGTGCGCCAGGGGTAGGCCGGCTTGCCATCGCTGGCCGCGAGGACAGCATCGGCGGGTTGACTGAGACATGGACACGGGACATTTGGGCGGCACCTGTCGAGGGCTTGGGTGGTGGCCGGGTTCGGCGCACAACATCAAAGCGATGCCAGAGTCTGACCGGCGCCGCCTGGCGATGCTGTCTGCCAGCGCACGCAAGGCCCCCGAAATGCGGCGGTGCTGACGGCGTGGCCGGCAGCGTGTGCGGCGCATGCCTGGCCACCGGCGCGTGCACTGTCGGACCGCCCGTGCTACGGTGACGGCCCCGCTCCACCCCACACGGACCCCGCATGCCCGACCTGTCCCGCTTTGCCGTCACCCAGAAATGGCCGGCCCGCCACCCCGAACGCATCCAGCTGTACTCGCTGCCCACGCCCAACGGCGTCAAGGTGTCCATCCTGCTGGAAGAACTGGGCCTGCCCTATGAGGCACACCGGGTCAGCTTCGACACCCAGGACCAGATGTCGCCCGAGTTCCTGTCGATCAGCCCGAACAACAAGATCCCGGCCCTGCTCGACCCGGACGGCCCGGGCGGCCAGCCCCTGGCGTTGTTCGAATCCGGCGCGATCCTGCTCTACCTGGCGGAGAAGACCGGCCGATGCGTCCCGGCGGACCCGGCCGGCCGCTACCAGGCATTGCAGTGGCTGATGTTCCAGATGGGCGGCATCGGGCCGATGTTTGGCCAGCTCGGCTTCTTCCACAAGTTTGCCGGCAAGGACTACGGGGACAAGCGCCCACGCGACCGCTACGCGGCTGAATGCACCCGATTGCTGGGCGTGCTCGACATTCACCTGGCCGGCCGGGCCTGGATGCTGGGCGATGACTACAGCATCGCCGACATCGCGATCTGGCCCTGGGTGCGCGCCCTGGTGGGCTTCTACGGCGCGGGTGATCTGCTGCAGATCGGCCAATTTACCCAGGTGCTGCGGGTGCTGGCCGAGTTTGAGGCACGGCCGGCGGTGCAGCGCGGGCTGCTGGTGCCGCCGGCGCCTGAAACCGCCTGATCAACAGCGGCGCGGCGCGGCTTTGAGCACGCCGCTGGCCAGGTAGGCACCGCCGAAGTAGACGGACTCGACCTCGAAGCTGTCCAGGTGCTCACTCAACTGGTCCCAGGGCGCGGCCAGCCCTTCGGTCGAGGTGACCGAATGCAGCGCCGCCGGCAGCACCAGCAGGTTGACCGGCCACAGCAGCGGCGACGCCCACTTCAGGCCCGAGGCCACCACCCGCGCGCCGGGCTTGAGGTGACGCAGCACGTTGGCCACCGCTGCCGGCTGCCGCAGGATGTCGTGGGTGAAATGGAACAGCGCGGCATCGGCCTTGAGGGTCATGGCGGCCAACTCCACCGGGCTGTTCAGCAGCGTCACGCCGGGCAGCTGGTGCTGGGCCACGCGCCGGCGGGCCAGATCGATCATCTCGGGCGACTGCTCGATGCCGACAATGCGGCCATTTGCGCCGATCGCCTGGCAGAGCAGCTCCAGGCTCAGGCCGGTGCCGCAACCGACATCCAGCACCACCTCGCCCGGCCGCAGCGCCAGCCGCTTTATGGCCTGGCGCCGCAGGGGCTCGAACAGCGCCAGCTCCAGGTCGTAAATGCCTGCGCGGCGGCGGTATTGCGCCAGGGCGGCTTCGCGGTCTGGGGCCTGGCGGGTGAGGCGGGTTCGCTTCATGGCCAGGATCATCGCACCCGGCACGGCGCCTGGGCTTGCGTTGCAACAGCTTGCCGCGCTTGCGCGCAGCGCAGGCATCAGGCTGCAGCCGCGCTGTCCAGCCCCAGCGCCACCCGCGCCTGGTACTCGCGGTCCAGCAGGCTCATCACGATCAGGCTGTCGTAGCCGTCGGCGTTGTTGCCGGTCAGGCGCACGCTTTCGCGCAACCGGCCTTCTTCGACAAAACCCTCGGAGCCGTAGAGCAACTGGGCCCGGGTGTTGAGCGCCTTGACATCGAGCCAGAAGCGGTGGGCGTGCAGGTCGCGGAAGGCCATCAATTTGAGCGCCCGCACGCAGGCGCGGCCCAGCCCTTGGCCCTGCCCGTCGTGCGCCAGCACCAGGCGTTTCATCTCGACGCTGCGGTGCGGGTTGCGGCAGCCTTGCAGGATGACAAATCCCGCCGCCTCAAAGCCCGGCCCGGCCTCGACGATGAAATGCCGAAAATCCGGAAACCGCACCGCCCCCTCGTGCTGGGTGCGCTCCCAGGGCGTGATGAACGGCAGGTTGTGGCCATCGGTCTCGACCTGGATCACGAAGTCCAGGTCGCTGAGCAGGGTCGGGCGCAGACGGACGCGCTGCGCCCCGCCTGCGCCCGCCGCCGGACGATGGTCAGACATCGATCTCAACCGCGTCGCCGTGCAGTTCCATCAGTTCACGCCGTGACGCCGCCTCGCCCTTGCCCATCAGCTTGGTGAAGCTGCTCACTGTCTCATCGAAACTCAGCACACCCCAGGCCACCGGCAGCAGGCGGCGGGTCTCAGGATTGAGCGTGGTCTCCCACAGCTGCTCGGCGCTCATCTCGCCCAGGCCCTTGAAGCGGCTGATGCTCCAGGAGCCCTCTTTGGCGCCCTCCTTGCGCAGCTTGTCGAGCGTGGCCTCTTGCTCGCCGGTATCGAGCGCATAGAACTTGGCGGCCGGCTTTTTGCCGCGCGCCGGAGCGTCGATGCGGAACAGCGGTGGCTTGGCGATGTAGACATGGCCGCGCTCGATCAATTTGGGGAAGTGGCGGAAAAACAGCGTCAGCAGCAGCACCTGGATGTGCGAGCCGTCCACGTCCGCATCGCTCAAGATGCAAACCTTGCCGTAGCGCAGGCCCGAAAAATCAGGTGAATCGCCCGGCCCGTGCGGGTCGATGCCGATCGCCACCGAGATGTCGTGGATCTCGTTGTTGGCAAACAGCCGGTCGCGCTCGACCTCCCAGGCGTTGAGCACCTTGCCGCGCAGCGGCAGCACGGCCTGCGTCTCCTTGTCGCGGCCCATCTTGGCCGAGCCACCGGCCGAGTCGCCCTCGACCAGAAACACCTCGTTGAGTAACAGGTCGCGGCTTTCGCAATCGGTCAGCTTGCCGGGCAGCACCGCCACGCCCGAGCCCTTGCGCTTTTCCACCTTTTGACTAGCCCGCTGGCGGGTCTGGGCCTGGCGGATCACCAGCTCGGCCAGGCGTTTACCGTGCTCGACGTGCTGGTTCAGCCACAGCTCCAACGGCGGCCGGGTGAACTGGCTGACCAGGCGCAGCGCGTCGCGGCTGTTCAGCCGCTCCTTGATCTGGCCCTGGAACTGCGGGTCCAGCACCTTGGCGGACAACACGAAGCTGGCCCGCGAGAACACATCCTCGGGCATCAGCTTGACACCCTTGGGCAGCAGGGCGTGCAGCTCGATGAAGCTCTTGACGGCGCCGAACAGGCCGTCCTTCAGGCCACTTTCATGGGTGCCGCCGGCCACCGTCGGGATCAGGTTGACATAACTCTCGCGCAACACCCCGCCGTCTTCGGTAAACGCCAGCACCCAGGCCACGCCCTCGCCTTCGGCAAAGTTTTCGCTCTCGCTCGCGGTGGCGTAGCCCGCGCCCTCGAACATCGGGATGACCGGGTCGGCCGCCAGGCCCTGGCCCAGGTAATCGCGCAGGCCGCCCTGGTAGACCCAGGTCTGGACCTCCGGCGGCTTGTCGCTGCCTTTTTCGATCGCCAGACTCACCGTCACGCCCGGCATCAGCACCGCCTTGCTGCGCAGCAAATGGGTCAGCTCGGCGCGCGGCAGGTCCACGCTGTCGAAGTATTTGGCATCGGGCCAGACCCGCACGCTGGTGCCTGTTTTGCGCTCGCGCAAACCTTCGGACGCGATGCCTCGCTCCGCCGCGCCCAGCTTGCGCAGCACCAGCGGCTCGATCACGTCGCCGCCTGAAAACGCCAGCGTCGCCATCTGGCCCTCGCGCCAGACGGTCACTTGCAAGCGCTTGGCCAGCGCATTGGTCACGCTGACACCCACGCCGTGCAGCCCGCCCGAGAAGCTGTAGGCGTTGCCCGCGCCCTTGTCGAACTTGCCGCCGGCATGCAGCCGGGTATAGACGATCTCGATCACCGGCACCTGCTCCTCGGGATGCAGGCCAAACGGGATGCCGCGGCCGTCGTCGTCCACGCTGACCGAGCCGTCGGCGTGCAGCGTGACGGCAATGCGCTTGCCAAACCCGGCCAGCGCCTCGTCGGCGGCGTTGTCGATCACCTCCTGCACGGTGTGCAGCGGGTTGTCGGTGCGGGTGTACATGCCCGGCCGCTGTTTGACGGGCTCCAGGCCCTTGAGCACGCGGATCGAGGCTTCGCCGTAGGTCGAGGCAGATTTGGGGGGGGGGATGGCCAGTGCGGGGATTCTAGGGAGGGCCGGCGTCACGACATCGGCCACGGCCCGCCTGGCCAAGACGTCAAGCCACGTTCTTGAGCCCCGGCTGGTAGATGCGGGCGTCGCCGATCGACAGCAACTCGCCCTTGGGGATGGCGCCCGGCGCACTGACACCCAGGTGCACCCAGGTGCCGTACTCGTAGATCACCTGGTCGTAGGCAATGCCGCAAGCCGCCACCGCCTTGGCCGTCTGCAGCACGGTGCCGAAGGCCGGCGCGGTGAAGTCAACCGCCAGACCGGTCTTGTGCTGGCTGTTCTTGGCGCCCTTGATGGCGGCGTTGAGCGCGTCGCAGCGGTAGCCGCTGCTGATGCGCATCGGCACGTTGCCCAGGGCGGTGCGCACCAACTCCAGCATCGCGGTCAGGTGCTTGAGGTTTTTCAGCGCTTCGGCGTCGGGGCTGTTGTCGATCCCGAGCCGCACTGCGGAATGGCTGACGACAAACTCGTCGTACGAGAAGTTCGGGCTGAGCATCCTGGCCATGGGGCACCTCCGACAAAATTGAACGAATCGGCAGCTTGGCAGGCGCCATCACCTTTGTCTGTCCCTACTTTCGCCGCTGCCGGCATGGGCAAACCCGCAAAGTCTGTCGGCAGCCGTGTGCGGCGTTGCCCGCTAGCATCTCGCCCCATGACCGCAGCCAGCACCCTGCCCACCAGCGCACCCGAGGCCCGCCTGTCGATGAACCAGGTGCTGCTGTGCGGCGCGCTGGTGGTGACGTTGTCGATGGGCATACGGCATGGCTTTGGCCTGTGGCTGCAGCCGATCACGATGGACCGCGGCTGGACCCGCGAGACCTTTGCCTTTGCGCTGGCGGTGCAAAACCTGTCCTGGGGCATCGCCGGGCCGTTCGCCGGCATGCTGGCGGATCGTTACGGCGCCTACCGTGTTCTGCTGACGGGCGGTGCGCTGTACGCGCTGGGTCTGGTGCTGATGGCGCTGTCCACCTCGGGCCTGGCTTTTACCGGCAGCGCGGGTGTGCTGATCGGCATGGCGCAATCGGGCTGCACCTATGCCGTGATCTACGGCGTGATCGGCCGCAACGTGGCGGCCGACAAGCGGTCCTGGGCGATGGGGGTGGCGGCGGCGGCGGGCTCGTTCGGCCAGTTCTTGATGGTGCCGGTGGAAAGCTGGCTGATCAGCGCCTGGGGCTGGCAGAACGCACTGTTTGTGCTGGGCTGCGCGGCGCTGGCGATCCTGCCGCTGGCGCGCGGCCTGCGTGAGCCGGCGCAGGCCGCGAGCGAGGGGTTTCGCCAAAGCATCGGCTCGGCGCTGCGCGAGGCCTTTGGCTACCGCAGCTTCCAGTGGCTGATGGCGGGCTACTTCGTCTGCGGGTTCCAGGTGGTGTTCATCGGCGTGCACATGCCCAGCTACCTGCGCGACCACGGCATGGCGCCGGGCGTGGCCACCACCGCGCTGGCGCTGATAGGGCTGTTCAATGTGTTCGGCACCTACACCGCGGGCTGGCTGGGGCAGCGCGTCCCCAAGCGCTACATCCTGTCGGGCATCTACACGCTGCGCTCGGTCGTGATCGTGGCCTTTTTGCTGGCACCGCTCAGTCCGGTCAGCGTCTATTTGTTCTCGGGTGCGATGGGCCTGCTGTGGCTGTCCACCGTGCCGCCGACCAACGCGGTGGTGGCGCAGATCTTCGGCGTGCAGTATTTGTCGATGCTGGGCGGCTTCATCTTCTTCAGCCACCAGGTGGGGTCGTTCCTGGGGGTGTGGCTGGGCGGCCGGTTGTACGACGCCACCGGCAACTACGACGGGGTGTGGTGGATCGCGGTGGCGCTGGGGGTGTTCGCCGCGCTGATCAACCTGCCGGTGCGTGAAAACGCGATTCAGCGCGGCGGCACTGTGCCGGCGGCGGCGTGATGGGCGCTGTCCTGGCCGAAGGCTGGCGTCGGCTGGCCGTGGGGTTGGCGGTGGGGTCGGCCGTGGCCGCCGCGCTGGCCGCAGTTTTTGCCGCCTACCTGAACCCGCACCTGGTGGTCGATCTGGCCAACCGGGTCTGGGCCTGCATTTGAGCCCGACCTCGGGTTCTTCAATGCGGCCAAGCCTGAGTCCGCCCCAGCACAACGGCGCCGCGCCGTCCGACTGGCTGCTGCGCTGGGCCCACCTGCTGCCCGCGGGCGGCCGGGTGCTGGACCTGGCCTGCGGACGCGGCCGCCACCTGCGCTGGCTGGCGGCGCGGGGCTTCGCGGTGACCGGC